>JAEUPE010000262.1 GCA_016790435.1 Rubrivivax sp. | reverse complement strand
CGATGGACCTGGCCATCAACGGCTCGGGCTTCTTCCAGCTCACCGACGGCCGCAGCCCGGTGTTGTTGACGATGTAGCCGTCGCGGTCGATCTTGAACTGGCCGTTGCGCGAGTAGCTGGGCGGGCTCAGGCCGTCGGTGAGCTGGAAGAAGCCGGAGCCGTTGATCGCCAGGTCCATGGGGTTCTCGGTCGTGCGCAGGTTGCCCTGGGTGAACTGCTGCGCCACCGAGGCCAGGTTGGTGCCGATGCCGATGCCGTTGCTGTTGACGCCGTTGAGCGCGATGGCATACATGTCGGAGAACTCGGCCCGTGCGACCTTGGCGCCGAAGGTGTTGGCGTTGGCGATGTTGTTGCCGATCACCGACAGGTTCTTGCTGGTGGCGTTCAGTCCGGAGAGGCCTTGCTGGAAGCTCATGGGGATCCTTGGGTGTCCTGGGGGGAGCGGGGTCGGTTGTAGAAGGGGACGAGGGAGGGGCTCAGTTCACGGCGCGCACGGCGCTGTAGTCGATGGCACCCGACCAGCGGGTGTCCAGGCGCAGCGTGTCGCCCGCGAGGCTGACGGCCTGCACCTCGTCACGCATCAGCGCCGTGCTCTGCACGGCCGCGGCACCGGCCGTGGCGATGACGCGGAAGCGGAACTCGGTGCCCTCGGTCGTGCCGGTCGGCGCCTGCCATTCGAAGCCGTGGCGGCCGGTGGTCTGCGCGCCGAGGTCGAGCGTGTCGACGACGCGGCCGGCACCGTTGAGCACCTCCACGCGCACGCGGTCGGCCGGCGAGGCGATCTCGTAACCGCCGGCGGCCGTGCCTTCCATCACATGCATGCGGTCGCCCTGTACCGTGACGCTTCGGCCGACGAGCGAGGCGCCCTGCAGCGCCTGCATCTGCAGGAACTGGCGGTTCAGGCCGGCCACCGTCTCGTTCAGCTTCTCGACACCGGAGACGGTGTTGATCTGCGCCATCTGGCTCGTCACCTGCGCGTTGTCGAGCGGGTTGAGCGGGTCCTGGTTCTGCATCTGCGTCACGAGCAGCTTGAGGAACCGGTCGGCGCTGCCGGCGGCATTGGCCGTGGTGGCCGAGTTGCCGGAATTGGCGCTGTTCAGCGCGGTGAAAACATCGATGGTGGGCATGGCAGGTCCGGTTCAGTGCGTCGAGGCGCCAGCGCGAACGACGGACGCGATCACGACTGGCCCATCTGCAGCGTCTTCAGCAGCAGGTTGCGCGCCGTGTTCATGACTTCGACGTTGTTCTGGTAGGAGCGCGAGGCGGAGATCATGTTCACCATCTCCTCCACGGGGCTCACGTTGCTGTAGGTGACGTAGCCCTCGGCGTCGGCACCGGGGTGCTTGGGGTCGTGCACGCGGCGTGCGACGGCGTCGGACTCGGTGATGGTCGACACGCGCACGCCGGCATTGGCGTCGCGGCCCGGGGCACCGGGTGCGCCCATCAGCAGCGTCTGGAACACGACCTGGCGCGCCTTGTAGGGGCTGCCGTCGGGGCCGGCCACGGTGTCGGCGTTGGCCAGGTTGGAGGCCACGACGTTCAGGCGCTGGCTCTGCGCGCTGACCGCGCTGCCGGCGACGTCGAAGATGCGGGCGAGGCTCATGGGGGCTCCGTCAGGCTAGGGGCCAGGGCTCAGCCCTGGTGATGGCTCTTCATCGCGTCGAGCACGGTGCGCACGCTGCCGTTGATGAAGCGAAGCGAAGCCTCGTATTGCGTGGCGTTCTGTGCGAAGGCGGCACGCTCGCGGTCCATGTCGACCGAGTTGCTGTCGAGGTTGGTCTGCGCCGGCAAGGCGTAGCGCAACAGTGGCGCCGGGCGCCCCCCCGCCTGCATCACGCCCTGGGCAATGCCTTCGCCGGGCGCATTGGCGACACCGTCGCCGATCGCGCCGGTCGCGCCGGCACTGGCCGCACGCAGGGCGCTGGCGAAGTCGAAGTCACGCGCCTTGAAGCCCGGGGTGTCGGCGTTCGCGATGTTGCCGGCAATCAGGCGCTGACGCTCGGCCCGCAGGAGCAGCGCCTGGCCGTGGAAGTCGAGACTGGCGGTGAGCTTGGGAATCATGCGTGGCCCCACCTTGGGATGTGGACGCCGATTCTGTGGAGCGCGGTCGGCCGCATGAGGCGGATAAGCGGCCCTTTCAGCCCGCAACTCGCACCCTCCTGGCTGGCCGTGCTGGCTACATTGGCGCTCGTGAAGAAGTGCCGCCATCGGATCGATGCAGGCGCGGGCGGCTGCCCGCGTGGCGGCGCGCATCGTGCCTCGCGGCGACGCGACGCAACCGTGCTCGGCAGGCTGCTCGTCAGCGCTGGCGCCGCCTTCATCGCAACCTCCGGCCAGGGTGTTCTGGCCCAGGCCGCCCCGCAGGCGGGCTTCGAACCAGACGCCGCGCTGATCGAGGAAGCTCTGACACTGGCCCGGCAGTCGGCCGCATCGCTCGCACCCGTCGGCGCACGCATCGTCGCCAGCGCCGGCCCGCTCGACGCGCGGTTGCGGCTCGCGCCCTGCGCGCGCGTGGAGCCCTTTCTCGCGGCCGGCCTGCCCACCTGGGGCACCACGCGCGTCGGCCTGCGCTGTGTCTCGGGCCGCGTGCGCTGGCGGGCGTTCCTGCCGGTTCAGGTGCAGGTGCTGGCGCCGGCCTGGACGAGCAAGGCCGCGCTCCCCAGCGGCGCGCTCGTGGCCAGCGAGCAATGGGAACTGGCCGAGACGGATTGGGCCGCGGCCCCTTCGCCTCCGCTGGGCGCGCTCGCAGCCATCGCCGGACGTACTCTCGCCCGCCCGGTCAGCCCCGGCCAGGCGCTGCGCGAAGCCGATTTGCAGGCGCGCCGCTGGTTTGCCAACGGCCAGGCCGTGCGCATCGTGGCCAGCGGCCCGGGCTTCAACGTCCAGGCCGACGGCCTGGCCCTTGGACACGGGATCGAGGGCCAGCCCGTGCGTGTGCGCACCGAAGGGGGGCGCATCCTCACGGGCCAGGCCGTCGGCGAGGCACTGGTGGAGGTGCGGCCGTGAGGCGAGACAGGCGCGGCGCGCCCCGCCGGCGAACCAGCCTGCGCGCGATCCTGCCGGGTGGCTTTGACGGCAAAGTTGCCGTTTCCCGGTGCCCGGGCTCCGGGCCCCCGACCCACGAACGAGGGGGGTCGGCGAGAATTCTTTTCGAATCCACCCTCAAGTCCGGCAAAGGCCCAGCCGATAGAGCGTACATGTCAGCGGGAGTCGACCCAGCGCCGGCCCTGGACAGGAGTTCACCATGAAGATCGGTTCGTTCGAAAGCAAGCCCACCGCCCCGGCCACCCAGGTCACGGATCGCAAGGGGCCTTCCGGCAGCGCGCCCGCCAAGGGCGCGGATGCCGCGGAGCCCAGTGCGCAGGTTGCCCTGTCGCCGGCGGCTTCACTGCTCGTCCAGGCCGCCGACGACAACGCGTTCGACGCGGCCAAGGTCGAGCGCATCGCCACGGCCATCCGCGAGGGCACCTACAAGATCGACGCCCAGGCGATCGCTGACAAGCTGATCGTCAACGCCGAAGAACTGCTCGGCCGCAAACTCGGCTGAAAGGTCAACGGTCATGACGGCCCACGCGCGGACCCAGGCGATGCCCTCCGGCAAGACGGGCGAGGTAGTGCCGCGCACAGCGCCGCTCGCCACGACCTTGAGCCTGCTCGACGAGCAGCTCACCGCCCTCAGCACCGCCTTGCAGGGCCGCGACGCGCAGGCGCTCCAGTCGGCGGCCGACCAGCTCGTGGCCGCCCTCGAGGCCGCAGGTCCCGTCCTGCGTGAGCCTGGCGCCCTGACGCCGACGCTGCGCCGCCAACTCGCCTATGCGGTAGGCCGCGTTGCAGCGCATCGCGAGGCGCTCGCCCGTGCCACCGCCTCGGTCGACCGGGCCATCGAGGTGCTGCTGCCGGCGCCCGGGCCCGCGGCCGGCACGTACTCGGCGGCCGGCTACGCGGAGCGCGCCCCCACCACGGGTTCCGCCTGGGCCTGAGCGGCCCGGCCCGGCCAGGCCGCCTTTCGGCTGAAATGCAAACGCCCGGGTCGACCGGGCGTTTCGCTTGGGGCCGGGCGCCTGCAGCGCCAATCAAGCGCCACCGCGGCCCACGCGTGATCAGAACTTGAACGCCAGCCGCAAGCCACCCCAGTGGCGGCCCGACACGGTGATCGGCGCCGCGGCTTCCTTCAGGATGACGAAGTTGCCGCCGCCCATGTCGCGGCGGTAGGTCTGCAGCAGGAATGGCCGCTGGTTGCGCGCCGAGGCCAGCCCGGTGCGGTCGTTGAAGATGCGTCGGTTGCGGCAGTTGGCCGTGTTCCAGACCACGTCGCCCGGGCGCTGCGGGTGGTTGTACTTCTGGTTGTGGCAGGCGATGTAGCCGTTGCGGTCGACGGCGATGCAGAACACCACCTTGTCCGACAGGCCCAGCACGCGCTCCTGCACCTGCGGGAAGAGCCGCTCTGCCAGCGGCACGAAACGCGTCATGTGCTGCTGCGGGGCGCTGCCGTCCACGGCGCGGTAGTCCTCGTCGAAGAGGTCGCCCTGCGACACGGCACCCGCGCGCAGCGCCTCCTCGAGCAGTTGCGACACCTGCTGCGCGGCCTGCTGCGCCGCCTCGACGAACGGGCTGTCGGTCGTGCGCACGCCGCACTCGGCCACCGCCTCGATGAGGTGCTCGGAGATGCGCAGGAATTTCTCCGTGCGCGCCAACGTGGCCGAAAGGCGACCCGTGGTGCCCCGGATCTCGCCCTCGATGGTGCCGACCTGGCTCTCGAGGCCTTCGCACACATCGCGGCTGCGACCGCTGGCCTCGTGGATGCGCCGCACGCCTTCATCGACCGTGGCCAGCGCACGATGCACTGCCCCTTGCTGGTCGGCCGGTGCCTGCTCGTTTCGGCGCACCTCGCGTTCGAGCGCGCCGACGCGGCTGTCCAGCTGGCCGACGGTGCCCATGATCTGCTTGGACGAGGTCTCGACGCGCGCGGCGAGATCCTTCACCGCATCGGCCACAACCGAGAAGCCGCGCCCGGCCTCGCCAGCGCGCTTGGCCTCGACGGAGGCGTTGAAGGCGACGAGCCGCGTCTGCAATGCAATCTGCGTGATCTCGCGCGCCGCCTGCGAGACCTCGCGCAGCGTGGTCACGATGCCACCGACTTCCTGGCCGACGCCGTGCACGGCGTCACCCACCTGGGCCACGGCCTTCAGTGCGGCCTCGGTCTCGACGGCGATGCCGGTCTGCGCCTGGCCAACCTGCTGCAGCTGCTGGGTGAGCGCGAGCACGGCCTGCGCCTGCACCTGGGCGGCTTGGCTGGCATCCTCGATGGCGCCACGCACCTCGGCCGCTTCCTGGCCCAGGGCCGATGCCTGCAGAGCCAGGTCTTCGATGACTCGGTTCAGGTCGGGGCCGCGAGCGACCGGGGGCGATTCAACCGGCGGGGGGGCGGTGGAGGCGCGGCGCCTGAAGGCGAGCAACATGTCTTCCTGTCTCCGTGTCTCGTGGGATGGCTGGCTTGGAGCGCACCGCGAGGGCCCGCGGCAGAACCCACTACCACTCGCGCAGACGCGAGCGCAGGCGGGCGATCGACTGGCTGTGCAGCTGGCAGACGCGGCTCTCGGTGACGCCGAGCACGGCCGCGATCTCCTTCAGGTTCATGTCCTGCTCGTAGTACATGCTCATCACGTACTGCTCGCGTTCCGGCAGCTGCTTGATGGCCTCGACAAGCGCCTCGCGCATGCGCTGGTCCTGCAGGCGCGCTACCGGGTTGGCCTGCTCGTCGGCAACATGGCGGTCGAGGTAGTCCTCGTCGCCGTCGTCGCCGCTCATGTCCTCGAGGTAGATGAGCTGGGTGCCGCGCACCTTGCCCAGCAGCTCCTGGTAGGCGACGAGCGTGAGGCCCATCTCGCGCGCGATCTCGCTTTCGCTCGGCGCGCGGCCGAAGCGCTGCTCGAGCTTGTGCACGGCCGTCTCGATGCTGCGCTGGTGGCGGCGGTCGCCGCGGCTCATCCAGTCGTTGCCTCGCAGCTCGTCGAGCATGGCACCGCGGATGCGCTGGGTGGCGAAGGTCTCGAACTGCACGCCCTGGTTGGCGTCGAAGCGCGAGAGTGCGTCGCTCAAGCCGATCATGCCCACCTGGATGAGGTCGTCCAGCTCCACGTTGGCCGGGAGCTTGGCGATCATCTGGTGCGCCAGGCGGCGAACGAGCGGTTGGTACTGCTTGAGCAGCGCGCCGGCGTCGAGTGTTCCCTTGGCGGTATACATGGCTGGTTCAACCTCTATCGATCGTTGGGCAAGGAACGCCCGGGGGCAGCGGGTTCGGAATACAGGGCGGCGCCGGCCGGGGCCGGTGCGGAATCGGGGGCGTCGTCGAGCGCGAGCTGGGCGGCCAGCAAGGCGGCCAGGCGCGCCGCGCGCGCGAAGTCGTGCGGGTCGCCCTGCGCGCCGGCATGCGCGTCGTCGGCCACGCCATCGCTCATCTCGGCGCGCATCTCGTCGCGCGTCAGCGGCACCGGCAGGGCCGGATCGATGAGGGCCCAGTCGTGCACCAGCGCGCCGAGAAAACTGTCGGCGCAACCGCGCAGGCTGGCCACGATGCTCAGGATGCGGGGCGAGCGCGCCGAGGCGGCAAGCAGGAGGTCGAAGGTGGCCAGGCCCGTGCGCTGCATCAGGAGCTTGCAGCTGGCGTAGGCGTGCTTCAGGCTCTCCGGGTGGTCGGCCGCCATGAGCAGCGGGCGCGCGACGGTGCGCACGAGCATGCGCGCCAGGTCGGCGGCCTCGGCGTGCACCAGCACCACGTCGGCGCTGGGCACGGCGTCGAAGAGCGCCTCGACGAAGCGCGCCGCCGAGCCGCGCGTGTCCACGTACTGCATGAGCAGGCCGCGCGCCGGCAGGTAGGCGACGCCGGGCATCATCGGCTCGATGCCGGCAGCGAGGTCCAGCCTCGCGAGTTCGTTGGGCGCCGGCGCGGACAAGGCGGCGTCGACGACCAGCACCTGGCGGCCCAGGCAGGACAACATCGCCGCCACGCGGTCGAGCACGGTGGCGTTGAAGGCGACATGAGGGTTGGCTGCGAGGGCGATGACCTGGCGGGCACGGCCGGCGCGCCCGGCAAAAAGCTGTCGCAGGCCCTCGGCCTGGTCGAGCGGCACGGACGCGGAGGTGGCGTAGAAATCGCGCATATCCGATGGAGCGGGGCTGGAGTCGGCTTCGAACGAGGTTCAGGCAAGCGTCGGCGCGGCACCAGGGGCGGCATTGCCAGCACCTGCAGCAAAGGGCTGACCCGCGAAGACGAGGTTCACCTCGGCCGGCTCCATGCGCCAGGCCGGCGCGCCCTGGGCGCGCAGCGCGCGCTGCACGAGGGCGTGCGCCGAGAGGCGGTGCCAGTCTTCGGGCACGCGCTGGCCGTTGGCGACGGCCAGCACCTTCAGGCGGGCGCGGATCATCGCGTCCAGCGCCGGCGCCAGCTTCACGGCCTCGTCGACCTTGGACAGCACGACGCCGCGGCAGCCGGGGCCGGCATAGGCCGAGAGCTGGTCTTCGATGGTCTCGCCCTGGGCCGCAGCGCTGATGACGACGAGGCGGTTGATGGCCGGACGCTGCAACATCTCGAGCAGCTCGCGGGTGCGTGTGTCGCGCTGCGCCATGCCGGCGGTGTCGATGAGCACCATGCGCTTGCCGGCGAGCAGCTCGAGCAAGTCTTCCAGCGAGGCACGGTCGTGCGCCGTGTGCACGGGCACGCCCAGGATGCGGCCGTACGTGCGCAGCTGCTCGTGCGCGGCCACGCGGTAGGCATCGAGGGTGACGAGGCCGAGGTTGGCCGCGCCATGCTTGGTGGCAAAGGCAGCTGCGATCTTGGCCGTGCTCGTGGTCTTGCCGACGCCGGTGGCGCCAATGAGCGCGTAGACGCCACCCGCGTCCTCGAGCGCGGCTTCGCGCTCGCCCGTGGCCAGGTTGCGCTCCAGCACGCCGGCGGCCCAGGAGATCTCTTCCACTTCAGCGGGCAGGCACTCGGCCAGGCGGCGTGTCAGCGCCGGCGAAAAGCCGGCGTCGAGCAGGCGTTGCGTGAGCTGTGCCTGGCGCGGCTGGCGCTGCAGCTTCTCCATGAAGGCGAGCGCTCCGAAGCGCTGCTCGATGAGGCCACGCATCGATCGCAGCTCGCTCATCATGGCCGTCTGGTCGGGACGAGAGTCAGCGGCCGCAGCCGGCGCGGCGACGGCAGGGCCTTGCGCCACGGCATGGCGGAGCACCGGCGGGTCCGGGCGCCTGACCGGGGCCACCTTGTGCAGCGCGGGCACCGGATCGGCGGCGTGGTTCATGGCGGCGGCTGGGCGCGCGGCCATCGGAGCGGCTGTCGGAGCGGGCATCGCGTTCGGCATCGCTGCGGCGCGAGCCGGCGGGGAGGCCACCGGGCGCGCGGTGCGTGGCGCCATCGGGGCAGCCAGCGCTTCGGCCATGGCAGCGGCCCGGGCCACGCCGGGCGCGCCGAAGGTGGAATCTGCGAACCCGTGTGCGGATGCCTGGCGCGCATCGGCGCGCTCGGTCTGCTGGGCGGCCAGACGGGCGCGCGCCTGGGCGATGGGCGAGACGACGGGCGGCGCTGGCGGTTCGGGCTCGGCGACGGCGGCGCCCAGCTCGGCCTGGCGGCGCTTGAGCATGCGTTCGCGCACGTAGTCCTGGAACGACAGCGTGCTCATTTGCAGCTGACGCACATCGTCGCCGACGCCGCCCTCGGGCGCGCGGCCGTCGAACGTGGGCTCGACGCGGTCGAACGCTGGCGCGCCGCCTTGGTGGCCGGCTGCGCCGGCCGGGCGGCGCGCCGCGGGCTGGAGCCGCGAGGCCTCCATACCGAGCGCGCCGAAGGTCGAAGGCCGCGGCTCGGCCCGCGTCGGCGCGGGCAGGCCGGCACCGACGCGCTCGAGGTCCTCGACGCTCTCGGGCGCCATGGCCAGCACCTCCACGCCTTCGGCGCAGGGCTTGGTGCTCATGACGACGGCATCGTCACCGAAGGCCTGGCGAACCAGGGCCAGGGCGTCGCGCGGGGTGCGACCGGTGAATCGCTTGAGGTTCATGCTGGCGCTCCGATGATCGAGCCGATGCGGATGGTGTGCGTCTCAGGGATCTCGCTGTGGGCCAGCACCTTCAGGCGCGGTGCGGCGCGCTTGAGGAGGCGGGCGATCGGCGCGCGGATCGGGTCGGGCACGAGCAGGCACGCGGGGTGCCCGCGGTCTTCCTGCGAGCGTGCGGTGTCGGCAGCGCTCTTGGCCAGCGTGTCGGCGATGCCGGGGTCGAGCGCGGCGCCGTGTGGCGAATTCAGGGCCTGCGTCACCAGGCGCTCGAGGTCGGGGTCGAGGGCGATGACGTCGAGCTCGCGCACCGGACCGTAGATCTGCTGCACGATGGCCGGCGCGAGGTGCGTGCGGATGCGTCGGGCCAGCTCGTACGGGTCGCTCACGGTGCTGGCATGCTCGGCCAGGCAATCGATGATCGAGCGCATGTCGCGGATGTGCACGCCCTCCTCCAGCAGCAACTGCAGCACGCGCTGGAGGGTGGGAATGGAAACCATCTTGGGGACGACGTCTTCGATGAGCTTGGGGGCCAGTTTGGTGACGTGCTCGACGAGTTGCTGCGTCTCGACCCGACCGAGAAGGCGGGCGGCATTCACCTGCATCAAGTGTGAGAGGTGGGTGGCGACGACGGTCGGGCAATCAACGACCGTAAATCCGGCCATCTGCGCCATCTCCTTGTGGCGCTCCTCGATCCAGACCGCCGGCAGACCGAAGGCCGGGTCCTGCGTGCGAGTGCCGGGCAGTTGCGCCATGACGGCACCGCCGTTCGGTCCCGGGCCGCCAGGGTTGATGGCGAGCCACATGCCGGGCATCGCCTCGCCCTCGCCCGCCACGGCGCCACGCAGCGTGACGCGGTACACGCTCGGCTTGAGCTCGACGAGGTTGTCGCGGATGTGCACCGGCGGCGGCAGGAAGCCGACATCCTGCGCGAACTTCTTGCGCACGCCCTTGATGCGCGCCAGCAGGTCCCCCACGCCGCCGGGGCCGCGCGACTTGTCGACGAGCGCGATGAGCCGGTAGCCGACCTCGAGGCCGAGCGTGTCGACCGGCGTGAGGTCGTCCCAGCTTGCCTCCGGGTTGGCCTCGCGGGCCGCCACGACCTCGGTGCGTTCGGGCGCCGCGGCCGCGCGCAGCTTGGCCTGGTGCAGCCGCCAGGCCAGCGCCGCCAGGCCCGCCGAGATGATGGCGAAGACGATGTGCGGCATGCCCGGCACGAGGCCGAGCCCGCCGATGATGGCCGCGGTCAGCGCCAGGGAGCGCGGCGAATCGAACACCTGGCCGCGGATCTGCGTGCCGATGTCCTGCTCCTTGCCCACGCGCGAAACGACGATCGCCGCCGCCACGGAGATCAGGAGGCCCGGGATCTGCGCCACCAGCGCATCACCGACCGCCAGCACGATGTAGCTGCGCGCCGCCTCGCCCGCCCCCATGCCGTGCATTGCCATGCCGATGACGAGGCCACCGACGATGTTGATAACGAGGATCAGGATGCCGGCCATCGCGTCGCCGCGCACGAACTTGCTGGCACCGTCCATGGAACCGAAGAAGTCCGCTTCCTCGCCCACCTCGGCACGGCGGCGGCGGGCCTCCTTCTCGTCGATGAGGCCGGCATTCAGGTCGGCGTCGATGGCCATCTGCTTGCCGGGCATCGCATCGAGGGCGAACCGGGCGCCGACCTCGGCGATGCGTTCGGCGCCCTTGGTGACGACGACGAAGTTGATGACGACGAGGATGGCGAAGACGATCAGGCCGACGGCGAAGTTGCCGCCGATCAGGAAGTGACCGAACGACTCGATGACCTTGCCGGCCGCGGCCGGGCCGGTGTGGCCCTCGGTGAGCACGACCCGCGTCGAGGCGACGTTGAGCGACAGACGCAGCAGCGTGGTCACGAGCAGCACGCTCGGCAGGGCCGCGAAGTCGAGCGGTCGCACCATCTGCGCCGACACCATCACCACCATCAGCGCCAGTGCGATGTTGAAGGTGAACAGCAGGTCGAGCGCGAAGGCCGGCAGCGGCAGCACCATCATCGCCAGCATCAGCACGACGAAGATGGGCAGCACGAGCGCCTTCAGCGCCGCGCTCTTGGCGCCACCACCCTGGCGCGGATCAAGCGCCGTGCGGACCGAAGCGAGGAAGTCGTTCATGCACCTGCTCCGCCGGCCGCGGCAGCGCCCGCGGCGACCTCAGCGAGCGGGTCCATGTCGGCGGGTACATCCGGCATCGGGGCCGGCGCGCCGAAAGGCCGGCCCGCGGCCACCGCTTCGCGCAGCTGGTAGACCCAGGCCAGAACCTGCGCCACCGCGCCGAAGAGGCGGGCCGGCACTTCCTGGTCGACCTCGGTGTGCGCGTAGAGGGCGCGCGCCAGCGGCGGCGCCTGCAGCACGGGCACGCGAGCCTCCTTGGCGATGTCGCGGATGCGCAGCGCCACCAGGTCGGCGCCCTTGGCCACGACACGCGGCGCGCCCATCTTCGCTTCGTCGTACTTGAGTGCGACCGCGTAGTGCGTGGGGTTCATGACCACGAGATCGGCGCGCGGCACCGCGGCGAGCATGCGGCGGTTGACGAGCTCGCGCATGCGCGCGCGCATCTTGCCCTTGACCTCGGTGTTGCCCTCGGACTCGCGCATCTCGCGCTTGACCTCCTCGAAGCTCATGCGCAGGCGGCGCGCGAGCATCTGGCGCTGCAGCGGCACGTCGATGACGGCAAAGACCGCCAGCAGCAGGCCGATGGCGAGCAGGCCGCGCTGCAACAGGTCGCCCGCCGCCACCAGGGCCTGCGGCAGGGGCACGGCGAGGAGTGCTGCCGCGCTGGGCCAAAGCGTGTTCAGCATCCAGGCGCCGGCGAGCACCAGCAGCAGGGAGAGCAGGCAAGCCTTGGCCGCCTCGGCCAGGTGCGCGCCCGAGAACAGGCGCACGATGCCGGCCAGGGGGTCGAGCTTGCCGAACTGTGGCGCGAGCGGCTTGAGCGTGAAGTTCCAGCCCCCGCACAGCAGGCCGCCGCCGAGGGCCAGCAGCACCGTGACGCCGCCGATCGGCAGCAGCACCCACAGCAGCGTCGTCGCCAGCGCGAGCATGCGCTCGGACATCGCGCGCGGATCGGCGATCTGCGCGGCGTCGAAGCGCATCGCCTCGGCCAGCGCCTGGGTGAGCCAGCGCGTCAGCTCCGGCGCGAAGGCGGCGAGCAGCGCCACCCCGGCGCCGAGGGCCAGGAAGTGACCAAGATCACGCGATCGGGCGACCTGGCCGTCGGCGCGCGCGCGTTCGATCTTGCGCGGCGTGGCGGGAAGGGTGCGGTCGGAGTTCTGCGAGTCGGCGGCCATGGCGTGGAGGCTTCGCCGTCAGGGACTGGCGAGCCTTGCCATGGTGCCGGCCACGAGGCCGGGCTTGAGGGGGATAAGAAGGACAAAACGCCGCGTGATCGCGCGGCGTGACGAGGGGTGCTGCGAGTGCCGGGCCGATGGGCCCTGCCGCCTGGCGCGCCTCAGAATCCCAGGCTGGCCAGGAGATCGTCGACCTCGCCCTGGTTGCTGACCACGTCGGTTCGGCCTTGCGGGTTGACCACCGGACCGTTGAGGACGCTGGGATCGACGCGTTCGCGCTGGTCCTCGGGCACCACCGAGACGAGCAGCTTGACGAGGCTGTCCTCGAGGTCGGTGGCGAGCTTGATGACCTTCGTGACCACCTGCCCGGTGAGGTCGTGGAAGTCCTGCGCCAGCATGATGTCGGTGAGGTGGTTGTCGATCGAACCCGTGCAGCGCTCGACATCCTCGACGAAGTTCATCACCGCCCCCGAAGCGACTGCCTTGACGGGGTCGGCGACGATGCGCTTGGCGATCTCGCGCGTCGCCGCCGAGATGTGGGCATGGTCGGCCTTGGCCTGGTCGACGGAGTTGAGCACCTTGTTCGCGGCGTCGGCCGTCTTGCCGGCGATGTACGAGAGGCGGCTGCGCGCGTCGGGCAGGCCCTCGGTGGCGATCTGCAGCTTGGGCATCACGCCGAGCTGCTCGAGCGTGTCGTGCAGCAGGCGCGTGAGATTGCCGAGCTGCTGGAAGACTTCCGGCGATACCGCGCCGACGGCCTGGGGTGCCGAAGGCGCCAGCGTGGTGGCGTTGTCCATCTTCATGTTGTTCTCTCGTTGTCGGACCTGGGCGAGGTCGTTGTCGTGGACGCGGGAGCTGAGAAGCGCGGTACCGGTCAGGCCGGCGTCGCCAGCTTCTGCATGATCTTCTGGACCTTCTCTTCGAGCGTGGCCTTGGTGAAGGGCTTGACGATGTAACCCGCGGCGCCCGTCTGCGCGGCCAATACGATGTCTTCCTTGCGTGCCTCGGCCGTCACCATGAGCACGGGGATGTGCTTGAGCGACTCCTCCGCCTTGATGGCCTTCAGCAGGTCGAACCCGTTCATGTTCGGCATGTTGATGTCCGAAACAACGAAGTCGTACCTGGCGCTCTTGAGCAAGTTCAGGGCCACGACGCCGTCTTCGGCCTCGTCGGCGTTGTTGCAGCCCATCTCCTTGAGGAGGCCGCGCACGATGCGCCGCATGGTGGAGAAGTCGTCGACGATGAGGAATTTGAGGTCCGTGGTGTTGCTCATGGGAGGCTTCCTGGAACGGGCGGCGTGGCGCAGCGCTGATGGTCGGGTTATCGGATCGGTGTCTGCGGACTTGAAGGCGCGGGTGCCACGGGTGTCTCGGCCTCGGCGCCGGCCTCGAGGTCCGGCTCGACTGGGACGGCGCCGCCGCGCAGCGTGCGCTCTTCGGCCTCGCGGTTCATCACGATCAGGCTCATGCGCCGGTTCGCTGGAGCACGCGGGTCGGCGGGCACGAACGGCACGCTCGACGCCAGCCCCAGCACGCGCAGCACGTGCTCCTCGGGCAGGCCCCCGGCCAGCAGCTCGCGTCGCGTGGTGTTGGCGCGATCGGCCGAGAGCTCCCAGTTGCTATACCCGCGCTCTCCGCCCGGAAAGGGCGTGGCGTCGGTGTGGCCCTCGAGCGTGAGCCGGTTGGGCACGCCGGCGAGCACGCCGCCCAGTTCGCGCAGCAGTTCGCGCATGTAGGGCTGCAGGTCGGGGCTGCCGCTGCCGAACATGGGCCGGCCCTCCTCATCCACGATCTGGATGCGGAGGCCGTCGGCGGTCATGTCGAGCAGGATCTGCGAGCGCATCATGGCCAGGCGCTCGTTGCCCGAGAGCTTCTGCTCGACCTTGCGCTTGAGGTCTTCCAGGCGCGCGATCTCGGCGCGTCGCTGCTCGGCCTTGAGCACGCGCAGGTTGATGGTGCTGCGCCGCGACTCGATCTCGCCAGCCTTCACCTGCCCGGTCGTCCGGGTGAGATCCTGGCCGCCGCCGCGCACGACGGACGACGAATCGCCCGAGCCCGAACCGCCGAGCATTGCCACCTTCAGCGGCGAGGCGAAGTAGTCGGCGATGCCCTTCTTGTCGCCTTCCGTGGTGCTGCCCAGCAACCACATGAGCAGGAAGAAGGCCATCATCGCCGTCACGAAGTCGGCATAGGCGATCTTCCACGCACCGCCGTGAACGGCATGGCCGCCCTTCTTGATGCGCTTGATGATGATCGGCTGGAGCTTCTTGGCATCACCGGCCATGGTGCATCTCCAAGACTCGAGGGCCGAGCGGCATCGCCTTCACTTCTTGCCCTTCACATGGCTTTCGAGCTCGGTGAAGGTCGGCCGGTCGCCCGAATAGAGCACCTTGCGCCCGAATTCGATCGCCACCTGGGGCGCATAACCCTGCATGCTGGCCAGGAGCGTGGTCTTGATGCATTGCAGTTCCTTGCCAGCGTCCTCGACCTTCTGCTCGAGCAGGCCGCCTAGCGGCTCGACAAAGCCGTAGGCGAGCAGGATGCCGAGGAAGGTGCCGACCAGCGCCGAGCCGATCATGCCGCCCAGCACCGCCGGAGGCTGGCCCACCGAGCCCATGGTGTTGACCACGCCCAGCACCGCGGCCACGATGCCGAAGGCCGGCAGGCCGCCGGCGAGGCGGCCGATGGCCGCGACGGCAGCGTGCTCTTCCTGATGGTGCGTCTCGATTTCGCTGTCCATCAGGCTTTCGATCTCGTGCGCGTTGAGGTTGCCCGAGACCATCATGCGCAGGTAGTCGGTGATGAACTCCGTGACGTGGTGGTCGGTGCCCACCGTGGGGTACTTCTTGAACAGCGGCGAGTTGTGCGGGTCCTCCACATCCTTCTCGATCGACATCAGGCCTTCCTTGCGTGCCTTCTGGAGAATGTCGAACAGCAGCGCCAGCAGTTCCATGTAGCGCGTCTTGCTGAACTTGCTGCCCTTGAAGCACGCGGCCAGGCCCTTGATCGAGGCCTTCACCACCTTCATCTGGTTGTTGGCCAGGAAGGCGCCCAGCGCAGCGCCGAAGATGGTGATCATCTCGAACGGCAGCGCCTTCAGGATGACGCCGATGTTGCCGCCGTGCACGATGTACACGCCGAAGATGCAACCAAGAGCGAGGGCCCAGCCGATGATGACGAACATGATGCGTTTTGTGCAGGGCTCCCGCGGCACGCCAGCGCCGGGGAGCGGAAGATGCTGGGGTTATCGGCCCGGTCGGGCCCCGGTTGAGTGGGAGCCGGACGCTGTTGTTGCGGCGCAGCGCACGCGATAGAGGTGCAGCGGGCGGCCGACCCCCGCGTCGACGACGGCCACCGACGCCACACCGGGCACCGGGAACTCGAGGCTCGCGAACCAGGCGCCATCGGCCATCTCGGCCAGGGCCTTCTGCCAAGCCCGGGGCATGGTTTCGGGGCGCTGGAACAGGTAGACGAAGTCGAAACCGGACCAGGAGCGGGCCCACATGTCGCCGCGGGTGATGTCGGCGCTCGGCAGACGGCGAGCCGCGAGCCAGGCCATCGGCAAGCTCCACTCCACGCCGTGCAGCGCCGCGCCGGGCCACAACCGCCGTAGCGCCGCGAGGCCGTGGCCGAGGCCGCAGCCGGCGTCGAGCACGCAGCGCGGCGGCGGATTCACGACCCGGTCCAGCCCCGTCAACGCGGCGGCGGGCGTGGGGAAGAAAGGCGCGTCGCGCCAGGCGCGCAACGGGTACAGCAACAGCAGCGGCGCCAGCGCAAGCAACCAGGCCGAGGCGTCGGCGCCCGCGCCGATGGCCAGCAGCGCCGTCGAGGCAGGGAAGCCGGATGCCGCGATGAAGCGCCGCCAGGCGCCGGCGTTGCCCACGGCGAAGGCGACTGCCACGGCCGTGCCGACGGCGAGATCCGGGCCGCCAAGAAGTCCGACCTGGCGACAAGACCACGCCGCAGCCCAGCCGGCCGTCCACGCCAGAAGCGCAGGTGCGGGCCATGGCAGGTGCGAAACAAGGCGCAGGGACATGGAGCGATGGGGCGGACCGGCGTGATCGGCTGCCGCGGGGCGGCGGCGCGCAGGGAGGGCACGCAGGGCGCGGCGGCAGTGGGTCCAGCCCGCAGTGTCGCGACGTCTGCACCGGCGCAGCCGGCAAGAAGCGCGTCGACGGCAGGTCAATTCGATCGCGATCGCGGCTCGGCTCTAGGCAGGCGAAAAAAAGCGGGCCCCGAAGGACCCGCTTGAAAGCACAGGGGACTGTGCCAGGAGGAGACGAGCAATGAACCGTTGGAAAACTCAGTTGCTGAAAGCTTGATCGGATGATGCGCGCGTTTGCTGAAGTCGTGTCTGGCGTCGACGCCGCGTTAATGTGCAGCAGTGCTCACGGGCGCATCGAACGCGCGGCTGGCGTCGGAGAGCGCACCGGCGAGCTTGCCCTTGCCGGCGCGCGCCGGCGGGTTGCAAAGGCCGCACACGTAGTGGCGCGCGATCTCGTGCGGGTGGGTGACGAAGTGGCCGCCGCACTTGCTGCAAGGCGTCATCGTCAGCATGCCGTTGTCGACGAACTTCACCAGGCGCCAGGCGCGTGTCACCGACAGCTGCGGCGCCAGGCCCTGCGCGGCGATCTGCTCGGTGTAGAGCTGGTAGGCCTTGATGACGGTGTCGATCTCGTCCAGCGCCGCAACCTTGTTCAGGTATTCGTGGATGTTCAGGAACAGGCTGGCGTGGATGTTCGGTTGCCAGGTCATGAACCAGTCGGTCGAGAACGGCAACTGGCCCTTGCTGGGGCTCTTGCCGGCCACTTCCTTGTACAGGCGGAGCAGGCGCTCGTAGCTGAGGTCGGTCTCGCTCTCCAGCACCTGGAGGCGCGCGCCGAGCTTGATGAGTGTGACGGCGCGTTCGATCTGCCTGGCTTCGGTGAGGATGCTCTTGGTGCGGGCCATGGGGGTCTCTGGGGGCTGCTGCGCGGCGCGGGCGGGAGATTTCGTTCCGGGCGCCGGTCAGGCGGCTTCGCGGTGGCGACCGGCGAGCAGGATCGAGGCGTGCAGGCGCGACATGCCGTCGTTGGCGGCGCCCTTGCCGTGGTTGGTCAGCAGGTTCCAGACGATGTCGTCGTCCATGCGGAAGCGGCACAGCAACTGGTTGCCGGTGGCGATCTTCATCATCTGCGCCGGCGTGATCGTCGACAGCACCGTGGCCGTCTCTTCGTTGATGCCGAGGCGGAACAGAGCCTGCTCGCGGTCGTGGCGAACGAGGCTCTGGGCGAGCATCAGGTAGGACAGGTTGGCTTCGCGGATCTCGGCGAGGATCTGGTCGGGGTTCATGTTGCGTTGGCTCCGGGGGATCGAGGAATGACAGGCGACGGAACGCACTGTATCGATCCGAAGTGAGCTGCAACATGGACTCACATCGGTTGCTTGAGTCCAGCTTCTTCGATCGGCCGTGTCAGGCAATTTCCTACACGGCCTGTCAGTCGTGACCCCCGTCACGCCCTGCCGATGCGGATGTCGACTCCTTCGCGGAGCGCCCGCCTCGGCTTCCTACATGCGCTCGATGCGGGCGTAGGCGGAGTGGTTGTGGATCGACTCGATGTTCTCGACATCCACCGCATAGCGCCCCGCGCGCGGCTCGCGCTCGAGGCGCAACGCCACGTCGCGCACGAGATCCTCGACGAACTTGGGGTTCTCGTAGGCGCGCTCGGTGACCCACTTCTCGTCGGTGCGCTTGAGCATCGGCCAGATCTCGCTGCTCGCCTCGTCCTCCGCGAAACGCACGAGCTCATGCCACTCGATGGGCTGCAACAGCTCGACACGGATCGTGACGACGGCGCGCTGGTTGTGCGCCCCGTAGTCCGAAATCTCCTTCGAGCATGGGCACAGGCTCTTGACAGGGACGCCGACCTCTGCCCACACCGTGGTCTTGCCGGCGCGCGTCTCGGAGACCCAGCGGCCACGGTAGTCGAGCAGGCTCGCCACGCCCGACACCGGCGCGCGCTTGCGCAGGAAGAAGGAGAACTCGGCCTCGACGCGGCCCTCCTCGGCACCGAGCCGGGTGAGCATGTTCAGGTGGCGCTCGCGGAGGCCCGGCGCATCGAGCACGGCACCGGATGTCTGCAATTCCTCGAGCCAGGCCACGAAGCGCGACATGTGCGTGCCCTTCTGCTCCGCCGGTAGCGCCACGTCGAGCGCCCAGGTGGCCGGGCAAGGCTGGACCGCGCCTGCGACCCACAGCGCCAACGGATAGCGCAGATCCTTCACGCCCACGCGCTGGATCGCCAGGTGGCGGTGGTCGCGCGCGCTTTGCGTGTCGGGGATCTGCAGGGCGTCGGTCAGGTTGTTCATGGTCGTCGAGAGCATGACACTGTTGCGTCGGCAACGGCGTCACATGGTTTACAGCGCCCGCATGGCCGCATGGCCGCATGGCCGCGGGGTCGCTGGTCACCTCCAGCCCCGCTGCAGGCGCCGGGTCAGGAGTTCACGGCGGCCAGTGCCGGCCGCGCCACCTCGGGAGGCACGAAGCGCCGGCGGATGCTCAGTTCGATGCCGGCGGCGTCGAGACCGACGATCGACATCAGCTTGGCAGGGTCGCCATGCTCGACAAAGTGGTCCGGCAGGCCCAGCACCAGCACCGGCACTTCGACCCCTGCCGCGGCAAGGCACTCGAGCACCGCGGAGCCGGCACCGCCCGTCACGCAGCCCTCCTCCACCGTGACCAGCGCACCATGCGTGCGCGCCAGTTCGAGCACCAGCGCCTCGTCCAGCGGCTTGGCGAAACGCATGTCGGCGACCGTGGCGTCGAGCTTGCCCGCCACCGAGAGCGCCGCATGCACGAGCGTGCCGAAGGCCAGGATGGCAATGCGCTGCGCCCGGCCCTCGAGCCGGGCATCGGCCCGCACCGAGCTCTCGCGGCGCAGCACCCCCTTGCCCCAGGCCCACTCGGTAAGCTCGGGCCGGATCTCGGCGCCGCAACCGGCACCTCGCGGGTAGCGCACCGCCACGGGATGGCTCTGCCGGAACGCCGTGGTGAGCGCCATTCGGCACTCGTTCTCGTCGCTCGGCGTGAGCATGCTGCAGTTGGGGATGCAGCGCACGTAGGCAATGTCGAAGGCGCCGCAGTGCGTGGCGCCATCGGCACCGACGATGCCTGCACGGTCGAGCGCGAAGACGACCGGCAGGTTCTGGATGGCGACGTCGTGGATGAGCTGGTCGTAGCCGCGCTGCAGAAAGGTGGAGTAGATCGCGACCACCGGCTTCAGCCCTTCGCACGCGAGGCCGGCAGCGAAGGTGACGGCATGCTGCTCGGCGATGCCGACGTCGAAGTAGCGGCTCGGAAAGCGCTTGTGGAACTCGACCATGCCCGAGCCTTCGCGCATGGCGGGCGTGATGGCCACGAGCCGCTGGTCGGCCTCGGCCATGTCGCACAGCCACTGGCCGAAGACCTGGGTGAACGTGGGCTTGCCGGGGCTGCTCGCCTTCGGGAAGCCCTCGGCCGGGTTGAACTTGCCGCTTGCCGCGTGGTACTTCACCGGGTCGGCCTCGGCGAGCTTGTAGCCGTAGCCCTTCTTGGTGACGACGTGCAGGAACTGCGGGCCCTTCTTGCTGCGCAGGTTCTCGAGCGTGGGGATGAGCGAATCGAGGTCGTGGCCGTCGATCGGGCCGACATAGTTGAAACCGAACTCCTCGAAGATCGTGCCGGGCACGACCATGCCCTTGGCGTGCTCTTCGAAGCGGCGCGCCAGTTCGAACAGCGGCGGCACGGGCTTCAGCACCGCCTTGGCGCCCTCGCGTGCGGCGGCATAGAACTGGCCGCTCATCAGGCGCGCCAGGTAGCGGTTGAGCGCACCCACCGGTGGGCTGATCGACATGTCGTTGTCGTTCAGGATGACGAGCATGTCCACCGAATGGCCGTTGTGCCCGAAGCCGGCGTTGTTGAGCGCCTCGAAGGCCATGCCGGCACTCATCGCACCGTCGCCGATCACGGCCACGGCGCGCCGGTCTTCGCCCTTGAGCTGTGCGGCCAGCGCCATGCCGAGCGCGGCCGAGATGGAGGTGGAGCTGTGCGCGGTGCCGAAGGTGTCGTACTCGCTCTCGTCGCGGCGCGGGAACCCGCCGATGCCGCCCAGTTGGCGCAGCGTGTGCATGCGGTCGCGTCGGCCGGTCAGCACCTTGTGCGGGTAGGTCTGGTGGCCCACGTCCCAGACGATGCGGTCGTGCGGGGTGTTGAACACGTAGTGCAGCGCCACCGTCAGCTCCACCGTGCCCAGGTTGCTGCCGAGGTGGCCGCCGGTCTGGGCAACGGTGTCGAGCACGAACTGGCGCAACTCGCCGGCCACCTGGGCGAGTTGCCCGCGGCCGATGCGTCGAAGGTCGGCCGGGCTATTGATCGTGGGGAGGAGTTTGATCATGGCGGATTCAGTTCTCGCGCTCGACCACGCGGTCGGCCAGCAAGGCCAGCGTGGACGTGGCGGCGCCCAGCCCGCTGCGGGCGAGCGCCTGGTGGGCCTGTGCGCACAGTTCCTGCGCGTGGCGGCGAGCCGCCTGGAGGCCGAGCACCGACACGTAGGTCGGCTTGTTGCTGTCGAGGTCCTTGCCGGCGGTCTTGCCGAGGGTTTCGGAGGCCTGGGTGACGTCGAGGATATCGTCCACCACCTGGAACGCCAGGCCGATGGCGGCGCCGTAGTCCGACAATGCCTGCCAGGCCTGCATGGAAGGCGCGCCACAGGCCGCGCCCATCAGCACGCTCGCCTGGAGCAGAGCGCCGGTCTTGCGGCGGTGCATGTCCCGCAAGGCACTCTCGCTGAGCGGCTTGCCGATGCTTGCGAGGTCGATGGCCTGGCCGCCGGCCATGCCGACATGCCCCGCGGCGCGCGCCAGCAAGCCCGCGAGGCGAGCCTGCAGAGCGGGCGCCACGCCGCGGTCCGGTGTGAGCACCTCGAAAGCAAGGGCCTGCATGGCGTCGCCGGCGAGCATGGCCTGCGCCTCGCCGAACCTCACATGCACCGTGGGCTTGCCGCGGCGCAGGACATCGTTGTCCATGCAAGGCATGTCGTCGTGGATGAGCGAGTAGGCGTGGATCAGTTCCACCGCCACGGCCGCGCGCAGGGCAGCCTCACGCTCGCCCTGCACCGCCTCGGCGGCCGACAGCACGAGCAGGGGGCGCAGCCGCTTTCCGCCGTCGAGCACGCCGTAGCGCATCGCCTCGCCCAGGCCGGCCGGACTGTCACCGGGCACCCAACGTTCGAGCGCCGCCTCGACGGCCTCGAGTTCCTGGCGCATCCAGCCGTCGAGGTCACGCCCATTCATCGGGTCACCCCGAACCCAGCCGCCAAGGGCCTCGCAACGCATGCGCAGCTGACACTCCTCATGCGCCTGTCCATGGTTTGAGGCGGCCCTCCTCGAGCAACTTCACCTGGGTCTCGACGGCTTCCAGCTTGCCGCGGCAGTACGCCAGCAGTTCCGCGCCGCGCTTGTAGTCGTCGAGCAGACGATCCAACGGAAGCTGGCCCTGCTCCATCTGCTCGACCAAGCGGTCGAGTTCGGACAAGGCCTGTTCGTAGCTCGCGGGTTCCCCGGGTTCCAGGTTTCGCTGGAAGCCCTCCTTGGGGCTTTCCTTGGGGGCGGCGGAGGTGCTTCTGGCCATTCCGAGGGA
Source organism: Rubrivivax sp. (assembly GCA_016790435.1). Classification (GTDB taxonomy): domain Bacteria; phylum Pseudomonadota; class Gammaproteobacteria; order Burkholderiales; family Burkholderiaceae_C; genus Rubrivivax. The sequence continues at coordinate 20,777 of JAEUPE010000262.1, read as the reverse complement.
TGAAATCCAAGGCCCGGATTCTAGTCAATCGGCCCTGACGGCTCCCCTGGCGCGCCGGACTGTGGCGGGAGCGCCGCGGAACCGGACAGCGCGCAGGGTCGGCCAAGCTCAACGGGGCGGTTCAGGTGACCCTCATTAGAATCCGCCCGCGCCGCGATTCCTCCGCCTTTCGATCCTCTGCGGGCGGGTGGGTTCGCGGCCTTGTTGCCTGCCCTCGCGGTCCGTCGCGCAGACGGCGCCGCACCGCGGGCGGCCGGTTCGGTGCCTGTTTCTCTGTCCCTGGAGGATTGGTTCGGATCATGTCGGACCTCAGCATCCCTCTCGACGCGCGCGCCAAGGCGCAGCTGCCTGTTCATGGCTATTTCGAGGAGGGCTTGTTCCGCAAGGAACAAGAGAACATCTTCCAGTTCGCCCCGGGCTACCTCGGGCATGAACTCGCGCTGCCCGAGGTCGGCGACCACCTGGCGCTGGTGCAGGAAGGCGAAGGCCGGGCGCTCGTTCGTTCGGCGCCCGGGCCCGAGGGGATCTCGCTGCTGTCGAACGTCTGCCGTCATCGCCAGGCGATCATGCTGCGTGGCCGCGGGCACAGCCCCGGCGGCAGCCACATCGTCTGCCCGCTGCACCGCTGGACCTACGACCTTCAGGGCCAGCTTGCCGGCGCGCCGCACTTCGACCAGGACCCGTGCCTGAACCTGCGCAACTATCCCGTGCAGCACTGGAACGGCCTCCTGTTCGATGGCCGCGGCCGCACCGTGCGGCACGACCTCGCCGGATTGAGCGCGACGGCCACCGGCATGCTGGACTTCACCGGCTACGTCTTCGACAAGGCCCACCTGCACGAGTGCGACTACAACTGGAAGACCTTCATCGAGGTCTACCTGGAGGACTACCACGTCGGCCCCTTCCATCCAGGCCTTGGCAGGTTCGTCACCTGCGACGACCTGCGCTGGGAGTTCGGCCGCCATCACTCGGTGCAGACGGTGGGCATCAACCAGGCACTGGGCAAGCCGGGCTCGAAGGTCTACGAGCGCTGGCACAAGGCGGTGATGGCCTTCCGGCAGGGTCGGCCGCCGGCCCACGGCGCCGTCTGGCTGACGCTGTACCCGACGACGATGGTCGAGTGGTACCCCGATGTGCTGGTGGTGTCGACGCTATTCCCGCGCGGGCCGCGCAAGACGCTCAACCTGGTGGAGTTCTTCTACCCGGAGGAGATCGCGGCCTTCGAGCGCGAGTTCGTCGAGGCGCAGCAGGCGGCCTACCTGGAGACCTGTGTCGAGGACGACGAGATCGCCCTGCGCATGGACGAGGGGCGCGCGGCACTGATGGCGCGTGGCGACAACGAGGTCGGCCCGTACCAGAGCCCGATGGAAGACGGCATGCTGCACTTCCACGAGTGGTACCGCCGCGAGATGGGGCTCGCCGCCGAGGGCACCTTCTGACCGCCGAAGCCACTCGCGCCTGAACCGTGACGGGCCGGCCTGCCGGCCCGTCACGCTTTCTTGTCCGCGCTCGTTCACCCATGCCCGCACTCTCCGCGCCGCTGGCGATGATCTGCTCGTCGCTCCTGTTCTCGCTCATGGGCGTGGCGGTCAAGTTCGCCACGCCGCTCTACGGGGCCGGTGAGATGGTGATGTACCGCTCGCTCGTCGGCATGGCGCTGATCGGCGGGCTGATGCGCTGGCGCGGCCTGCCGCTGGCCACGCCGGTGCCGGCCATGCACGCCTGGCGCAGCGCCACGGGCGTCGCCGCGATGCTGTTGTGGTTCCACGCCCTCGGCGGCCTGCCGCTGGCCACAGCCACGACGCTGAACTACATGTCGTCGGTGTGGATCGCGCTTTTCCTCATCGGCGGCGCGGTGCTCGTCGCGCCCGCGCGTCAGGCCATCGACGGCCGCCTCGTCGCGACGGTGCTGTGCGGCTTTGCCGGCGTGGCGCTGGTGCTGCGGCCGACGATGTCGGCGGAGCAGGCGCCGCATGGCCTGAGCGCGCTGCTTTCGGGCGTGCTCGCCGCGATGGCCTACCTGCAGGTGACTGCGCTGGGCCGCGTTGGCGAACCCGCGCTGCGCGTGGTCTTCTACTTCTCGCTCGTCGGCGTGCTGGCCGGGGCCGGAGTCACGCTCGCCGGCGGCGAGTGGCACGGGCACAGCCTGCGCGGCTTGGCCCTGCTGGGGGCCATCGGCTTGCTCGCCGCCGCGGGGCAGTGGATGATGACGCGCGCGTACAGCCATGGCGGAACGCTCGGCATCGCGGCGTTGCAGTACCTGGGCGTGGTGTTTGCGTTCGGCTTCGGCGTCTGGCTGTTCGACGATCCGGTGACGGCCGGCGCGTTGCTCGGCATGGTGTTGATCGTGGGTGCGGGCGTGGCGGCCACCCGCCTGCGCGCCAAGGCCCAGCCCGATGCGGTCGCAGCGCCCGAGAGCTGAGCCCCAAACGCTGGGAACATGTCCCCAACTGGAGTCACGATGACCGAAAAGGACCTTGCTTCGAGCAGCGCCCCACCCGCCCGTTTCAGAACGCTGATCTCGGCCGAGGCCCTGCTGGCGCTGTATACCCAACCGCGCGACCTCGTCGTCCTCGACTGCGGCTTCGATCTCGCGGACCCGGCGGCCGGCGAGCGCGCCCATGCCGAAGCACATCTGCCGGGCGCGATCTACGCGCACCTCGATCGCGACCTCGCCGGCGCGAAAACCGGCCGCAACGGGCGGCACCCGCTGCCGGGGCGCGAGGCCTTTGCCGAACGGGTCGGCCGGTGGGGCATCGGCCCGGCGACCCAGGTGGTGACCTACGACGCCCAGGGTGGCCCCTATGCCGCACGGGCCTGGTGGATGCTGCGCTGGCTGGGCCACGATGCTGTGGCCGTGCTCGACGGCGGGCCGGCGGCATGGCGGGCGGTGGGCGGCCGCTTCGAGACCCGGCCGCCCACCGCTCGGGCGCGCCCGCCCTACCCAGCGGGACATGCCACGATGCAAACCGTCGATGCGGACGCCCTTCTGGCGGCCATCGGCAACGGCCGCGCGCACGTCGTCGACGCCCGCGCCGGCGAGCGCTACCGCGGGGAGGTGGAGCCACTCGATCCGGTGGCTGGCCACATCCCCGGCGCGCTCAACCGATTCTTCAAGGACAACCTCGGCGCCGATGGCCGCTTCAAGGCCGCAGCCGTACTGCGCGCGGAATGGGAGCAACTCGGCCTGGACGGGGCGTCGTCGGGCACCACGACCATCGTGCACCAGTGCGGATCGGGCGTGACCGCCTGCCACAACCTGCTGGCCATGGCGCATGCCGGCTTTGCCGACACGGCGCTCTACCCGGGCTCGTGGAGCGAGTGGTGCGCCGACCCTGCGCGGCCCGTGGCGCGCGGTTGATCGGCATCAAGCGCCAGGCTTTCACGGGGCGACAAGCGGGCCGAGAAGCGTTCAAATAGCGGCATCGGTCACCGATGGAGGTTCCATGTACAAGCGCATCCTGTTCCCCACTGACGGCTCGGAGGTCACCCAGAAGGCGCTGGACTCGGCCATCGCATTGGCCAAGCTGTCGGGCGCGGAGATCTACGCGCTCTCGGTGAAGGAGCCCTTCCCGTACAGCGCCATCTCCGAGATGCAGCCCGTGCCGCCGCAGGAGTTCTACGACGCGCAGGAGCGCATCGCGGCCGGCCGTGTGCAGGCGGCCGCCGAATCGGCGCGCGCCGCCGGCGTCGCCTGCCACGCGCACACGGTGGAAGCCATCCACCCCTGGGAAGCCATCCTCGACCACGCCAAGACGCAGGGCTGCGACGTCATCGTGATGGCCTCGCACGGCCGCCGGGGCGTGAGCGCGTTGCTGCTGGGCAGCGAAACCTCGCGCGTGCTCACGCACACGACGTTGCCGGTGCTGGTGGTGCGCTGAACACCACCGACGCAGTCACGGAAAGAAGTTCAATGCGCGTGCTGCTGCAGCAGTTCGCGCGCCACCACCACGATGGCAAGGCCGGCCAGCAGCCAAGCCACCTGCAACGCAGTCTCTCGCCATGACAGGCGCTGCTGGAGTTGCGGCAGCAGGTCGGCCACGGCCACGTAGATGAAGCTGCTCGAGGCAGCGACGAGCAGGTAGGGCAGCAGGTTCTGGAATGGCCCCACCATGTAGTAGCCGAGCACGCCACCGGCCACGGCAGCGGCGCCCGAGAGCAGGTTGAAAGCCAGCGCCTTGGCCCGGCCGAATCCGGCATTGAGCAGCACGATGAAGTCGCCCGCCTCCTGCGGGATCTCGTGCGCGGCCACGGCGATCGCCGTGACGACGCCGAGCGCCGGGTCGGCCAGGAAGGCCGCGGCGATGATCACGCCGTCGCAGAAGTTGTGCACCGCATCGCCGACGAGCACCGCGAGGCCGCCGCGGCCGGCCTGCTGCGCGTCGAAGTGGTGGTGATGGTCGTGCCCGTCGCCCTCGTGGTGGTGGACATGGCGGTACAACTCCGCCTTCTCCAGCAGCCAGAAGAAGAGCAGTCCTGCTAGCAGCGTCGCGAACAACGTCGCCGCGGTCGGCCGGTGCCCGTCGGCGGCGGTGGCGGCGGCCCCATGCGCGGCATCGTGTGCGCCGGCGATGCTCTCGAAGGCCTCGGGCAGCACATGCAGCAGCGCCGTCGCAAGCAACACGCCGGCCGACAGGCTGACGAGGTTCTTCACGACGCGGCCGAGCAGCCCGACCGTGAGCGTCGCCGCGATGGCGACCGAGACAATGCCCCCGATGGCGGTGGCCAGGATGATGTAGAGCAGCGTCATGGGCCCGGCCGCCTTGGCCGGCTCCTGTTGCGCGGGATTGCGGGGATGGGGCGCGATTCTGCCGCCAAGCCGGCGCCGGCCCCGCGGATCCCCGTCTGCGGCTCCGACCCCCAGGCGTCGCCCCCGGCCTCAGGCGTAGCGCTGGAGCAGCGCCTGCTGCGCGCTGAGGCCCGCTTCGGACACGCGCCGGTAACTGCCGTCGGATTGCAGCGCCCAGGCATCGCGCTCGTCGCGCAGGTAGGGCACCAGCGCCTCGTCGATCAGTCGCTGGCGCAACGCGGCATCGCGCACCGGCCACGCCACCTCGATGCGGCGAAACATGTTGCGGCTCATCCAGTCGGCGCTGGAGAGATACAGCACCTCGTCGGCATCGTCGGCGCCCCAGCGGAAGTAGAAGATCCGCGTGTGCTCCAGGAAGCGCCCGATGACCGAGCGCACGCGGATGTTCGGCGTCAGCCCGGGCAGCCCTGGCGGCAACATGCAGGCACCACGCACGATGAGGTCGATCGACGCGCCTGCACGCCCTGCCTCGGCCAGTGCGCCGATGAGCGCGGGGTCGGTCAGCGCGTTGATCTTGGCCACGACGCGAGCCGGCCGCCCCGCCCGCGCCGCCTCGGCGACGCGCTTCAGGTAGCTGATCATGCGCCGGTGCAACTGGAAGGGCGCCGCGACCAGATGCTGCGGCGAGCGCAATCGCCCTTGGCTGGCCAGCTGCAGGAAGACGGCCTCGATGTCGGCCGTGAGGCCCGCATCGGTCGTGAAATAGCCGATGTCCGTGTAAAGGCGAGCCGTGCGCGGGTTGTAGTTGCCGGTGGAAAGGTGTGCAAAGCGCCGCAGGCGCTCGCCGCCGCCGTGCCGCTCGCGCCGTGTGACGAGCAGCAGCTTGGCATGCGTCTTCAGCCCGACGATGCCGTAGACGACCTGCGCGCCGACCGCCTCCAGCCGCTCGGCCCAGTTGATGTTGGCCTCCTCGTCGAAGCGCGCCTTCAGCTCGACGACGACGAGCACCTCCTTGCCACGCCGAGCCGCCTCGATCAGCAGATCCATCAGCACGCTTTCGCTGCCGGTGCGATAGATGGTCTGGCGGATGGCCAGGACCTCGGGGTCGTGCACCGCCTCGTGCAGGAAGCGCACGACCGGCTCGAAGCTCTCGAACGGGTGATGCAGCAGCACGTCGCGTCCGCCGCCCTCGCGCAGCTGCTCGAGGATGGAGCGGTCGGGCGACAGCGCCAGGGGCCAGGCCGGCTCGAAAGGCGGGAAGCGCAACGCGTCGGCCTCGGCCATGTCGATGAGCTGGTTCAGGCGCACCAGGTTCACCGGGCCGTTGACCTTGAACAGCGCAGCGGGCGGCAGCCCGAACTGCTCGAGCAGGAACCCCGAAAGCTCGGCCGGGCAGGACGACACCACCTCGAGGCGGATGGCCTCGCCGAAGTGGCGCCGGGTAAGGTGGCTGCGCAGCGCCTGGCGCAGGTTGGTGACGTCGTCGCCATCGATCTCGAGATCGGAGTCGCGCGTGACGCGGAACTGCGAGAACGCGAGCACTTCGCGCCCGGGGAACAACTCGCCGAGGTGGGCCCGGATCACGCTCGTCAGCAGCACGAAACCCTGGCGTGAGCCGCACAGGTGCCGCGGCAGGCGGATGACGCGCGGCAGCACGCGCGGCACCTTGACGATGGCGATCTGGTTCTCGCGCCCGAAGGCATCGCGCCCGTCGAGGCGGGCAATGAAGTTGAGCGACTTGTTCGCCACCATCGGGAACGGGTGGCTGGGGTCCAGGCTCACCGGCACGAGCAACGGCCGCACCTGGTTCTCGAAGAACTCGGCCACCCAGGCACGCTGTGCCCCGTCCCGCTCGGCGTGGTTGAGCACGACGATGCCGGTCTCGGCCAGGGCCGGCATCAACACGTCGTTGAGCAGCGCGTACTGCTCGTCGATGAGCGCATGCGCCGCCTGCGACATGGCCTCCACCTCGGCCGGCCCGACGCCGCTGCCGGGCTCGCGCTGCGCGGCCAGGGTGTCGGCGACGCGGATCTCGAAGAATTCGTCGAGGTTGGACGAGACGATGGTGATGTAGCGCAGGCGTTCGAGCACCGGCACATCGGCGCGCCGCGCCTGCGCCAGCACGCGGCGGTTGAACTCGAGGATGGAGGCTTCGCGGCTCAGCAGCCGCATCTCGGCCGCGGCCGGATCGGCGGCCGCCGCGACCTCTGCGCCGCGCGCAGCGTCGGTCATGGGCGCAGTCTATGCGGGCCGTGCGGCAGTTTTGTGACAACGCCGCGCCGCAGCCGCCCCGCCGCGCGGGCGCGACTCGCCGCCCCCGACCTCAGGCCTGCAGCAAGTGCGTCCGGTAGTGCAGCAACTCGTCGATCGACTCGTGGATGTCGGCCAGCGCCGTGTGCGCCTGGGCCTTCTTGAACCCTTCGAGCGCCGCGGGCTTCCAGCGCCGCGCCAGTTCCTTCAGCGTGCTGACGTCCAGGTTGCGGTAGTGGAAGAAGCTTTCGAGCTTGGGCATGTGGATGGCCAGGAAGCGCCGGTCCTGGCAAATGCTGTTGCCGCACATGGGGCTCTTGCCGGCCGGCACGTAGGCGCGCAGGAATTCGATGACGCTCGCGGTCGCCGCCTCCTCGTCGATGGCCGAGGCGCGCACGCGTTCGGTCAGCCCGCTGCGACCGTGCGTGCCCTTGTTCCAGGCGTCCATGCCGTCGAGCACGGCATCGCTCTGGTGCACCGCGAAAACGGGCCCCTCGACACGCTGGCTGACCTGCGGGTCGGTCACCACGACGGCGATCTCGATGATGCGGTCGCGCTCGGGCACGAGGCCGGTCATCTCGAGGTCGATCCAGATCAGGTTGTGTTCGCTGGGTGCGAGCGTGGGGGCGGTGGCAGTCATGGACCTGCATTGTCCGGCATGCACGAGGGGCGAGGACAGGCGGTGAGGAGAGGTCGCAAGCGAGCCCCCTACACTTGGGCCATGTCCGCGTCGTCGTTCACCATCCTGTTCCTGGCCGCGGTGCTCAGCTCGTTCGCGGCCCGTCTCTGGCTGGCTTCGCGGCAGATGCGACATGTCGCCCTGCACCGCGGGCAGGTGCCTGCCGCCTTCGCGGCCACCGTCACGACCGAGGCGCACCGCCGTGCGGCCGACTACACGCTGGCGCAGGTGCGTTTCGGCACGCTCAGCACGGCCTTCGGCACGGCGCTGCTGCTGGGCTGGACGCTGCTCGGCGGGCTGGACGCCCTCAACACCCTCGTGCGCGACTTCGTGCAGCCGCGCTTCGGAAACATGGTCTACCAGCTGGCGCTGCTCACGGCCTTCGGATTCATCGGCGCCGTGATCGAGTTGCCGCTCAACTGGTTCGAGACCTTCCGCATCGAGCAGCGCTTCGGGTTCAACCGCATGTCGCCCGCCCTGTGGGTGGCCGACCTCGCCAAGGGAACGCTTGTCAGCCTGGTGATCGGGCTGCCGCTGGCGGCATTGATCCTGTGGATCATGGGCTCGTCGGGCAGCCATTGGTGGCAGGCCTGGTGGTTCTGGGCCTGGGTGGCCTGGGTGGGGTTCAACCTCGTGCTGCTGGTGCTCTATCCGACCGTGATCGCGCCGATGTTCAACAAGTTCGAGCCGCTCACCGACAAGACGCTCTCCGACCGCGTGCGGGCGCTGATGCAGCGCTGCGGCTTTGCCGCCAAGGGCCTGTTCGTCATGGACGGCAGCCGGCGCTCGGCTCATGCCAACGCCTACTTCACCGGGCTCGGGGCGGCCAAGCGGGTCGTCTTCTTCGACACACTTCTTTCCCGCCTGACGCCGGGCGAGGTGGAGGCGGTGCTGGCGCACGAACTCGGCCACTTCAAGCACCGGCACGTAGGCAAGCGCATGGTGGGCATCTTCGCGCTCAGCCTGGCCGGCCTGGCGCTGCTGGGCTGGCTGGCGGCGCAGGGCGGCTTCTTCGCCGGCCTCGGCGTCGCGCCGAACCTGGCCGCGCCGAACGATGCCCTCGCGCTCGTGCTCTTTGCACTCGCGTTGCCGCCCGTCACGTTCTTCGTCACGCCGCTCATGGCGCAGTTGTCGCGGCGGCACGAGTTCCAGGCCGATGCCTATGCCTGCACGCAGGCCGACGGGCGCGACCTTGCACGCGCGCTGCTCAAGCTGCACGAGGACAACGCTTCGACGCTGACGCCGGACCCGGTCTACGTGCGCTTCTACTACTCGCACCCGCCGGCCTCGGAGCGCTTGGCGGCCCTGCCGACGCCCGCTTGAGCCATGGCGATGCGACCCGGAGCGTTGGTGGCGATCGAGTCCTTGGGAAGGCCTGCGGCTTGACCGCTGAAGAACTGCTCGCCGGCCATTGCCGCCCGATCCACGGCCGGCCACTCGCGGCCGACGAGGTCGCCCTGCATCTCCCCCTGGTCCCAGGCTGGGCGGTCGTGGATGGCATGCTCGAACGGCGATTCGAGTTCGCCGACTTCCACCGCACGATGGCCTTCGTCAATGCGGTGGCATGGATCGCCCACCGCGAGGACCACCACCCCGACCTGATCGTCGGCTACGACCGCTGCACGCTGCGCTACCGCACGCACTCGGCCGGCGGCATCACGATCAACGACTTCATCTGCGCCGCCAAGGTGGACGCGCTCGGGCCTTGATCGCGGTCAATTCCTCCCCAGCAGGGGCCGACCGGGACGCCGCGCTCGTCGTCGCCACCTTCGGGCGCCAGGTGCTGGTGGAGACGCGCGCCGGCGAGCGCATCCGTTGCCAGACCCGCGGCAAGAAGAGCGACCTCGTGGTCGGAGACCGCGTGCGCTGGGAGCCGACCGGCGACGGCGGCGTGATCACCGCCATGCTGGAGCGCCGCAATCTCTTCTTCCGCCAGGACGAGTGGCGCACGAAGAGCTTCGCGGCCAACCTCGGCCAGCTGCTCGTGCTGGTGGCGGTCGACCCGCCGTTTTCCGAGAGCCAGCTGGCGCGCGCCCTGATCGCTGCGCGCGAGGCCGACGTGCCGGCCTTCATCGGCCTGAACAAGATCGACCTGCCGGGCGTGGCACAGGCGCGGGCACGCCTCGCGCCGTATGTCGCCATGGGTGTGCCGGTGGTCGAGTTCGCACTGAAGGCCAAGCTGGCCAACGTGCCTGCAGCCGCTGAGGCTGCTGCCCGCGAATCCCTGTTGCCGCTTCTGCTGGACAGGACCACCCTGGTGCTGGGCCCGAGCGGCATGGGCAAGAGCACCCTCATCAACCGCTTCGTGCCGGGCGCCGAGGCGCAGGTGGGCGAGGTGTCGCGCGCGCTCCAGGCCGGCAAGCACACGACGACGCGCACCACCTGGTACTGGCTCGACGAAGCGCATCGTGGCGCACTGATCGATTCGCCCGGCTTTCAGGAATTCGGGCTGCGCCAGGTCGAGCCGCGGCAGCTCGCCAGCCTGATGCCCGATTTCGCGGCGCATTCTGGCGCGTGCCGCTTCAGCAACTGCACGCACCTGCGGGAGCCCGGCTGCGCCGTGCGCGCCGCGGCCGAGGCGGGCCGCATCAGCGCCAGCCGCATGCGCATCTACGCCGAGTTGCACGAAGAACTCTCGCGCAAGACCTGGTGAGTCACCCTACCCGTTGCACCGCCAACCGCGCGCGACCATCAACCCAGCACGTTGGCGGCCGTCAGCAAGGCCACGAGCACCAGCCACAGCACGACCGACCTCCAGACCAGGCCGACGACACTGGCCAGATGACCCAACTGCGCGGGGGCGCCGGGGGTCGAGCCCTCGGCGGCGGCCAGATCGGGTGACGCGCCGCTGCTGAAGGTCTTGCGCCGGTCGGGGGTGACGCCCTGGGGCGCGGCACCGCCGAGCTGCACTCCCACGGCCCCTGCGGCGGCGGCGAGGATGATGCCCTCGTTGGGGTGCTGCCAGAGGCTCGCATCACGGCGCCAGCCGGCCACAGCTTCCTCGAAGTCGCCGACGACCGCGAAGCCAAAGGCAGTGAGCCGCGCCGGCACGTGGTCGATGAGCGCGAACAGCCGTCGCGAGAGCCGCAGCAGGGCTTCGTTGACGGGCGCATCCATGGCACGTTGCTTGAACCCCCAGTAGCGGCTGCAGAACTCGGCCAGTCGATAGAGCACGGCGCCCACAGGCCCGAGCCCGAGCGCCGACAGCGCGACGAACCAGAAGAAGACGCCGAAGACATGTCGGTGCGCCGCGAGCAACGCGTGCTCGATCACGTGGCGCAGCACCTCCGTGCGCGGCAGCTCCGTGGTGTCCAGGTGCCGCCACTCGGCCAGCAGTCGCCGCGCATCGTCCTCGTTACCGCGCTCCAGCGCATCCCGGATGTCGGTGAAGTAGTGGCTGAACTGCCGGAAGCCGAGCGTGCCGTACAGCACCACGATGTCGAATGCGAGGCCGAGCAACGGGTTCTGCCAGTCCAGCAGGAGATACATGCCCGCCACGGCCAGCGCGGGCACCCCCACCGCGGCACACCAGGCCACCCAGGCGTGATGCGGGCGGCCGGCATCGAAGTTGCGGCCACACCAGGCCACGTAGGCGCGCAGCGCCTCGTGCGACGATGACTCGCGCGGCAGCGGCTTGATCTGCTCCAGCACCAGCGCCACGAGGACCGCGAGAAAACCCATCGGCGGCGATGATAGAGGGCGAAGAGGGTGCGTTGCCCTGTCCCGCAGGGCGGGCGCACAGCCCAGCCGCAATCAGTCCGAGAGAAATCGGTAGAGGTTGCGCAGCATGGCTGCCGTGGCGCCCCAGATGAAGTACTCGCGCATCTGGCCATCGGAGCCAGGGCCGTGCCAGGGCATCGAGAGAAACTGGCGCTGGCCGCCGTCGAACGTGAAGACGTGTCGGCGATGGTGCGCCGGCGTCATCAGGAACGCGAGCGGCACCTCGAACGCCTCGGCGACTTCAAAGGTATCGAGCGCGAGATCGAACGGCGGCGTCACGAGCCCGACCACGGGGGTCACGGAGTAGCTGGTGACGGTGGTGTAGACGGGGAGCTCACCGACCACCTCGACCTGCCGGCGGGCGAGGCCCACCTCCTCTTCCGTCTCGCGCAGTGCGGTGGCAGCCGGGTCGGCGTCATCGGGTTCGCTGCGCCCCCCGGGGAAGCTGATCTGGCCGGCGTGATCTCGCAGATGCTCGGTGCGGCGGGTGAGCAGCACGGCCAAGCCGTCGGGCCGCTGCACGAGCGGTATCAGCACCGCCGCTGGCGACGGCTCGCGCGACGGGTCGAAACGGCGACCGTCGCCGGGCATCTCCGGCGTGAAGGGGCGGCTCGCGGCGAAGCGCTCGCGCAGCCGCGCCGCTTTCAAGCGCTCGGCCGCAATGCCGGGCAGATGCCCGTCGTGCCCGGCCACCGGCACCTGGCGGGGGTCGAGGATGCGAGGCGGAGCCAAACGACGACGGCAGCAAAAGCAGCGGGCAGGCCGACGCGGAGGCGCCGACAGGTCCGCGGCCGCGCGATCAGGCCAGCTTGGCCTTGATGCGCGCCGACTTGCCGCTGCGCTGGCGCAGGAAGTACAGCTTGGCGCGGCGCACGTCGCCGCGGCGCTTGACTTCGATGCCGGCGATCAGCGGGCTGTAGAGCTGGAACGTGCGCTCCACGCCCTCGCCGCTGCTGATCTTGCGCACGATGAAGCTGCTGTTCAACCCGCGGTTGCGTTTGGCAATGACGACGCCCTCGTAGGCCTGCACGCGCTTGCGCGTGCCTTCGACAACGTTGACGTTGACGATCACCGTGTCGCCCGGGGCGAACTCGGGCAGCTTGCGGTCCAGGCGGGAAATTTCTTCCTGCTCGAGCGTGGCGATGAGGTTCATGGGTCTCTCCATCGATCTTGCGGCCATGCCGATGCCTTTGGGTGCTCAGGTCGGCGGCTCACGCCCGGACGAACCGGGCATTGACGGGCGGGTTGGAAAGGTGCGGTCGCGGCCGACGAAGGCAATCGTCGGCTTGGCGCCCGCTTTAGTGCCCCGGCAGCGGATCGAACACCCAAGCATTATAGGCCGCCGCCGGGCGGCCGGCCGGCGAGCCGCGCCAGGAACCTTTCGTCGACGGCGGTGAGCCGCCCGGTCGCGCGGGCGCGGTCGATCAGGTCCGGCCGCCGAAGCGCAGTGATCTCGAGCGAACGCTCGCGGCGCCAGCGCGCAATGTCGGCGTGATGGCCGGACAGCAGCACCGGCGGCACATCGAGCGGCACGCCTTCGACCACGAGTGACTCGGGGCGGCTGTAATGCGGCCCCTCGAGCAGCCCGCCGGGGCTGTGCTCCCCGTGGGGCGCATCGAGTTCATCGGCGAAGCTGTCCTGGCGATGCGACTCGGGCCGCAGGACCCCCTCCTGCAAGCGGGCGACGGCATCCAGCAGGACCAACGCAGGCAGCTCGCCGCCAGACAACACGAAGTCGCCGAGGCTCAGTTCGTGCGTCACGCAACGATCGATGAAGCGCTGGTCGATGCCCTCGTAGCGGCCACACACGAGGACCGCGCCGGGGCCGTGGGAGAACTCGCGCACCACGGCCTGATCGATGCGCCGTCCGGTGGGCGTGAAGTGCACCACCGGCAGCACGGCCGCGGGCTCGCCCGGCGCTGGCCGCTCGGCTCGGATTGCCGCCAGCGCCCGCGTCAACGGCTCGACCAGCATCACCATCCCGGGGCCGCCGCCATAGGGGCGGTCATCGACACGACGATAGCTGTCGGGAGCGAAGTCGCGCAGCGGCCACAGGCGCACGTCCACCGCTTCGCTGCCGAAGGCGCGCCGCGTCACGCCCTGCGTGAGGTGGGGCCCGAACAGCTCCGGAAACAGGGTGACGACGTCGAAGCGCATGGCGCCCGATCCCGGCTCAGTAGTCGGACTGCCAGTCGACTAAGATGCAGCGACCAGGCAGGTCAACGCGGTCGACGTAAGCCGAAACGAAGGGAATCAGGCATTCCTCCGCTTCCACCGGTGGATCACCCTCAGCGGGCGGCGGGGCAGGCGCCTGCACCCGCAGGACACAGGTGGGCCCGGTGTCCATGAGCCCGATGACGGTGCCCAGCGCGGTGCCCTCGCGATTGCGGACGCCCAGGCCGATCAAGTCGACCCAGTAGAACTCGTCCTCGGCGGGGGTCGGGAAGCTCGCGCGCGGGATGAAGATGCGGGCGCCGGAGAGGGCTTCGGCCGCGTCCCGATCATCGAGATCGCGTGCGGTAGCCACGATGTGCTCGCCTTGTTCACGGGCCTGCACCACGTGCAGCAACAGCGGCCAAGCCAATTGGGGCGCCACCTTTGCGGCAGGCCTGCTTGCAGGCCTGGGGCCCACCGTCGCTCCGGCGGGCGGCAATGGTGGCTGCAGGTACCAGCGCTTGGTGGAGAAGAGCGCCTGGGGGTCGGCCGAGAACGGCTTGATGCGCAGCCCGCCCTTCACGCCCCAGGCGCCGAGGACGCGGCCGACCTCCACCGCATCAGCGGGAAAGGCCGTCTCTTCGCCTGCGGCGGCGAGCAAGCGGCCCGTCCTTGGTGCGCGGCGTCAGGCCGCGTGTTTGGCCTGGTCGACCAGGCGCTGCACGGTGGGCGACAGCTGCGCGCCCACGCCGGACCAATAGGTCACCCGGTCGAGCGCCAGGCGCAGAGGCTGGTCGCCCCCGGAAGCCATCGGGTTGTAGAACCCGACGCGCTCGATGAAGCGGCCATCGCGACGCTCGCGCGCATCGGCGACGACGATGTTGTAGAAGGGGCGCTTCTTCGCGCCGCCACGGGCCAGACGGATCACGACCATGCTGATGAACCTTGTTTGACTTGCGTCTTGAGCAGATCACCAAGCCACGGGAGACACACCGGGCTGGCCATCGAAAGGTCGGCGATCTCAGACTGCTCGGAGGCCGCCGGCCGGTACTTTTTGCCCCAGCCGCCGTAGATGCGCGACCCTTCCAACACGGGCCCGGGCGATGGCGCCTTGGGGCTGGGTGGACGGGAGCCGTCGGTGGGAACCGCGCATTATAGTCATGCAGACGTGTCCCCGAGCCCCGCCCCCCCTCCCTACCGATCCAAGACGCTCGCCGCATGGCTCGCGCTGGTCGCCGGCGCGCTTGGGTTGCATCGCATCTATCTGCATGGCATGGGCGACAAGCTGGCCTGGGCGCACGTGCCGCTCACCACGCTGGGCCTCGTCGGGGCCGAACGCATGTCGACGCTCGGTCAGAACGACCGGCTCGCCTGGGTGCTGGTGCCGGTGCTCGGTCTCATGCTTTCCCAGGCCATGCTCTTCGCCATCCTGTACGCGCTCACGCCCGACGAGCGCTGGGACGCTCGGTACAACCCCGACCAGCCTACGCACCCCACCCGGTGGGGCGCCGTGCTGGCCGCCGTCGCGGCTCTGGTGGTCGGTGGGGTCGTGCTGATCGGCACGATCGCCTTCTCGATCCAGAAGATCTTCGAGACGCAACTGGAAGCCGAGCAGACCGAACAGCGCCGCTGAGGCGCGCTGCGGGTCAGAAGATCCAGAGGCTGAGGCCGTAGAAGACCGCGGCGACGAACGCCGTGACCGGGATGGTGAAGATCCACGCCAGCAGGATGTTGGCCGCCAGACCCCAGCGCACGGCCGAGGCGCTGCGCACGGACCCGACACCGTAGATCGCGCCGGTGATGGTGTGCGTCGTGGACACCGGCACCCCCAGTCCGGTGGCCAGGAAGAGCGTGGCCGCCCCACCCGTTTCAGCGCAGAAGCCGCCCACGGGCTTGAGCTTGGTGATGCGCTGGCCCATCGTCTTGACGATGCGCCAGCCGCCGAACATCGTGCCCAGGCCGATGGCGATGTAGCAGCACCAGATCACCCACGACGGCGGCATCTTGTCGCTGGCCGAGCTGACACCGGCAGCGATGAGGAGCAGCCAGATGATGCCGATCGTCTTCTGCGCATCGTTGCCGCCATGGCCGAGCGAGTAGAGGCCCGCCGAGACGAGTTGTGCGCGACGAAAGAACTTGTCCACCTTGAGCGGCGATCGTCGCCGGAACGCCCACGAGGTGCCGACCATCAACATGGCACCGAACAGGAACCCCAACATCGGCGAGACAAAGATGAAGGCCACGGTGCGCCACACCCCGCTGCCGATCAGTGGCGCGATGCCGGCCTTGGCGATCGTCGCGCCCAGGATGCCGCCGATGAGCGCATGCGAGCTCGACGAGGGGATGCCGTACCACCACGTGACCACGTTCCACGCGATCGCTCCGACGAGCGCGCCGAACACCACGTGCTGGTCGACGACGCCGGGCTCGACGATGCCCTTGCCCACGGTGGCTGCCACCTTCAGCTGGAAGAAGAAGATCGCCACGACGTTGAAGAAGGCCGCAAAGGCCACCGCCTGCGTCGGCTTGAGCACGCCCGTGGAAACGACCGTGGCGATGCTGTTGGCCGCGTCGTGGAAGCCGTTCATGAAGTCGAACAGCAGCGCCAGCACGACGAGCATCACCACCACCCAGAAGGCGATCTGCATGGATTGCATGTGTGGAAGTCGGAGAGAACGGCCGCCCGCGCGGGCTTGCTCAGCTGTTCTCGAGGACCACGCCCTCGACGAGATTGGCCACGTCCTCGCAGCGGTCGGAGATCGACTCCAGGTGCTCGTAGACGGCCTTGAGCTTGATCAGCTCGCGCGTGTCGGGCTCCTCGCGGAACAGGCGCGACATCGCCGAGCGCATGACACGGTCGGCGTCAGACTCGAGCTGGTCGATCTCCTCGCAGTTCTTGAGTGCCGCCTCGGCCACCGCCGCATCGCGCAGGCGCGGCAGCAGCGTCACGACGTGCTGCACGCGCTCGCAACAGCGCACCGAAACTTCCGACAGGCGCAGCACGTCCTCCGGCAGCTTCTGCAGGTCGTAGAGCTGCATGACTTCGGTCGAGTCCTGCAGCAGATCCAGCACATCGTCCATCGTGTTGATCAGGCTGTGGATCTGCTCGCGATCCAGCGGCGTGATGAACGTGCGGTGCAGCAGGCGATGCACTTCGGCGGTGACGCGGTCGGCGGCCCGTTCGGCATCACCCACCTCGCGCGCATGACGTTCGCGCGCATCGAGGTCACCGTAGTTCTGCACCAGCCTCAGGAAGGCCTTGGCGCCGTCGGCGATGTGCTGCCCGTGCTGGTTGAACAGCTCGAAGAAGTTCCCTTCGCGCGGAAGGAGCTTGCGGAAGACCATCGGCCGCCTCGTGTGTCGTTCGCGCTCTGTCGAACACCCTGCCAGTGGGCCGGGCCGCGGCGCAAATCGAGAGGGATTGTAGGTGGCGGGTCATGCATCGCCTGTTCGGGCCTTCGGGGCCGAGAGCAGGCGCGCCATCACGGCCCTGCGAAGAGGCTCGCGCCGTCGGGTCGAGGTCGCTCAGGTGTCGGCCGGCGCGGCCCCGTCGGGCTTCGGTCCGCGGCGCCGGGGGCGGCGCCGGCGCCGCGCCGGCGCATCGCTGCCCTCGATCAGCACATCGACTTCGTCCGTCGAATCCGCCGACGATGCCGGCGCGACAGGTTCCTCCGGCGCCGCCCGTGCCGGCGGGGCCGGAGCCGGCTCGGCACCGCCACGCCGCACCCGCGTGGCACTCGCCGCACGCAGATCCTGCAGCATGGCCTCGCGGTCTTCGTCGCTGCCGAGGTGAATGTCCTCCCACCAGTCGGCGAGCTCGGCCGGGAGCTCGCCGGCATCCGCACGCAACCGAAGGAAGTCGTAGCCGGCGCGGAAGCGCGGTTGCGCCAGCAGCGCTGGCACGCTCGCGACCGTGCGGCGCTCGAAGCGTGGCTGCATGAGCCAGATCTCGCGCATGTCCGCCGCCAGCTTGCCGCGCCCCGAGATGTCGCCGATGCGGGCGTCGAACACCGCGTCCACAGCCTGCTGCAGCGCCGGCAGGGCCGGCTCGCCGCCCTCGCGGTTGGCGCTCCAGCGCTGCAGCACGTCGTGCCAGAGCAGGCAGGCTAGAAGGAAGCTCGGCGCGACCGATCGCCCCTCCGCCACGCGACGGTCGGTGTCCTCGAGTGCGAGGCGCACGAAGGTCTCGCGCGACGCCCGCGCGGCGCCCACCTCGGACTGCGCCAGGGCCGCATCGAGCACCGGGAAGACGCCGCGCTCCAGCCCTCGCTTCTTCAGCTGCTCGATGCTGGCCAGCGAGTGGCCCGTCTGCAGCAGCTTGATCATCTCGTCGAACAGGCGTGAGATCGGTACGTTGGCCAGCAACGACGCCATCTTCCGGATCGGCGCCTCGGTCGCGGGCTCGAGCGCGAAGCCGAGCTTCGCGGCGAAGCGCACGACGCGGACGATGCGCACCGGGTCTTCGCGGTAGCGCGTCTCGGGGTCGCCGATCATGCGGATGACGCGCGCCTTCGCATCAGGCAATCCGCCGTGGTAGTCGACCACCACCTGCGAGACCGGGTCGTAGTACATGGCGTTGATGGTGAAGTCCCGCCGCGCCGCGTCCTCGATCTGCGGGCCCCAGACGTTGTCGCGCAGCACGCGGCCGCTCGCGTCGACGACGTGGCCGCTGGTCTTCTCGGCCAGCTGGCCCTTGGCCGTCTTCTCGTTGCCTTCCACGTGCTCGGCGGCACTGGCATCGAGGTAGGCGCGGAACGTGGAGACCTCGATCGTCTCGTGCTCACGCCCGCGGCCGAACACCACGTGCACGAGGCGGAAGCGGCGGCCGATGATGAAAGCGCGGCGAAAGAGCGCCTTCACCTGCTCGGGCGTGGCGTCGGTGGCGACGTCGAAGTCCTTCGGGCGGAGCCCGACGATGAGGTCCCGCACCGCGCCGCCGACGACATAGGCCTCGTAACCCGCGTCCTTGAGCGTGCGCACCACGCGCACGGCGTTGGCATCGAGCAGGGACGGGTCGATGCCGTGTTCCTCGCGCGCGATCTCGCGTCGCACGCCCAGCGGGATGGCCGGCGTTTCGGGCGCCGGCGGCGGCGAGGTGCCGCGGCCGAGCAGCCGGTGGATGAATTTCTTGATCATTCGAAGAGTCTCAGCACGGGCCAGCCGCGCTCGCGCGCCAGGCGTTCGAGCGCCGGGCCGGGGTTGGTGGCCACCGGGTCGCTCACGCGTTCGAGCAGCGGCAGGTCGTTGGTGGAATCACTGTAGAAGATGCTCTTGTCGCAGCCCTCGAGCGAGGCCCCCTGCCCCGCCAGCCACGCCTGCACGCGTTCGACCTTGCCCTCCCGGAACGAGGGGACGCCGCGGATGCCACCGGTGACGCGCCCACGCGCATCCCGCTCGAGCTCGGTGGCGATGAGGTCGGGCACGCCGAGCAGCTCGGCGATGGGCCGCGTCACGAAGTCGTTGGTGGCGGTGACGATGGCGAGGCGGTCGCCGGCGCGGCGATGGCGCTCGATGAGCTCCTGCGCCGCCGGCCGCATCGTCGGGCGGATGACCTCGGCGATGAAGCGGCGCGATGCGGCCTCGACCTCGGCCTGCGGCCGCCAGCGCCAGGGCTCGGTGATGAACTCGATGTAGCCGCCGATGTCGAGCCGCCCGCGCTGGTAATCGGCGAAGTAGGCATCGTTGCGCCGCGCGAACTCGGTGCCATCGACCCAGCCGAGCTGGACGAGGAACTGGCCGAAGGCGTGGTCGGAGTCGCCGGGCAGCAGGGTGCCATCGAGGTCGAAGAGGGCGAGCCTCACGGCGACGGCCTTTCGTCGACCGGGTCCGTCCCCGGGCCGTCCGACGCACGCCCCTCCGCGGTGACCCGGCCCGGCTCGTTGGCGCTGTCGCCCTCTTCGGCCAGCATCTGGCGCAGCAGCGGCACGGTGACATGGCGCGACTTCGACATCGAAAAATCGTCGAGTCGGTCGATCAATTGCATCAGCGAGGTCAGGTCGCGCGGGCAATGCGTGAGCAGGTGGCCCATGACTTCATCGCCCAGGAAGATCCCGCGCCTGTCGGCCTCGCGCCGCAGCGCTGCGCGCGTCTCGGGCTCCGTCAGTGGAGCCAGGGCGAAAACGTGCCCCCAGCCAAGCCTCGTGCGCAGGTCATCGCGCAGCGGCAGGTCGACCGGCGGCAGGCGCCCCGCCGCCGCGAAGGCCACGCCCTCGGCCGCGGCATCCTCGAAGAGCGCGAAGGCGGCGCGCTGCGCCTCTTCCGAGAGCTCGTCGCAGCGGTCGACGATGACGAGGCTCCAACCCGCGCCGAGGCTCCACGGAAACGCCATGCCGGCCTCGAAACTGCCCACCACGCCGCCGGCGCCCTGCACCCGTGCGGCCAATGCACGCAACAGATGCGTCTTGCCGCAGCCGCTCGGGCCCCAAAGGTAGACGGGTGCTGCCGAGGCCCCCAGTGTGCGCAGATGCTGCAGCGCCGCCGCGTTTGCGCCAGGGAGAAAGCTGTCGAAGGTGCAGTCCGGCGCGGGGCCGAGGGCCAGGGGAAGCTGCCTCATCGCCTCAGCGCACGCCTCAACGCGAACGCGCGCCGCCGCGACGGCGCCAGGCCTCGAGCAGCGAACGCAAGCCCGGCGCATCGTGCGCGTCGGGCCGGTGTTGCAGATACGTCACCACGTCGGTCGACGCCGACTCCAGCCGGCCCAGTTCGGCCAACACGAGGGCACGATCGCGGCGCTCCTCCCAGTCTTCGGGCAGCAGGACCACCAACCTGTCGAGCACCGTGAGCAGACGCTGCCAGTCGCGCGCGCCACGGTGGATTTCCTTCAGGTTGCGCAGCAGACGGGCCACCACGGCGCGCGGCTCGGCCCTTTGCAGGTACAGGCCAAGCGGCACGTCGTCGTCGGTGTCGTCGGCGGCACCGGCACCGCGGCGGCGCTGGAGGTAAGGCAACAGCCGCTCCTCCAGCGCCTCGCGCGAAAGGGAGCGGCCATCGAAGGGGTCGATCACCACCTCGCCACCGGGCAGGTGCAGCTTGACGAGGAAGTGACCTGGAAACGAGACGCCACTGGCCTTGAGGCCGATCTGCTGCGCCAGTTCCACGAAGATCAGCGCCAACGTGATCGGGATGCCGCGGCGCGTGCGCAGGACCTCGGGCAGGTAGCTGTTGCGGCGGTCGTAGTAGTTGTTGACGTTGCCGGCGAACCCCAGTTCGACGAAGAAGTAGCGG
>JAEUPE010000260.1 GCA_016790435.1 Rubrivivax sp. | reverse complement strand
GTCGAGGAAGCGGTCCAGCAGCACCGGGCTCTTCTCGGAGACGCGCACCGCCTCGCGCATGTAGCGCTCGAGGTCCTTGTCGCCGTGCACGATCTCCATCGCGCGGCCGCCGAGCACGTAGCTGGGGCGCACCACCAGCGGGTAGCCGATCTGCTGCGCCAGCTCCAGCGCCGCCTCCTCGGTGCGTGCGGTGCGGTTCGGCGGCTGCTTCAGCCTCAAGCGTTGCAGCAGTTGCTGGAAGCGCTCGCGGGCCTCGGCGATGTCGATCGAATCCGGCGAGGTGCCGCTGATCGGCACGCCGTTGGCTTCCAGGTCCAGCGCCAGCTTCAGCGGCGTCTGGCCGCCGTACTGCACGATGACGCCGGCCGGCTTCTCCTTGTCGACGATCTCGAGCACGTCCTCCAGCGTCACCGGCTCGAAATAGAGGCGGTCGCTCGTGTCGTAGTCGGTCGACACGGTTTCCGGGTTGCAGTTGACCATGATGGTCTCGTACCCGTCCTCGCGCATCGCCAGCGCCGCGTGCACGCAGCAGTAGTCGAATTCGATGCCCTGGCCGATGCGGTTCGGGCCACCGCCGAGCACCATGATCTTCTTGCGCGCCGTCGGCTCGGCCTCGCACTCCTCGTCGTAGGTGCTGTACATGTAGGCCGTCTGCGTGGCGAACTCCGCCGCGCAGGTGTCCACCCGCTTGTAGACCGGCCGCACGCCGAGTGCATGGCGGCGCGCGCGCACCTCGTGCTGGTGGGTGCCCATCAGCTTGGCGAGGCGCCGGTCGGAAAAGCCCTTGCTCTTGAGCCAGCGCAGGTCGGCGGCACCGATCGAGCCCACGCTGCGACCAGCCAGGCGCTTCTCGGTGGCGACCAGGTCCTCGATCTGGGCCAGGAACCACGGGTCGATGGCCGTCTCGTCGAACACCTCCTCGAGCGTCATGCCGATGCGGAAGGCATCGGCCACGAAGAGCACCCGTTCCGGCCCAGCATTGCCGATCTCGTCGACGATCTCGTCGCGCTCGGTGCTGCGCTCGGAGAGCCCGTCGATACCCGTTTCCAGCCCCCGCAGCGCCTTCTGAAAGCTCTCCTGGAAGGTGCGCCCCATCGCCATCACCTCGCCCACACTCTTCATCTGCGTCGTGAGGTGCGGATCGGCAGCCGGGAACTTCTCGAACGCAAAGCGCGGGATCTTGGTGACGACGTAGTCGATGCTGGGCTCGAAGCTCGCCGGCGTGGCGCCGCCGGTGATGTCGTTGCGCAACTCATCGAGCGTGTAGCCGACGGCCAGCTTGGCGGCCACCTTGGCGATCGGGAAGCCCGTGGCCTTGGAGGCCAGCGCCGAACTGCGGCTGACGCGCGGGTTCATCTCGATGACGATCATGCGGCCGGTCTTGGGGTCGACCGCGAACTGCACGTTGCTGCCACCTGTATCGACGCCGATCTCGCGCAGGATCGCGATGCTGGCGTTGCGCATCAGCTGGTATTCGCGGTCGGTGAGCGTCTGCGCCGGCGCCACGGTGATGCTGTCGCCGGTGTGGATGCCCATCGGGTCGAGGTTCTCGATGGAGCAGACGATGATGCAGTTGTCCGCGCGGTCGCGGACCACCTCCATCTCGTACTCCTTCCAGCCGATGAGGCTCTCCTCGATGAGGAGCTCCTTGGTCGGCGAGAGGTCGAGCCCGCGCTTGCAGATCTCCTCGAACTCCTCCGGGTTGTAGGCGATGCCGCCGCCCGTGCCGCCGAGCGTGAAGCTCGGGCGGATGACGGCCGGGAAGCCGGCACCCCCGGTGACGCGCGCGATGTGCTCGCGCACCGCCTGCGCCTCCTCCCACGAGTGCGCGATGCCGCTCTTGGCCGAGTCGAGGCCGATGGAGGTCATCGCGTCCTTGAACTTCAGGCGGTCCTCGGCCTTCTCGATGGCGCGCTCGTTGGCGCCGATCATCTCGACGCCGTGCTTGGCCAGCACGCCGTGCTTGTGCAGGTCGAGCGCGCAGTTGAGCGCCGTCTGCCCGCCCATGGTCGGCAGCAAGGCCATGCGCCCGGAGCGCGGCACTTCCTTCTCGATGATGCGCTCGACCACCTGCCAGGTGATGGGCTCGATGTAGGTCACATCGGCCGTCTCCGGGTCGGTCATGATCGTCGCCGGGTTGCTGTTGACGAGGATGACGCGGTAGCCCTCCTCGCGCAGCGCCTTGCAGGCCTGCGCGCCGGAATAATCGAACTCGCAGGCTTGGCCGATGACGATCGGGCCGGCGCCGATGATCAGGATGCTGTCGATGTCTTGGCGCTTCGCCATCTCAGTGCTCCTGCATCAGCTTGACGAAACGGTCGAAGAGGTAGGCGATGTCGTGCGGCCCGGGGCTCGCCTCCGGATGGCCCTGGAAGCAGAAGGCGGGTTTGTCGGTGCGTGCCAAGCCCTGCAGGGTGCCGTCGAACAGGCTGACATGCGTGGCGCGCAGGTTGGTGCCGAGCGTCTTCTCGTCGACCGCGAAGCCATGGTTCTGGCTCGTGATGCTGACGCGGCCGCTGTCCAGGTCCTTCACCGGGTGGTTGGCACCGTGGTGGCCGAATTTCATCTTGAACGTCTTCGCGCCCGAGGCGAGGGCCATGATCTGGTGGCCCAGGCAGATGCCGAAGACCGGCATGCCGGTGGCGATCAGCCCGCGCGCGGCCTCGATGGCGTAGTCGCATGGCTCCGGATCGCCGGGGCCGTTACTGAGGAAGATGCCATTGGGCTTCAGCTTCAGCACCTCGGACGCTGGCGTCTGCGCAGGCACCACGGTGACGTGACACCCGCGGCTGGCGAGCATGCGCAGGATGTTGCGCTTGACGCCGAAGTCGTAGGCGACGACGTGCCTCTCGGGCTTCGACATCTTGCCGAAGCCGTGCCCCAGCCGCCACTCGGTCGCGGTCCACTCGTAGGGCGCGGTCGTGCTGACGACGCGGGCGAGGTCCAGCCCCGCCATGGACGGCGCGGCGCGGGCGGCGGCCACGGCCTGGGCGATGCGATCGGGCGTGATCTCGGTGCCAGCCGAAAAGGCCGCGATGCAACCGTTCTGCGCGCCGCGGCTGCGCAGCACACGCGTCAGGCGGCGCGTGTCGATGCCCGCGATGGCCACGGTACCCTCGCGTTGCAGGTACTCCGAGAGCGAGGCCGTGGCGCGGAAGCTCGACATGCGCAGCGGCAGGTCCTTGATCACGAGCCCCGCCGCCTGCACGCGGGCCGCTTCGAGGTCCTCCTCGTTCACACCGGTGTTGCCGATGTGCGGGTACGTGAGTGTCACGATCTGCCGGCAGTAGCTGGGATCGGTAAGGATCTCCTGATAGCCGGTGAGCGCCGTGTTGAAGACCACCTCGCCAACGGTGGTGGAGGTCGTTCGCCCCGCCGCACCGATGGAGATGCCAACGAAGCTCGTTCCGTCGGCCAGGGCGAGCAGCGCCGGTGGCAGATGGGGGCGCAGCGCAGAGGGCGCAGACAGCGGGGGGGCGGGATCGCTCGGCAAAGAAGACTCCGGGTGTCGCGCGCTCGCCGCCACCTTGGCCGCGGCACGTTGCGGGGCCGCAGGAGTGGGTCCGAGGGGATTCCGGTGCCGGAGTGTCGTGAGCGCTGCGCAGTGGGCGGGTAAACCTGTGAAGTATAGCCGCTGAGTAACCCCATCAGGCCCAGTCGGCCGCGGCGCACTTAGACTCCGCCGCATGCCCCTCCCCGCCTCCGGCGCACGCTGGCTGGCGCCGCGTTGGGCGGCCGCTCCCGTCTGGGCCGCCGCCCTCGCGGCCGCCTCGTTCATCTCGATGGACGCCACCATCAAGGGGCTGGCCCCCCGCTACGGCGCGACCCAGCTGACGTTCTTCCGCTTTGCCAGCGGGGCGGTGATCGCGCTGGCCATCTGGGCCCTGTGGCGAACACCCATGCCCTCGGCCCGGCAGTGGCGCATGCACCTGCTTCGCAGTGCCCTGCTCATGGTGACGCTGGGGTTGTACTTCCACGCGCTCTCGGTGCTGGACCTCGCGCAGGCGGTTGCGATGGGGTATACCGCGCCCATCTTCATCTCGCTGCTGGCGATGCTGTTCCTGCGCGAGCGGCCGTCCCGCTGGGTGTGGGCGGCGTCGGCACTCGGGTTGGCAGGCGCGGCCACTGCGATGTGGCCCGAACTGGAGCAGACCAGCCGGCCGCGCCTGACCGGCCTCCTCTATGCGGGTCTCTCGGCGGTGAGTTTCGCCTTCGTGATGGTGCTGACGCGCCGGCAGGCGCAGCACGACACGCTGCCCACCTTTCTGCTGCTGCAGAACGTCCTGCCGCTGGCGATGCTCGCCCTGCCAGCGGCCGCTTGGTGGCAACCCGTGCCCGCCTCCGACTGGCCGGCAATCGCGGCAGTCGGCGTGTTGGCCAGCGTCGGCCTGTGCGCCATCACCTGGGCGCTGCGCCACATGGAGGCCAGCCGCCTTGCGCCCGTGGAGTACTCGGGCTTCCTCTGGGCAGCCCTGATCGGCTACGTCGGGTTCGGCGAGATCCCGTCGATCCACACCGCAGGTTCGGCCGTCCTGATCGTCGCAGGCTGCCTACTGCTCGTCAGGCGCTAGCGGGTTGCCGGCCTGCCTGCAGGGCTGCCGAGCGGCCGACAGTGGGCTACGGGCCTGGCAGGGCCAATGCCCCGATGCCGGCGCGCGCGATCTGCACGTCCTCGGACGACTTGACGCCACTCACGCCCACCGCCCCAATGCAATGACCCTCGTGCACGATCGGCACCCCGCCCTCGAGCATGCCTTCGAGCGTTGGCGCGCTCAGGAAGGCATGGCGGCCCTGGTTGATCATGTCTTCATAGGCCTTGCTCTCGCGCCGCCCGATGGCCGCCGTGCGCGCCTTGGCCGGGGCAATGTGCGCCGAGACGGGCGGCGCACCGTCCAACCGCTGCAGCCAGAGCAGATGACCACCGTCGTCGGTGATGGCAATGGAGACGGCCCAGCCGTGACGCTGGGCTTCCGCCTCGGCGGCGGCGGCCATGCGGCGGCAGTCGTCGAGGGTCAACATGGGCTTGTTCTTCATGACCCGACGATAGCGAATCACCTGCCATGTCGCCAATCGCCGCGGGGGCATCGCGCGCCCGAGCACAACTCATAGAATGCGGGACGTCCTGCCTCGGAGGCTCCTCCGGGTGCAGAGCATCATCATCCCCTCACGGAGGTGTCATGGATCAGAGCCTGCAACAAACCTATGGCGGCGCACCGGTCGCCACCGCCGCCGAGCGCAACCGCGTCCTGCGCAACACCTACTGGCTGCTCGCGCTGTCGATGATTCCCACGGTGCTCGGTGCCTGGCTGGGCGTGCAGACGGGCATCGCCCGCGCCATGAGCCCGGGCATCGGCCTCATCGTCTTCCTGGCCGGCGCGTTCGGCTTCATGTTCGCGATCGAGAAGTTCAAGAACTCGGCCGCCGGCGTGCCCATCCTGCTCGGCTTCACTTTCTTCATGGGCATCATGCTGTCGCGCCTGCTGGGCGTGGTGCTGGGCATGAGCAATGGCGCCAGCCTCGTGATGACGGCCTTCGCCGGCACCGGCGTCATCTTCCTGGGGATGGCGACGCTGTCCAGCGTGGTCAAGCGTGACCTGTCGGGCATGGCCAAGTTCATGTTCATCGGCGTCATGCTGGTCTTCGTGGCGGCCATCGCCAACGTGTTCCTGCAGAGTAGCGCGCTGATGGTCACCATCGCCGTCGTCGCGATCGCCGTGTTCTCGTTCTTCATCCTCTACGACCTGAAGCGCGTGGCCGACGGCGAAGAGACGAACTACATCACTGCCACGCTCGGCGTCTACCTCAGCATCTACAACGTCTTCCAGAGCCTGCTCGCCATCCTCGGCATCGCCGGCGGGGACGACTGAGCCGCCGACCGCGGCAGACCGCATCACTGACTAGACCAGCGGGGCCTTCGGGCCCCGTTTTCATTCCTGGTATTGGCCCGTGGCGCTCCGGGTAAGCCTTCAGCGGCCACACCGTCACGATCGTTACCATCTCCTCCGCCGCCCGGGCGCGAACGCCGGCTCGACGGCAGTTGGCGGGAGGCGAGGCAGATGAAGCGCATTCCGGTGGCGCTCGAGGAGGGGCTGGCCGTGGCCTGCATGGCCCTGCTCGTGCTGATCACGCTCGGCAACGTCGTCACGCGCTACGTGGTCGACGAGTCATTCGCCTGGACCGAGGAGATCTCGGTCTTCCTCATGGTCGTGATGACGTTGGCCGGCACCTCGGCCGCCGCGGCGCGCGACCGTCACGTCCGCATCGAGTATTTCTACGATGGTGGCAGCACAGCGCGCCGGCGCCGCCTGAAGGTTGCCGCAGCCTGCATCGCGGCGCTGCTGTTTGCGATGCTCGCGGTGCTCTTCGCGCGCGTCGTGGCCGACGAAATTCGCTACGCCGAGACGTCCATGGGCCTGGGCGTGCCTCGCTGGTGGTTCACGGTCTTCTCGCCGGTGCTGTGCGCGGCCATCGCCTTGCGCTCGTTCGGCTTCGCTTGGCGCGCCGCCTCGGCCGGCAGCGGCATCGAGGCGAACGGGACGGTCGGCGATCGCGCCGGCGAAAACGGGGCGCCTCCTTGATCGGATTCACACTCTTCGCCCTCTTTGCGCTGCTGATGCTGGCCGGCGTGCCGATCGGCGCCGCGCTCGCGCTCGGCGGCATCGTCGCCATCGGCTGGGCCAACGCCGATGCGCAGTGGTTCGGTCTGCTCGCCGCGCCGCAGAACATGCAGGCCGGCATCGCCAAGTACCCTTTGCTGGCGCTGCCGATGTTCGTGCTCGTCGGTTCGGTCTTCGACCGCTCGGGCGTCGCGCAGCGTCTGGTGGATTTCGCTGTCGCCTGCGTCGGCCGGTCGGCGGGTATGCTGCCGCTCGTGGCCATCGTCGTGGCCATGGTGCTGGGCGGCATCTCGGGCTCGGGCCCGGCCAATGCGGCGGCGGTGGGCGCGGTGATGATCGCCGCGATGGCGCGCGCAGGCTATCCGGCGCCGTTCTCGGCCAGCGTCGTCGGTGCGGCCGCCGCCACCGACATCCTGATCCCGCCGTCGATCGCGTTCGTCGTCTACAGCGTTTCGGTCCCTGGGGCGTCGGTGCCGGCGCTCTTCGCCGCGGGCATGCTGCCGGGCATCCTGGCCGGGCTGGCGCTCATCGTGCCGGCCGTCTGGCTGTCGCGCCGGCACGGCTACGGGGCGCTGGAGCGCGAGCTGCCGCGCCCGCCGTTCTGGCCCAGCCTCGGCCGTGCGGCCTGGGGCTTGGCGGCGCCAGTCCTCATCTTGGGCGGGATGCGTGCCGGCTGGTTCACGCCGACCGAAGCCGCGGTCGTCGCCGCCGTCTACGGCCTGCTCGTCGGCCTCTTCGTTCATCGCACCATCGGCTTGCGCGACCTCTACCCCATCCTGCGCGATGCCACCGAGGTGTCGGCGGTGATCATGATCGTCATGGCGCTGGCCGGCATCTTCGCCTACTCTGCCAACACGCTCGGCCTGGCCGACCCACTGGTGCGCGCCGTGCAGGCGGCCGGTATCGGCTCGGCAGGTGCGCTGGCGCTCGTGCTGGCGCTGCTGCTCGTGGTGGGCATGTTCCTCGATGGCGTGTCGATCTTCCTCATCTTCCTGCCGCTGCTTTACCCGTTGATGCTGGCCTTCCGCTGGGACGTGGTGTGGTTCGGCGTGCTGTTGACCATGGTGGTGGCCATCGGGCAGTTCACGCCGCCGATGGCCGTGAACCTGCTCGTCGCCTGCCGGCTCGCCGCCGTGCGCGTCGAGCAGACGCTGCCGCACGTGGGCTGGCTGGTGTTGAGCTTCGTCGTCGCCACGGCCGCCGTGGCGCTCTTCCCGGAGATCGCTTTGTGGTTGCCCAGAGCACTGGGTTATTGAAGGCTCGTTGGAGCAAGGAGACTCGAATGCTGCATCGTCGTCAACTGATCCTGGCCACCGGCACGGCCGCTGCCACCGTCGGCCTGCCCCGGTTTGCCCATGCGCAGGCCGCCTACAAGGCCGAGTACAAGATGAGCACCGTGGTGCCGCCGGCCTTCGCCTGGGGCAAGGGCGGCGAGATCTTCGGCAACCTCGTGCGCGAGCGCACGGGCGGGCGCATCAACATCAAGCAGTACCCGGGCGCCAGCCTCGTGCAGGGGCAACAGGACCGCGAGTTCTCGGCCATGCGCCAGGGCATCATCGATGTGCTGTGCGGCGCGCCGATCAACTGGAGCGGCACGGTGCGCGAGCTTGGCGTCTTCACGCTGCCCTTCATCCTGCCCGACCACAAGGCCTGGGACGCGGCCACCACCAGCCCGGCCGTCATGGACGAGTACTTCGATCTCGTGCGCAAGGCCGGTGCCGAACCGCTGGCCGTGGGCGAGACCGGCTACCGGCAGCTCAGCAACAGCAAGCGCGCGGTGAAGGCGCCGGACGATCTCAAGGGCATCAAGGTGCGCGTCGTCGGCAGCCCGATGTACGGCGAGATCATGACCGGCATGGGCGCCAATCCCACCTTCATGAGCTGGGCCGACGCACAGCCGGCCCTGGCCTCTGGCGCCGTGGACGCGCAGGAGAACCCGCTCGAGGTCTTCCTCGCCGCCAAGATCCACACCCTCGGACAGAAGTACGTGACGAAGTGGAACTACTCCAACGACATCCTGCTCTTCGCCATCGCACAACCGGTGTGGCAGCAGTGGACGCCGGCCGACCAGAAGATCGTGCGCGAGGCAGCCCAGGACGCGGCGAAGCAGCAGATCGGCCTCGTGCGCAAGCTCTTCGCCGAAGACGTGGAGCGCGTGCGCGGGCTCGGCGTCGACGTGCATGTGCCGACTGCGGCCGAGCAGCAGGCGTGGCAGATCGCCACCCGCCGCGTCTATGCGCGCTGGAAGGTGGGCACGCACGCGGGCCTCGTGAGCAAGATCGAGCAGGTGGCCGAGAAGGCGCGTGGCAAGGCCTGAGCGGGGCCTGCAGCCGCGCCGCCCCGGCGGTGGTCGCAGAGGGAGCCGGCGCGGCGGCCCGCTGCCGATCGACGATTCGCTCTTCTTCAAGCTGGTGCGCGTCGTGAACCTCACGGCGCGCCCCTTCGTCGAGACCTTGTCTCGTGCGCACCGGCTGACGCTCAATGAGTGGCGGACGATGGTGGTGCTGGCCAGCCACCCGGGCGTGGCCGCCACCGACATCGTCGAGGCCACCGGGCTCGACAAGATGAGCGTCAGCCGCGCCATCGCCGCCCTTGCCCGGCAGGGGCGGCTCGAGAAGGCGGCCGACCCGGCCGATGCGCGGCGCGCGCGATTGACGCTCAGCACCACCGGACAGGCGCTCTACCGCCGCATCGGCGCCTCGGCCGCGGAACGCGAGGCGCAGCTCTTCGCCGAGGTCAGCGCCGGCGAGCAGGCGCAGATGGGGCAGACACTGGACCGCCTGATCGCCGCCCTGAGGGCTTCAGAAGCCGAAGAGGCTTGAGCGCACCGCGCGCACGTCGGCCGCCGGCGCGAGCCACTCCTCCGGACCCTCGGCCCAGGCGAGCACCAGGGCGCCATTCGGTGAGCCCATCCGCATCGTTGCGCCTGCGTCGACCACGACGAAGCTGTTGGCGAGCACGGTCTGGCCTTCGACGACGAGCCGTCCGCCTCGCACCCAGAAGTCGACACGCGCGCTGGCGCGCCAGGCCGGGAGGTCGCAGCCGGGCGCCATCTGGAGCTGCACGAACCGGTGGGCACTGCCGGTACCGGCGTAATCGAAGACCGTCTGCCGGCGCAGCCCCGCGATGCCCGTTTGATGGGCGGGCAGCCGGTCGACGGGGACATTGATGTCCGGCGGCACGTCAGGCGCCGGGTTGCGCACCTCGTCGTGGCGCGATCCGGCATGCAGGCCGCTCAGGTCCCCATGCTCGCGCGGGTAGATCACCGGGCCTTCGAGGCGCGACACCAGCAGCGTGTTCTGATAAGAGACCGCATCGTGCGTGGCGCCACACAGGTTGATGCCCGCCTCGTGCAGGCCGAGGCTGCCGTGGTAGTCGGTGAGGCCGCCGTCGACGACGAAGCTCGTGGCGACCCCGCGATGCTGGTGCAGCCCGCTTCGTGCCATGGGCGCGAAACCGACCCAGCCCAGGTAGTGCCCGCGCTCATCGTCGTAGCGCACGGGCTTCAGGCGCAGCCCGGGCTCCGAGGTGTCCTGCCACGGCACCGCGCTCTGTTCGAACACCTGCACACCGTGGCTCAGGGTGGGGTGGGCGATGGAGCGGTGGGCCGGCTGCAACATGCAGCGATGGTATCGATCGTGACTATCGCGTGACTCGGGGGAACCCGAAGCTCGGCCCACTGATCGATGGAGCGAGGAAGCGGCGAGGAACCGGCAATCGCCCGGTCAGGCCACCGGCACCGGCGGCGCCGCGCTTTCGAGATCGAACACCGCGATGCTCTCCACGTGCGCCGTGTGCGGGAACATGTTGACGACGCCCGCCAGGCTGCAGCGATAGCCGGCCTGGTGCACGAGCAGCCCGGCGTCTCGCGCCAGCGTCGCCGGGTTGCAGCTGACGTAGACGATGCGCACCGGCGCGGCGAGGGCACCCTGACCGGCTTGATGCAACTCGGCCAATGCCTTGGCCAGCGCGAACGCCCCCTCGCGCGGCGGGTCGATGAGCCAACGCGCGGCGCGCCCGAGCGCCACGAGCCGCGATGTGTCGATCTCGAACAGGTTGGCAGCCTCGAACGACGTGCGCGCCGCGAGTCCGTTCAGCGTTGCGCTCTCGCGCGCACGGGCCACCAGGGCGGCGCTGCCTTCCAAGCCCAGCACCGAAGCGGCCCGCGTCGCCAATGGCAGGCTGAAGTTGCCGAGGCCACAGAACCAGTCGATGGCGCGCTCATCGGGTTGCACGTCGAGCAGTCTGACCGCCCGTTCGACCAGCACGCGATTGATGTGCGGATTGACCTGAGTGAAGTCCGTCGGCTTGAACGGCATCGTCACGCCGAATTCCGGCAGCGCATAGCTCAGCGTGGGGCCATCGGCATCCATCGGCGCCACCGTGTCGGGGCCGCCCGGCTGCAACCACCAGACCACGTCGTGGCGGCGGCCGAACTCGCGCAGGCGCTGTCGGTCCTCGTCGTTCAGGGGTTCCAGGTGCCTGAGCACGAGCACCACGACGTCGTCGCCCGCGGCCAGTTCGATCTGCGGCAGGCGGTCGCGGTGCGACATGCCGCCCATCAGCTCGCGCAGGGCGGGCAGCAAGGCGCTCACCTTGGGCGGCAGCACCGGGCAGGTCGACATGTCGGCCACGTAGCGCGACTTGCGCTCGTGGAAACCGACCAGCACCTGCCCCTTCTTCGGCACGTGCCGCACCGACAGGCGAGCCCGGTATCGATAGCCCCAAGTCGGCCCGGCGATCGGCGGCAGCATCTGCCCCGGCCGCACCTTGCCCAGGTGCCAGAGGTTGTCTTCGAGCACGCGCTGCTTCACCGCCACCTGCGCCGCTGGGTGCAAATGCTGCATCTTGCAGCCGCCGCAGGCGCCGGCGTGCAAGCCGAAATGCGGGCAGGCCGGTCGCACGCGCTGAGCGCTCTCTCGCGCGATGGCCGTGACAGTTCCCTGCTCCCACTGGTTCTTCTTGCGCGAGATCTGCGACTGCACCCGTTCGCCGGGCAAGGCGCCCTCGATGAAGACCACCTTGCCCTTCCCCTCGGCCGTGCCGTCGGCACTTGCACGGTGTGCCACGCCCTGCGCCTCGAGGTCGAGCGACTCGACCTCGAGCCATTCATATCCGTCACTCATCGGCCGGATTATCCCGGCCCCAAGTGAAGCGGCCGCCCGAAGGCGGCCGCGCTGCTCACGCCGGCGTCGCGATCAGGGCTTCACGTATTCGGAGATGACCTTCCAGCGCCCATCGGTGATCTGCGAAAGGCGCGTTGCATTGCTGCCCAGCCGCTTGGTCGGGCTGAAGGTGGCCTCCGCAGAACCGAACATGTCGGGCGGGAACTTCATCGTGTCCATGACCTTGACGAAGCTGTCGGTCGTCAGGTTCGCACCCGCCTTCGTCGCGGCCTGGGCGAACATGTCGATGATCAGGTAGCCATACGCCGAGAACACCGTCGGGTCCTCATTGAACTTGGTCTTGTACTTGCTCGCCCAGAAGCGCAGCGGCTGCGACGCTTCGTCGAGGTACGGGTGCTGTGCGCCCATCGCGGCATACAGGCCGTTCATGGCCGGGCCGCCCAGCTTGTGGATGAGGTCGGTGTAGGCCGCGCTGGTGCCCAGGAAGGTGGGGCTGAAGCCGGTCTTGCGCGACTCGGCGATGGTGCCGATCGTCTCGCGGATGATGGTGCCGAGGATCACCATGTCGCAGCCGGCGGCCTTCATGCGCGCGACCTGCGAGCTGAAGTCGGTGGCACCGCGCTTGTAGCTGGTCTTCTCGGCCAGTTCCATGCCGATGGTCTTGAGCCCGGCCTCGGCGCCGCGCACCACCTCCAGCCCGAACTCGTCGTCCTGGTAGATCGTGCAAGCCTTCTTGGCGCCCTTCTCCTTGGCCATCCTGGGCGCCATGATCAGCATCTGATCGTAGTAGGGCACCGCAAAGGAGTACTTCAGGCGATGGAACGGCTCGTACATCTCGCGCGCCGCCGTCACCGGCATGAAGTTGATGACGTTCTTCTCGAACTGCACCGGCATCGCGGCGTTGTTCTGGGCCGTGCCGAGGTGCGCGACCATGATGAAGATCTTGTCCTGGTTGACGAGCTTCTGCGCCGCCAGCACCGCCTTCTTGGGGTCGTAGGCCGAGTCCTCGACCACGAGCTTCAACTTGCGGCCGTTGATGCCACCTTGCTCGTTGATCTCGTCCACGCGCAGCATCAGGCCCAGCCGGACCTGCTTGCCGAAGCCGGCAATGGGCCCGGAGAGATCCTGGATCGAGCCGATCACGATCTCGGACTTGCTGACGCCCTGCTGGGCATGGGCGCCGTCGGACATGGCGCCTGACAGGGCAAGGGCCGCCGCGGCGGCATAGAGGCTGGTTCGCTTCATTGGAGAGTCTCCTTGGAGAGGCTTGCTTGGGACGGCAACGCCAGGGCGCCGCCGGCCGGGGACCGGGTTTACCTGTACATCTCTTCGATCTGGGGGGCGTACTTCTGCTGCACGAGCTTGCGCTTGAGCTTCATCGTCGGGGTCAATTCCTCGTCCTCGGCGGTGAGCTGCGTCTCCAGCAGGTGGAACTTCTTGATCTGCTCGACACGCGCGAACTTGGCGTTGACCTTGTCGATCTCGCCCTGGATCAATGCTCGCACCTCGGGGGCCCGTGTCAAGCTGGCGTAATTGCTGAACGGCACGTCGTTGTCCTGCGCGAACTTCTCGACGTTTTCCTGGTCGATCATGATCAACGCGGTGAGGTAGGCACGCTTGTCGCCGATGACCACCGCGTCGGTGACATAGGGCGAGAACTTGAGTTCGTTCTCCCACTCGCTCGGCGTGACGTTCTTGCCGCCGGCGGTGATGATGATGTCCTTCATGCGGTCGGTGATCTTGAAGAACCCGTCCGCGTCGACGCTGCCGACGTCGCCCGTGTGCAGCCAGCCCTCGGCGTCGATCGTCTCGGCCGTCTTCTCGGGCTGGTTGAGGTAGCCCATGAAGACGTTGCGGCCGCGCACGAGGATCTCGCCCGTGGCGGGGTCGATCTTCACCTCGTTCCATGGGCAGGCCACACCGATGGAGCCCGGCTTGATGCGTCCGGCGGGCATGTAGGTGGAGGCGCCGCAGCTTTCGGACATGCCCCACACCTCGAGCATGGGCACGCCGAGCGCGAGGTACCACTTCACCAGGTCGGGTGAGATCGGCGCCGCCCCCGTCACGCACAGCCGTGCGCGATCGATGCCGATCATCTTGCGCACGTTCGACAAGGCCAGCCACTCGGCGAGGTGGAACTTCAGCTTCAGCCAGGTCGAAACCGGCTGACCGGCCAGCACGCGCAAGGCGACCTCGTTGCCGGCGCCGAGCGACCAGGCATAGGCCAGTTGCTGCAGGCGACCGGCCTCCTTCACGGCGATGGTGACGCCGGAATAGAACTTCTCCCAGACGCGCGGCACCGCGGTCACGAGCGTCGGCGAGATCTCGCGCACGTTCTCGGGCACCGTGTCGGGGTTCTCGACGAAGTTCAGCTTCGCGCCGTTGTACATGGCCTGGTACTCGCCGCCCATGCGCTCGGCGATGTGGCACAGCGGCAGGAAGCACATTCGCTCGTCCTCGCCACTGCCCGGGCCCCACAGGGTCTCGAGGCCACGCATCTCCACCACCAGGTTGCGGTGGCTGTGCATGACGCCCTTGGGCTTGCCGGTCGTGCCCGAGGTGTAGATGAGGATGGCCAGCGCCTCGGGGTCGATCGCCGTGATCCGCTCTTCCATCGCGCCCGGATGCACCTTCAGGTGCTCGCGTCCCATCTCGCGCAGCTTGTCGAACGAGAGCACCTGCGGGTCGTCCAGGTCGTGCAGGCCTTCCATGTCGAAGACCACGATGCGGCGCAGCCCCTGCAGCCGCGGGCGCACTTCCAGTGCCTTGTCGAGCTGCTCGTCGTCCTCGACGAACAGCACCGCCGAGCCGGAGTCCTCGCACAGGTAGTGCACCTGGCTGGCGGCATCGGTGGGGTAGATGCCGTTCGACACCGCCCCCGCACTCAGCGCGCCCAGGTCCGCCAGGACCCACTCGACGACCGTATTGCTCAGGATGGATATGCGCTCGCCGGGCTGCAGGCCAAGCGCCATCAGCCCATGGGCCACTTCGCGCACGGCCTCGCCGGTGCGGTTCCAGCTCCAGCTGCGCCAGATGCCGAGCTTCTTCTCGCGCATCCACACCTGCTCGCTGCGCAGGCGCACGGCGTTCCAGAAGACCGCGGGGATCGTCTCGCCCGGCACGCGCACGTCCGGGCTCGGCGGGCTCATCGTCAGGTCCCAAAGCTTCGGCATGTTCGGCTCCGTCTTCTCGGCTTGGCTGCGCCTCAGCGCCAGGTCTTCTTCTTCTTCCAGCGCCGCTCGCCACGCACCCCGGCGTCCTTCATGCCGAGGTAGAACTCCTTCACGTCCTCCTTCTCGCGCAGCACGGCACAGCGGTCTTCCATGACGATGCGGCCGTTCTCCAGCACGTAGCCGTAGTCGGCGACGTTGAGCGCCATGTTGGCGTTCTGCTCCACGAGCAGGATGGTCGTGCCGCGCTCGCGGTTGATGCGAACGACGATCTCGAAGATCTCTCGCGTGAGCTTCGGCGAAAGGCCGAGGCTCGGCTCGTCGAGCAGGATCATCTCCGGCGCGGCCACCAGCGCCCGCGCGATCGCCAGCATCTGCTGCTGCCCGCCCGAGAGCAGCCCGGCCTGCTGGCGGGCCCGCTCCTTGAGGATCGGAAAGTAGGCCAGCGACATCTCCATGTCGCGCGCCACGCCGTCGCGGTCGGCACGCGTGTAGGCGCCCATCAGCAGGTTGTCGTGCACCGACAGCAGCGGGAACACCTCGCGTCCTTCGGGCACGTGCATCAGGCCCAGGCGCACGATGGCGGCCGGGTCGTTGGCGGTAATGTCGCGGCCCTTGAAGACCACGGTGCCCCGGCGGGGGTCGATGATCCCGGAGATCGTCTTGAGGATGGTCGTCTTGCCGGCGCCGTTGCTGCCGAGCACGGTGGCGATCTCGCCCTTCCTCACCTTGAGGCTGACGCCGCGAATGGCGCGGATGGGGCCGTAGGCGCTCTCCACGTTGGAGAGCACGAGCACCTCGTCGCCGCCGGCGGGCCGATCGGCCGGGTTGGCACTCATGTCAGGCCGCCCTCCGCAGCGAGGACATGTCGTCCGCCGAACCGAGATAGGCTTCGATCACCCCCGGATGCGCCTGCACCTCGGCCGGGCTGCCCATGGCCAGCACCTCGCCCTGGTTCATCGCGAGCACGCGGTCGCTGACCTTGCTCACTAGGGACATGTCGTGCTCGACCATCAGCACCGTGATGCCGAACTCGCGCCGGATGTCGTCGATCCAGAACACCATGTCCTCGGTCTCCTCGACGTTGAGGCCCGAAGAGGGCTCGTCCAGCAGCAGCAGCTTCGGCTCGGAGGCCAGAGCTCGCGCCAGTTCCACCACCTTGCGCACGCCGTAGGGCAGGCCGGCGATCATGGTGTCGCGGTGGTGCTGCAGGTCGAGGAACTCGATCACCTGCTCCACCTTCTCGCGTGCGTGCAGCGCCGCCCGCCGCGCCTTGCCGGTGAAGAGGAGGTCGTCGATCAGGCTCGTGCCGCGGTGCGTGTGCCGGCCGATGAGCAGGTTCTGCAGCACGGTGGCGTGCTCGAAAAGCTCGATGTTCTGGAACGTGCGCGCGATGCCGAGCGCCGCCACCGCGTGCGGGGGCTGGCCCGTGAGGTCCTGCCCTTCGAAGGTGATGCGGCCGGTGGTGGGCGTGTAGATGCGGCTGATGAGGTTGAAGACCGTGGTCTTGCCGGCGCCGTTGGGGCCGATGAGGGTAAAGACCTCGCCCTTCCTCACCTGGAAGCTCACCTTGTTGACCGCGAGCACGCCGCCGAAGCGCACGCTCAGGTCTTCGGCGGAAAGCAGGATGTCGCTCATGGTGGCGTCGAAAAGTTCGGCCCGCTCACCGCAGCCGGTCCGACTTCTGGAACGACTTCTGCCGCTTGAACATGCCCTTGCGGTAGAAGGGGAAGATCGAGAAGTAGGTGCGGATCTTGAGCCAGCGGCCGTACAGCCCCATCGGCTCGAAGAGCACGAAGGCGATCAGCACGGCGCCGTACACCACCGCCTTCAGGCCCGGCGCCTGGCCGATGAAGTCCGGCAACAGGTCCTTCACCGCCCCGATCGCCTGCGGCATGACGATGAGGAAGATGGCGCCGAGGAAGGCGCCATGCACCGAGCCGAGGCCGCCGATCACCACCATGAGCAGCAGGTCGATCGACTGGATGATGTTGAACTGGTCGGGGCTCAGGAACTTGATCATGTGCCCGTAGAGGGCGCCGCCGAGCCCGGCCAGCGCCGCCGAAATGGCAAAGCTGAGCGTCTTGTACGCCGCGAGATGGATGCCCATGCTCTGCGCCGAGATCTCCGAGTCGCGGATGGCGACGAAGGCCCGCCCCGTGGGCGAGCGCAGCAGGTTGAGGATGAGCAGCGTCGCCACCACCGTGACGCCGAGGCACATGAAATAGAACTCGGTGGCCGTGTCGAGCTTCCAGGCGCCCAGGCTCGGCGGCTTCACGTGCATGCCGGCGTTGCCGCCAGTCACCTTCTCCCAGCGCGCGAAGACCTCCTCGACGATGAAGCCGAAGGCCAGTGTCGCGATGCCGAGGTAGATGCCTTTCACGCGCAGCGCCGGCAGCCCCACCACCACGCCCACCACGGCCGAGAGCGCCGCGGCCGCCACCAGCGCCAGCGGAAACGGTACGCCGGCCGCCGTCATGACCGCCTGCGTGTAGGCGCCGACACCGAGGAAGGCCGCGTGGCCGATCGAGAACAGGCCAGTGAAGCCGGCGAGCAGCATGAGCCCGAGGCCCACCACCGAGTAGATGAGCACGAGCGTCAACTGCGCCAGCAGGTACTCCTCCAGCAGCCACGGCGAGGCCAGCAGCACCGCCATCAGCACGCTGTACCAGAACGTCTGCCCACCATGCTTGGCCAGGCGCAGGTCCTGGGCGTAGTCGGTCTTGAAGATGAAGCGCATGACGGGGCCGGGCCTCTACACCTTCTTCGACAGCTTCTCGCCGAACAGGCCGTTCGGCTTGACCATCAGCATGATGAGCACCACCACATAGGCAGCGATGTCCTTGAAGCCCTCGGGCAGGAAGAAGCCCGACATCGACTCGACGATGCCGATGATGAGCCCGCCGACGATGGCCCCGGGCAGGCTGCCGAAACCTCCCACGACCGCCGCCGGAAACGCCTTCAGGCCGATGAAGCCCATGTTCGCGTGCACGAAGGTGATCGGCGCGAGCAGGATGCCGGCGATCGCCGCGACGGCCGCCGCCAGCGCCCAGACGAGCCCGTTCAGGCGCTGCACCGGGATGCCCATGTAATAGGCCGCCAGCTGGTTCTGCGAGCTCGCCTGCATCGCGATGCCGATCTTCGTGTGCTTGAAGAGCAGGGCCAGCACGAAGCAGAGCACCGCGGTGGCACCGATCACCACCATCTGCTCGATGTCGAGCACCAGGCCGCCGAGGCGGGCGACGGCGTCGTTGTAGGGCACGGGCAGCACGCGCGTGTCGGTGCCGACGTCGGGGATCATCGTGATGGCGCCACGCGCGACGTAGCTGATGCCGATGGTCAGCATGACGATGGAGAACGCCGGCTGGCCGAGGATGGGCCGGATCACCGTGCGCTCGACGGCCAGGCCGAAGAGACCCATCGCCAGCATCGTGGCCGGGATCGAGATCCAGAAGGGCATGCCCAGCCCCGACAACAGCGCCAGCGCCAGGAAGGAGCCGAGCATCATCAGCTCGCCCTGCGCGAAGCTCACCGTCTCGGTGGCCTTGTAGATCAGCACGAAGCCGAGCGCGATGAGGCCATAGATGCAGCCCTGCGCCACGCCACTGATCAACAACTGCAGGATCTGCAA
>JAEUPE010000258.1 GCA_016790435.1 Rubrivivax sp. | reverse complement strand
GGCGCTCGGAGCTGCCCTGCGCTGCTCGGTCTCGTGGCCCACGCGCGGAACTCGTTGCACTCGCTTCGCTCGTGCCACTCAAACACCCGCGCGAGCCAGATGTGGAGGCGCGCGAGTACGCGCGCGGGCCAAGAGTTCTCCGCTGCTCGGCACCGCAGATGCGCGCCGCCACCCTCGGGCCCGCTGCCTTGCAGATGCGGTGTTGGCGTTCGACGATGTCCATGCGCGGTTCTTGGCCACGGCGCCAAGCGCAGGCGCATGTCGACGTCACTGTCCCGAGTTGGTTCTGCCTCTGGCGATGACCACCACCGGTTCCGCTCAGGCGCGGGTGGGCCAGCCGATGCCGCGCATCTGCGGCGCCGAGCAGCGCAGAACGCTTGGCCTGCGCGCGTACTCGCGCGCCTCCACTTCTGACTCGCGCGGGTGTCTGAGTGGCACGAGCGAAGCGAGTGCAACGAGTTCCGCGCGCAGGCCAAGCGTTCGAGCAGCGCAGGGGAGTCGGGCCCCCAGGGCCCGACCGCCGCAGCTAAGCGGCAGCGGCTGGCCCGCCCGCGCCTGAGCCGCGCCATCCTTCGAACGCCAACCGCCGAACGACTCACTGAACGCAAACTCCGAAGACACCGCCCTCGCCAGGAGACCCCTCATGCCCAAGAAGAACAACAGCGCCAAAGAACACCCCGCCCTCGCCGCCATCCGCTCAAGCGACACCGGCAAGGTGAAGGTCGCCGTCAGCGACATCGACGGCATCCTGCGCGGCAAGTACCTGCACCGCGACAAGTTCTTCGGCGCGGCCCAACCTCACCCGTCCGGCGGCTTCGGCTTCTGCGACGTGGTGTTCGGCTGGGACTCCAGTGATCAGTGCTACGACAACACCCAGGTCACCGGCTGGCAGCACGGATTCCCCGATGCACTCGCGCGCATCGACCTCGACACGGCTCGCCATGTGCCCTGGGACAACAACGTGCCCTTCTTCATCGGCGAGTTCGTCAACGCAGACGGCTCGCCCTACCCCGTGTGCCCGCGCCAGACCCTCAAGCGCGTGTTGAAGCGCGCCGAGAAGCTCGGCTTCGCCCCCATGGCCGGCTGCGAGTTCGAGTGGTTCAACTTCGCCGAGACGCCGCAGAGCTGGGCCGGCAAGCGCGGTGTCGGGCCCGAGCCCATCACGCCGGGCATGTTCGGCTACTCGCTGCTGCGCATGGCCGACCAGCGTGGCTTCTTCAACGCGCTGATGGACGACATGGCCGCCTTCGGCGTGCCCATCGAAGGCCTGCACACCGAGACCGGGCCCGGCGTGTACGAAGCGGCCATCGCCTTCAGCGGCGCACTCGAACAGGCCGACCGCGCCATCCTCTTCAAGACCGGCGCCAAGGAAATCGGCAAGAAGCATGGCGTCATGCCCAGCTTCATGGCCAAGTGGAACGCGCAGTTGCCCGGGTGCAGCGGCCACATCCACCAGAGCCTCAGCGACGGCAAGACCAACCTCTTCTACGACGCCAAGGGCAAGCGCTCGATGAGCAAGCTCTTCGAGAGCTACCTCGCCGGCCAGGTGGCCTGCCTGATGGAATTCGCGCCCATGTTCTGGCCCACCATCAACAGCTACAAGCGGCTGGTCGATGGATTCTGGGCGCCGGTCAAGCCCACCTGGGGGGTGGACAACCGCACCGCGAGTTTCCGCGTCATCGCCGGTGCCCCCAAGAGCACGCGGCTCGAGACGCGCTGCCCCGGCGCCGACATGAATCCGTACCTCGCCATGGCCGCCGTCATCGCCGCCGGCCTGCACGGCGTGGAGAAGGGCCTGAAGCTCACCGCGCCGCCCATCACCGGCACCAACCAGGGGGCCGAGAACATCCCGCGCGCGCCGCGATCCCTGATCGAGACCACGCGCATCTTCCAGGCCAGCGCCATTGCGCGTGACTGGCTGGGCGACACCTTCGTCGACCACTTCGCCGCCACGCGCGAGTGGGAGCACCGGCAATGGCAGGACGCGGTCACCGACTGGGAGCTGAAGCGCTACTTCGAGATCATCTGAAGCCGGGCCGCAGGCGTTGGCGGGAGAATCCGGGCGCCGCCCCGAGCCCCACGCCGCCCCACCCAGCCCCTCCGACCGAGGCCACCACCCCCATGACCATCACCCGCTTCGCGTTCCCCACTTCCATCCACTTCGGTGTCGGCGCGCGCAAGCTCGTCGGTCCGCACCTGCTGGAGCAGGGGCTGAAGCGCCCGCTCATCGTCACCGACCGGGCGCTGGCGCAGCTGCCCGTGCTGGCCGAGTTCCGCACCCACCTCGAAGGGCTGCAGGTGGCGGTGTTCGACGGCGTGCACGGCAACCCCACCTGCGCGCAGGTGATGGCCGGGGCGGCCATGTACACGGCCCACGGCGCCGACTGCGTCATCGGCTTCGGTGGCGGCGCGGCGCTCGACGTGAGCAAGGTCGTGGGCATGATGGCCGTGCACGAGGGCGACGTGGTCGAGTACGTGTGGGACCACCCGCAGGTGCGGCCGATCACGAACGAGCTGCCTTACTACGTGGCCCTGCCCACCACCAGCGGCACCGGCAGCGAGGTCGGGCGCAGCGCCGTCGTCTCGGAGAACGAGACGCACGTCAAACGCACGGTGTTCAGCGCCAAGATCCTCGCCAAGGCGGTCTTCGCCGACCCGGCGCTCACGGTCGCGCTGCCGCCCGCGGTGACGGCGGCCACCGGCATGGACGCGCTCACGCACAACATCGAGAGCTACCTGTCGCCCGCCTTCCACCCATTGTGCGACGGCATCGCGCTCGAGGGCCTGCGCATCGGCGCCCGCTCGCTCGCTGTCGCGGTGGCCGAGCCCGGCAACATCGCCGCGCGCGCCGACATGATGATGAGCTCGATGATGGGCGCCATCGCCTTCCAGAAGGACCTCGGCTCGGTGCACGCCTGCGCGCACGCGCTCGGCGCCGTGTGCGACATGCACCACGGCCTGGCCAACGCGCTGATGATCGACACCGTGCTCGCCTGGAACCACGAGGTCGTGCCGCACAAGTTCGACGAGCTCGCGCACGTTGCCCGCGTCACCGGCGGCGGCTTTGCCTTCATCGCCTGGCTCAAGCACCTGAAGCAGCGCATCGGCATCGCCGGCGGCCTGGCCGCGCATGGCGTGACGCCAGCGCACCTGCCGCGCCTCGTGCCGCTGGCGGCCAAGGACTTCACCGGCCAGACCAACCCGCGCCCGGCCGCCGAGGGCGACTACGAGCGCCTGTTCCTGCAGGCCATGTGAGGGCGCGAGCCGCACGCAGTACCCACCATGTCCTCGACGAAACCCCTGCTCATCGGCGTCTCGGCGCGCATCTACTACCCCGGCTCGCAAGGGCCGCTGCCGGGCGTCTTCACCAAGACGCTGCACTACCTCGAGCAGAGCGTCGCGCACTGGGTGCTCTCAGGGCACGCGATGGCGGTGATGATCCCCGCCGTCACCAAGGACAGCATCGTGCTGCGCAGCGACCTCGACCTGCACGACTACGCACAGGCGCTGGACGGCCTCGTGCTGCAAGGCGGCAACGACGTCGCGCCCGAGTGTTACGGCGAGCAGCCGCTGCACGCCGACTGGGCCGGCGACGCCGTGCGCGACCGCTACGAGATCGAGCTCATCGACGCCTTCGTCCAGGCCGGCAAACCGGTGTTCGGCGTCTGCCGCGGTTTGCAGCTCATCAACGTGATGTTCGGCGGCACGTTGTGGCAGGACATCGCGACGCAGGTGCCCGGCTCGCAGGCGCATCGTGAGCTCGGCAAGTACGAGCGGCACTTCCACGCCATCGACATCGAGCCCGGCTCGCGGCTGGCGCAGCTCTACCCCGGTGTGCGGCGTGCCACCACGAACAGCATCCACCACCAGGGCATCAAGGCCCTGGCGCCGGGCTTCGTCGTCGAGGCCCGCTGCCCCGACGACGGCACCATCGAGGCCATCCGCCGCGACGAGGCGTCGGGCAATGGCTATGTCGCAGCCGTGCAATGGCACCCCGAGTTCCACGAACCCGGCAGCCCCGACACCTTCGACGACAGCGCGATGTTGCAGGACTTCCTGGCCGCCTGTCGCGCGGTGAAGTCGTGAGCTTCTCGGCGCCCGGCCCCAGCATCAAATGCGGCAGGGCTGCGCGCACTGCGCGCCCCGCGCGCGTGAGCCCGGTCATCACACGCGTGGCGCTCGGCGCAATCACCGCCCTCGTCGCCCTGAGCGCGGTGCCTGCGCGCGCCGCCGTCGACATCGCTGCCCTGTGGGACTTCTCCAATCCTGCATTGAGTGAACAGCGCTTTCGCGAGGCGCTGGCCGGTGCAAAGGGCGACGACGCGCTGATCCTCACGACGCAGATCGCCCGCACGCACGGCCTTCGGCGCGACCTGGAGCGTGCCAGGGAGGTGCTGAAGTCGATCGAGCCGCAGCTCTCGGGTGCCAGCGCCGAGGCCCGGGCGCGGCACGCGCTTGAGTGGGGGCGCAACCACATTTCCGCGGTGACGCGGCCCGAGGAGCGCACGCCCGAGAACCTGGCCACCGCTCGCTCGGCCTACGAGCGCGCGCTCGCCGTCGCCAAGGAAGGCAGGCTCGACGAACTTGCCATCGAC
The DNA here is from genome assembly GCA_016790435.1 of Rubrivivax sp. GTDB lineage: Bacteria > Pseudomonadota > Gammaproteobacteria > Burkholderiales > Burkholderiaceae_C > Rubrivivax. The sequence goes on along the minus strand of JAEUPE010000258.1, from coordinate 6,650 downwards.
GCCGTGCACATGATGGCCTTCGTCGACACGGCCCCGGCCGACCAGTTGCGCTGGAACCAGCAGGCGCTGGGCCTGGTGCTGGCATCGGCGCAGCCCGGCGGGCGGGCCTGGGAAGCTTCGATCCGCAACAACCTCGGGCTCTCGCTGCACGGGCTCGGGCGCCATGCGGAGTCGTTGCCGCACTTCGAACGCGCGCTCGCCCTGCGCGAGAGCGCCGGTGCCCGCCCGCGGTCGGTGTACGTCGCGCGCTGGCTCTTCGCGCGGGCGTTGCGGCTCTCTGGCCGCGTCGACGACGCGCTGGCCCAGCAGACGTTGCTCGAAGGCCAGATGCATGTCGTCGGCGACCCCGACCCCTACGTGCTCGAAGAACTCGAACAGATCCACCGCGCCAAGGGCGACGCCGCCCGGGCCGCTGCCTACGCCGAGCGGCTGGCCGCAGCGCGCCGCAAGCCCTGATCCGCCTCTGCGCCACTCTCCAACCCGAATCCACACCGCTTCAGGCCTACCTCCGATGAAGATCATCAATCCCGCCACCGGCGAGCCGATCGCCGACATCCCCGCCGACGACGCCGCCTCGGTGGCACGCAAGGCCGCCGCCGCACGCGCCGCGCAACCCGCATGGGCCGCAGTGCCGATGGTCGAGCGCCTGGCCATCGTGCAGCGCTTCCGCGCCGCCATCGTGCGCGACCTCGAGTCGCTGGCCGCGACGATGACGCGCGAGGTGGGCAAGCCCATCACGCTGTCGCGCAACGAGCTGAACGGCCTGCTGCCGCGCCTGGACTTCTTCCTCGAGCAGGCCGAGGGCGCCGTGCGCGAGGAGCATGTCTACACGGGCGGCGGCATGCACGAGGAGATCAGCCACGTGCCGCTGGGCGTGGTGGTCAACATCTCGGCCTGGAACTACCCCTGGTTCGTGGGCTGCAACGTCATCGTGCCGGCGCTGCTCACGGGCAACGCGGTGCTCTACAAGCCGAGCGAGTACGCCGCGCTCACGGGCCTGGCGATCACGAAGCTGCTGCACGAGGCCGGCGTGCCGCAGGAGGTGATGGTGTGCCTCGTCGGCGCGGGCGAGGTCGGCTCGGCGTTGCTGGCGCAGCCGACCGTCTCGATGGTGGACGGCCTCTTCTTCACCGGCAGCCATGCCACCGGCCAGCGCATCGCGCAGGCGCTCGCCGGGCGCCTCGTCAAGATGCAGCTCGAGCTCGGCGGCAAGGACCCGATGTACGTGCGTGCCGACGCCGACCCGAAGGCGGCCGCCGAGTCGCTCGCCGACGGCGCCATGTACAACACCGGCCAGGGTTGCTGCTCGGTGGAGCGCATCTACGTGCACGAGGCGGTGCACGATGCGTTCGTCGCGCACTTCCTCGCCACCGTGGCCACCTTCAAGCAGGGCGACCCGGCTGACGCGAGCACCTACGTCGGCGCCATCACGCGCGCCCCGCAACTCGAACTGCTCGAGGCGCAGGTGCGCGACGCCGTCGCCAAGGGTGCCACGCTGCACACCGGCGGCGCACGCGCGGCCGGCCCCGGCAACCACTTCCCGCCCACCGTGCTGACGAACGTCGACCACCGCATGGAGGTGATGCGCGAGGAGAGCTTCGGCCCCATCGTCGGCATCCAGAAAGTGAAGAGCGACGACGAGGCCGTGGCCCTGATGAACGACACGCGCTACGGCCTCACCGCCGGCGTCTACACACGCGACGAGGGTGCGGCGCGCGCCGTGCTGTCGCGCGTGCACGCCGGCACCGTGTACTGGAACTGCTGCGACCGCGTGAGCCCGCGCCTGCCCTGGAGCGGCGTCGGCGACTCGGGCATCGGCCTGACGCTCGGCGTGGCCGGCATCCAGACCTTCACGCGGCCGAAGGCCTGGCACCTGCGCTCACCCGCATGAGCCGCCGGGCCGCTACCCACGCGGGTACGCCAGAGCTGCCGCGTGAAGGTGCCCGATGAGCGGCAGCGCTTCCACCGTCGGGGGCACGCAGGCGCGCCCGCGCCTCGTGCTCTTCGATCTCGACCACACGCTGCTCGCCGGCGACAGCGACGTGCTGTGGTGCGAGTTCCTGATGGACCGCGGCATTCTCGAACGCGAGAGCTTCGCCGCGCGCAACGCCGCCATGGACCGCGACTACCGCGCCGGCACGGTCAGCCCTCGCGCCTTCAGCGAGTTCTACGTCTCCACGCTGGCTGGCCGCAATGCCGCCGCCTGGCAGCCCGAGCGAGAGGCCTTCCTGCGCGAGGCCATCGCGCCGCGGCTCTCGCCAGCGGCGCGGGCCCTGGTGCAGGAACGTCAGCGCGACAGCGCCCTCGTCGTGCTCACCACCGCCACCAACCGCTACATCACCGAGCTCACGGCGGTGGAACTCGGCATCGAGCACCTGCTGGCCACCGAGTGCGAGCTCGATGCGCAGGGCCGCTTCACCGGCCGGCCGAGCGGCACGCTCAACATGCGCGAGGGCAAGGTCGAGCGGCTGCACGCGTGGCTCGCCGCCCGTGGGCAGCGCCTCGCCGACTTCGAGAGCTGGGCCTACAGCGACTCGACGAACGACCTGCCGCTGCTCGGCGCGGTCGACAAGCCGCACGCCGTGCACCCGGATCCGCGCCTGGCGACCATCGCCGCCGACCAGGGCTGGCCCGTGCTGCACCTGCACGAGGTCGCCGCAGACTGACATGGCCGACGCGCACGTGCCCAGGGCCTCCATGGCCACCACGCCCAACGACGGCCCCACGCAGAGCGAAGGCGACGTCAACAGCTCGCCGCGCCGCGCCGCCTGGCAGCGCGAGCACCTCGACGAGCCCACGCGCGCCCTGCTCGCGCGCGACAGCGCCGCCTTCCTGCACCAGTCGGTCTCGACGCCGTGCCTGTCGGCCGTCCGCAAGGCCGAGGGCCTGTACATCGAGGACATGGCCGGGCGGCGGTACATGGACTTCCACGGCAACAACGTGCACCACGTGGGCTACGCGCACCCGCATGTCATCGGCGCCATCAAGGCGCAGCTCGACGCCCTGAGCTTCGCGCCGCGACGCTTCGCGAGCGCGCGCGCGGTCGAGCTCGCAGAAGCCTTGTCGCAGCGCTTCGCGGCGCTCACCGGCCAACCCGGCCGAGTCCTGTTCACCACTGGCGGCAGCGACGCCGTCGAGGTGGCGATCAAGCTGGCGCGCATCGCCACCGGCCGCTTCAAGGTGCTCAGTTTCTGGGACAGCTTCCACGGTGCCGGCTTCGGCGCCAGCAGCGTCGGTGGCGAGTCGCTCTTTCGCAGCGGCGCGGCGGTCGGGCCGCTGCTGCCGGGCACCGAGCATGTCGCGCCCTTCGGCTGCTACCGCTGCGCCTACGGGCACGAAGTGAACGCCGACGGCATGCCCGACCTCGCACGCTGCAAGCTCGCCTGCGCCGCGATGGTGAAGTACGTGCTCGAGCGCGAAGGCGACGTGGCCGCCGTGGTGGCCGAGCCGGCGCGCGCCGTGCCGTTCATCCCGCCGGCCGGCTACTGGCAGGCCGTGCAGGCAGCCTGCCGCGCGCACGGCACGCTCCTCATCTTCGACGAGATCCCCACGGGCCTGGGCAAGACCGGCCGCTTCTTCGCCGCCGAACACGACGGTGCCGTGCCCGACATCGTCGTGCTCGGCAAGGCGCTCGGCGGCGGCGTGCTGCCCATCGCCGCCTGCCTGGCACGCGCCGACCTCAATGTCGCCGGCGCCTACGCCTTCGGCCACTACACGCACGAGAAGAATCCGGTCACCGCGGCCGCCGCGCTGGCCACGCTCGAGGTCATCGAACGCGAGGGCCTGGTAGAGAACGCGGCGCGCGTGGGCGCGCACGCGCTGGCCCGGCTGCAGGAGATGAAGCGCCGCCAGCCGCTCATCGGTGACGTGCGCGGGCGCGGCCTGCTGCTCGGCATCGACCTCGTGCGCGACCCCGCCAGCAAGGCCCCCGCGGCCGAAGCCGCCGACCGCGTGCTCTACCGCGCACTCGCACGCGGGCTGTCGTTCAAGACGACGATGGGTCACGTGCTGACGCTGACGCCACCGCTCACGACCACGGTGGCGCAGATGGACCAGGCGCTCGACATCGTCGAAGCCTGCCTGCACGAAGAAGCCGCTGCGCCTTCGGCATCGTGACGCCGGCCGCGCCCGGCGCCTTCTCCTGAAGGCCCACTGAAGAACGGCCGCACCGGCCGTTGCATCTTCGTCCACCTTGTTGCAGCCGCGTGCGCCAGCACGGCCGGGCGTGATGTTCGTCCCCGATTGGGTGCCCCCCGTTCATGGGCTCGGCAACACCTGCTCGAGGCGCGACGTGGCACCCTCACTGCACCTTGGCTGGCACCCATGCCACCCCGCCGAGGCGTCGCGAGGACCCGGATGCGCCCCTGCCCGAACCCTGACCGCCCCGTGCCTGAGCACCGCCGTGCTCACGGACACGCCACGTCGGCTGCGCCACGCCCGCGCCGGGCGAGCCAGTCACTGTGGGCCGGCATCGCCATGGCGTTGGCCGCCTGCGGCGGTGGCGGCGGTGGCGAGCCCACGCAACCCGCCAACATCGCGCCCACGGTGGCCCTCGACGCACCGCTCGCCAACACCACGGTCGCCGCCGGTGCCGCGGTCCGGATCACCGCCACGGCGAGCGACACCGACGGCAGCGTGACGCGTGTCGAGTTCTACGACGGCAGTGCAAAGCTCGGCGAGGACACGACTGCGCCGTTCGAATACCTGTGGTCGGGCGCCACCGAAGGCGTGCACACGGTCACCGCGCGCGCCGTCGACAACGCCGGTGCCGTGTCGCTTTCCGCTTCGGTGCTGCTGGCTGTCGCCGCACCCGCGCCCGCGCCTGCCCCGACACCCACGCCAGCCGCGCCACCCGCGCCCAACCAGGCCCCGGCCGTGACCCTCGTGTCGCCGACCGCGGCTTTCAAGCCCAATGCCCCGGCCACGTTCACGCTGGCCGCCAACGCGGCCGACAGCGACGGCCACATCGCGAAGGTTGAGTTCTTCAAGGTCGACCCGGCCGCGCCGGTGTACGACGCCAGCACTCGCGTGGGCCTGGCCAGTGCCACGGAGACGCCACCGACCTACCGGCTGCAAACGACCCAAGGCGCAGGCAACCACACCTTCGTCGCACGCGCCACCGACAACCTCGGCGCCACGAGCACTTCCGCGTCGGCGCAGGTGGTCGTCAACGCGCTGCCCACCGTCAGCCTCATCTCGCCGCAGGCCCAGGCCATTGTCGTGCCAGGCACCGTGGTGACCCTGCGCGCCACGGCCAGCGACCCCGACGGCAGCATCGGCAAGCTCGAGTTCCTGCTCGACGGCAGCATGCTGCTCGGCGCGGGCACGCGGGTCGGCACGACCGACGAGTACACGATGACCTGGAGCACCACCGTCCAGGGCGCCTACAGCTTCACCGCACGCGCCACCGACAACGACGGTGCCCAGCAGAGCACGGCCTCCGTGGCGGTGAACGTGCCCGCCAACGCATTGCCGGCGGTGAGCCTGGACGACCCGGTGGCCGGCACCAATGCGCCGACCACGCTCGCCCTGGCCGCCAGCGCCTCCGACCCCGACGGCCGCGTCACCTCGGTCGAGTTCTTCAACGGCGGCACGTCGCTGGGCTTCGGCACGCTCGACCCGTCGACCGGCCGCTACCGGCGCTCGGTACCCGTCTCGCCCGCGCAGCACGGCACGTACACCGTCACCGCACGCGCCACCGACCAGCTCGGCGGGCAACGCACCACGGCATCGAAGAGCGTGACGATCGCGGCCAACCTGCCGCCGGCGGTCAGCCTCAGCTCACCCGCCAGCTTCACGCTGCCGGCCGCGGTGGTGCTCACGGCCAACGCCTCCGACAGCGACGGCATCGCGAAGGTGGAGTTCTTCAGCGGCACGACGCGGATCGGCGAGAGCACGACGGCGCCCTACCAGGTCACGTGGCCCGGCGTCGCCGTCGGCTCCTACAGCATCACCGCACGCGCCACTGACCTGGTGGGCAGCGTGGCCACCTCGGCGACGCAGGCGCTCGCCGTCGGCACCGCCGCGCTCACCATGAGCTGTGCCGACGGCGCCACCACGCAGTGCAGCGGCGACACGGTGCTCCGCATCGAGAACGGCATCGGCCTCACGCGCTCGGGCGTGCAGGCCTACGGCCGCTCGACGAGCGACCTGCTGCCGGTCAACCCGACGCCGCCCACGGCCAAGGGCTTTGCTCTCACCACCGGCGGCGTCGCCGAGCTGCGCCTGCGCCGCGACGCCAACGGCACGCCGGCGACGGTGGCGATGCTGCTGAACCACCTCGGCCTCTCGTGGAACGGGCGCACGCCGCGGCCGCGCCTGATCGAGACCTTCGATCCCACGGCCGGCCGCGTGCAGCTCGACGGCAGCGGCGCCCTCGTGTCCGGCCCCCTGCCGGCCGGCAACCGGCTCGCCTTCTACGACTACGCCACGCTCGGGCCCGCCGCCACGGCGGATAACTACGCCAACAACCGCTACTTCCCGCGCGCCGTGCCCGTTCGCTGCACGCTGGGCGACTGGTGCGTGCCCGAGGAGACCACCGGCCCGAGGTACACCGCCGGCGACTGGCGCAGCGGCGGCATCGACCCCGACCATCTCAGCGCCACGCGCTACCACGAGGACGGCGACGTGCACGCCGGCAACGGCCTGCC
>JAEUPE010000189.1 GCA_016790435.1 Rubrivivax sp. | reverse complement strand
ATCCAGGACCTCGACCGCATCCAGCCCGACTGGGGCATCCTCGAGTGGGACAAGTACATCTACATCCCGATGGGCGTGCGCGTCGCGATCCCCAACTTCGCGCGCGGCTGCCCGTTCACCTGCAGCTTCTGCAGCCAGTGGAAGTTCTGGCGCGACTACCGCATCCGCGACCCCAAGGCCGTGGTCGACGAGATCGAGACGCTCGTCCGGCAGCACCAGGTCGGCTTCTTCATCCTCGCCGACGAGGAACCGACGATCCACCGCAAGAAGTTCATCGCCTTCTGCGAAGAGCTCATCCGCCGCGACCTCGGCGTGCTGTGGGGCATCAACACGCGCGTCACCGACATCCTGCGCGACGAGAAGATGCTGCCGATGTTCCGCAAGGCCGGCCTCATCCACGTCTCGCTCGGCACCGAGGCCGCCGCGCAGCTCAAGCTCGACCGCTTCAACAAGGAGACGACGATCGCGCAGAACAAGCGCGCCATCCAGCTGCTCAGGGAAGCCGGCATCGTCACGGAGGCACAGTTCATCGTCGGCCTCGAGAACGAGACCGCCGAAACGCTGGAAGAGACCTACAAGATGGCGCGCGACTGGAACCCCGACATGGCCAACTGGGCGATGTACACGCCGTGGCCGTTCTCGGACCTCTTCCAGGAGCTCGGCGACAAGGTCGAGGTGTTCGACTTCGAGAAGTACAACTTCGTCACCCCGATCATGAAGCCCGACGCGATGGACCGCGCCGAGCTGCTCGACCGGGTGATGAACATCTATCGCCGCTTCTTCATGAACAAGACCTTCTTCCAGTACCCGTGGGAGAAGGACAAGCTGCGGCGCAAGTACCTGATGGGCTGCCTGAAGGCGTTCCTCAAGAGCGGCTTCGAGCGCAAGTTCTACGACCTCGGCCGCGTGGGCTACTGGGGCCCGCAGAGCAAGAAGCGCGTGGACTTCGCCTTCGCCGACCAGCGAGTGCACGAGCGGCCCGACCCCGAGGCCATCGCCGAGGCCGACGAGGCCTGGGTGACGATGCACGGGCCGAAGATCGAGATGCGGCGCAAGAAGGGCGAGGAGCTCGCGGCCGCGGCCATCGCGTCGATGGGCGCGTGCGGCGGCGGCAAGCACCAGTTGGACGAGCAAGAGGCGCAGCGCCACTGAAGGCGCCGAGCGGCACCGAGCACCACTGAGCACCACCGAGGCCGCGGGGAGAAACCACGCGATGCACGCCGCCACGCCGTCGATCGCGGGCCGCATCGGCCCCAATGCCATCACGCGCGTGGCGCAGGTGCTGCCGGCGCGTGTCGGCGATGACGCCGCTGCCGCCCTGTTCGACGCCGCCGGGCTCGCGCGCTACCTGCGCGAGCCCCCGGAGCAGATGGTGCTGGAGGCCGAGGTGCGCCGGCTGCACGAGACGCTGCGCGAACGCCTGGGCATCGAGCTGGCGGCCGACGTGGCCCAGGCGGCCGGGGAGGCGACCGGCACCTACCTGCTGGCGCACCGCATTCCCAAGCCGCTGCAGGCGGTGCTGCGCCGGCTGCCGGCCTGGCTGGCGGCGCGCGTGCTGCTGGCCGCCATCTCACGCAATGCGTGGACCTTCGTCGGCAGCGGGCACTTCTCTGCCACCGCACCGGGCCCGCGCGCGGCGGGCGTCGACCTGCAGATCCGCGCCAACCCGCTGTGCGTGGACCAGCAAGCCGAGGCCCCGGCCTGCCACTTCTACGCCGCTGTCTTCGAGCGCCTCTTCAGCACGCTCGTGCATCCGCATTCGCAAGTGCGCGAGACGGCCTGCGAGGCCCGCGGCGACGACGCCTGCCGCTTCGAGATCCGCTGGCGTTGAGCCGCGGCCCCCATCGGCTACCGCTGGTACTGATTGCCGGCACAGACCTCCGCGGGGCCCCCCTCCTTCAAGACCTTGGTTGGCACGAAGGCATTGCCCTCCAGCCGGCGCACTTCCCAAGTGCACTCGCTCTCCTTGAAGCCGACGGCCAGTTCGTACTGCGCCTTCGGCTGCAACTGCAGCGCCACGTTCGTGGCCGGGCAGGTCTTGGTCAGGAGCGCACCGAGGATCCCGGCGCCATTGCCGCGCGCGCGCAGCCACGACAGGTTCACGACGTGCAGCCCCGGCGCCACCTGCAACTCCACGGACTCCGTGTTCTCCCCCTCGGTGGCCCCGGGCATGCCGGCACGCGGGTACTTGTAGCTTGGGGGTGGCGTACCCGGCGTCGCCTGCGGGCCCGCCATGGGCGGAGTGGCGCCTCGGTACAGGCGCAGCATCGGTGCCGTGGCGGGCACGCTGCAGGCGTTTCCCTTCACCGACTGCACCCCGACGGTGGACCTGAAGTCGTAGCCCAGCAGGAACGGCCGGTAGTCGGCGGGGATCAGCAGGCGCACGCGCAGCCTGGCCGCGTCGGCGCCCTCGAAAGGCTGGTAGGTGGGCGCCGTGGCGCAGGCGGTCATCAGCGCCGTGCCGGTCAGCGCGAGCCATGGCGACACGCGTGACCGGGCCCTCTTCGCCCAGGCCGGCAGGTTTGCGGGAATGTGATGGGGCACGTCGTTTTCTCCTCTTGAAGCGGATAGGCTGATCGCGCAGGGGCCCTCGATCGACCGCCACGCAACCGGATCGTCGGCAGCCACCGTTAGGCAAGCGCTAGGGCCGCCGGGGGCGGGTTTGCCCGGTGGGTGACCCGGCTCGCAACGGCCCTACGCTTGCTGCACTTCCTCCAACGGCGCGCTCCATGCAAGACCTCTTCTCCCTCGCCGGCCGCACGGCACTCGTCACCGGCGGCTCGCGCGGCATCGGCCGCATGATTGCCGCCGGCTTCCTGCAAGCCGGTGCGCGCGTGTTCATCTCGGCGCGCAAGGCCGAGGCCTGCCACGCCGCGGCGGCCGAGCTCGGCAAGCTCGGCCCCTGCACCTCGCTGCCGGCCGACGTGTCCACGCGCGAAGGGCAGGCGGCGCTCGTGGCGGCGCTGGCTGCGCACACGCCGCACCTGGACATCCTGGTCAACAACGCCGGCGCCGCCTGGGGCGCGCCGTTCGACGAGTTCCCCGAGAACGGCTGGGACAAGGTGGTCGACCTCAACCTGAAGAGCCCGTTCTTCCTCACGCAGGCCCTGCACGGCATGCTCAAGGCGGGCGCGGCGCGCGGCCCAGTGGCCAAGGTGATCCACATCGCCTCGATCGATGGCGTCTCGGCCAACCCGCTGGAAACGTACTCCTACCAGGCGAGCAAGGCCGGCCTCATCCACCTGACCAAGCGCATGGCCATCCAGCTCGCGCCCGAGCGCATCGCCGTGAGCGCCATCGCGCCCGGCGCCTTCGCCTCCGAGATGAACCGAGCGGCGCGCGACTACGCCGACCAGGTGATCAAGCACGTCCCGGCGGGCCGCATCGGCACCGACGAGGACATGGCCGGTGCCGCGATCTACCTCGCCTCGCGGGCCGGCGACTACGTCGTGGGCAGCACGCTCGTCGTCGACGGCGGCGTCACGTTCGCGCGCGGCTGAGGCTGCCCGCGCTGCATAGCGATCCGCGCCGTCCGCCGATGCACGAGGAGCGTGAGCCCGCCTACGGCTGGGTCGTCGTCTGGGCCTGTTTCACCGCGCTGGCGGTGATCTTCGGCATCGCCTATTCGTTCGCCGCCTTCTTCGAGCCCTTCGTGGCCGAGTTCGGCGCCAAGCGGGCCGATGTCTCGCTCGTCTTCGGCGTCACGGGCCTCGTCTACTTCGTGCTCGGCGCCTTCGGCGGCATGCTGGCCGACCGCTTCGGGCCGCGCGTCGTCACGAGCGCCGGCATGCTGCTCATCGCCGCGGCGCTGGTGGCTGGCAGCCGCGCGGGCTCGATGTTGCAGGTCACGCTCGCCTACGGCCTGCTGCTGGGCCTTGGCGTGGCGCTCGTCTACACACCTTCCATCGGTTGCGTGCAGCCGTGGTTCACGCGCCGGCGTGGCCTGGCGGCGGGCATCGCGAGTGCCGGCATCGGTGCCGGCACGCTGCTCGTGCCGCTGCTCGCCACGGCGGCCATCGCGCAGTGGCAGTGGCGTGGTGCGATGCTGGCGCTGGCAGCGCTCGTCGCCGTGCTCGGGCTCGCGGCGACGTTCCTGCTGCGGCCTGCGCCCTCGGCCAGGCGCGGTGCCGGCGGTGCCGTGAGCGGCGTGCCCCTCGGCCCGGCGCTGGCCAGCGCACGTTTCCGCTGGCTTTACGCCATGTGCCTGCTCGGCGCGCCGAGCATGTTCGTGCCCTTCGCGCACCTGTCGGCCTCGGCGCGCGACCTCGGCGTGGCCGAGGCGCAGGCGGTCGGCCTGGTCGGGCTCATCGGCATCGGCAGCCTCACCGGCCGCTTCGTCATCGGCGCGCTCGCCGACCGCTTCGGCCGCGGGCTGGCGCTGGTGGGCGTGACCGCGTCGCTGGGCCTGTCGATGTTGCTCTGGCTGGCTTCGACACTCGGCGGGCCGGGCTACGTGCCGCTGGCGGTCTTCGCGTTGTGGATGGGCCTGAGCTACGGCGGCAGCGTGTCGCTCATGCCGGCCCTGTGCATGGACCTCTTCGGCGCCCGTGCGGTGAGTTCGATCATCGGCACGCTCTACAGCGGCGCGGCGCTCGGCAACCTCGCCGGGCCCTGGGTGGCCGGGCGCGTGTTCGACGCGAGCGGCAGTTATGCGTGGGTGATCGCCGGCTGCGCGATGTTGTCCGCCGCGGCCACGTTCTCGGCCTGGCGAGCCATGCATGCGCCGGCGGAGCGAACGGCGAACTGAACGCGCGCGACGCCGGCGTGATACCTGCGCGCCGCGGGCCTGCAACCATCAGGGTTGCCCCAGATGCGGCCGGGCGCGGTGGCGGCTTACCCTGCCGCGCCGAAGCCGCTGCCGACTTCGCGCGGGTGCCCGCCCTGGCCTCACGCCCGGGACGAGACCGGTGACGCGCGCGGCGCATCGAATCGCACAGACCTTCGCGAACCCTCCGCACCGACCCTGCATGGACCCCACATGGACTCTCGCCTGATCCTGGACCACGTGCTCGACCACGAAGCGAGCCATCCCGAGCGCATCTACCTCACGCAGCCCATCGGCGGTGGCCAGGTGCAGGACTGCACATGGGGCCAGGTGCTCGACGAGGCGCGGCGCATGGCGGCGCACCTGCAGTCGCTCGGCCTGCCGCGCGGCGCGCGCGTGGCGATCCTTTCCAAGAACTGCGCCCACTTCATCATGGCCGAGCTGGCCATCTGGCTCGGTGGCTACACCACGGTGGCCATCTTCCCCACCGAGACGGCCGAGACCATCCGCTACGTGCTCGAGCACAGCGAATCGAGCGCCCTGTTCGTCGGCAAGCTCGACACCTGGACAGCGCAGCAGCCCGGCGTGCCGAAGGGGCTGCCCTGCATCGCCTTCCCGCTCGCGCCCGGCGAGGCGCGCAGCGCCTTCGAGGGCTGGGAGGCGATCGTCGCGCGCACGCCGCCGCTGTCCGGGCGCATCTCCCGCGGCGCGGACGAGCTGGCGATGATCATCTACACCTCGGGCTCCACCGGCACGCCCAAGGGCGTGATGAATCCCTTCGGCGCTTTCTCGCGCGCCGCGGCCCTCATCGCCGAAGACGTGCGCGAGCGAATCGGCAACGCGAGCGAGCACCGCATGATCTCGTACCTGCCGCTCGCGCACAGCTTCGAGCGCAGCTGGGTCGAGGGTGCCTCGCTGGTGGACGGCAAGGGCCGCCTCTTCTTTGCCGAGACGCTGCAGTCGTTCGTCGAGGACGTGAAGCGGGCGCGGCCGACGTTGTTCATCTCGGTGCCGCGGCTTTGGCTCAAGTTCCAGCAGGGCGTGTTCGCGAAGATGCCGCCGGCCAAGCTCGATCGGCTGCTGTCCATCCCGATCCTCGGACGCATCGTCGCGAAGAAGGTCCTCACCGGCCTCGGCCTCGACGCCGTGGTGTCCGCCGGCAGCGGCTCGGCGCCGTTGCCGCCGGAGCTCATCCGCTGGTACCGGCGGCTCGGCCTCAAGCTCGTCGAGGGCTACGGCATGACCGAGGACAACTCGGTGTCGCACAGCTCGCGCATCGACATCGAAGGCGCCGCCGAGCCCGGCTGGGTGGGCGTGCCGATGAAGGGCGTGCAGGTCAAGCTCAGCCCCGAGGGCGAGGTGCTCATCAAGTCGCCGGGGCAGTTCAGCGGCTACTACAAGCAGCCCGAGCTGACCGCGGCCTCGTTCACCGAAGACGGCTTCTTCCGCACCGGCGACCTCGGCGAGCGGCGGCCCAACGGCCTCCTGCGCATCACCGGCCGCGCCAAGGAACTGTTCAAGACGGCGAAGGGCAAGTACGTGGCCCCGGCGCCGATCGAGAACCGGCTGCTGGCGCACCCGATGGTCGAGTCGTGCATGGTTTCCGGCGTCGGCCAGCCCTCGGCCTATGCGCTGGTCGTGCCGGCCGAGGACCTGCGCCCGAGGTTGGGGGGCGACGCGGCGCTGCGCACGCAGTTCGAGAGCGAGATGGTGGCGCTGCTCGCGCGGGTCAACGCGGAGGTCGCCGACTACGAGCAGCTCGGCATGCTCGTCATCGCGCGCGAGGCCTGGACCATCGAGGCCGGCACGCTGACGCCGACGATGAAGATCAAGCGCGGCCGCATCGAAAGCGCCGTGGCGCCGCAGGTCGAAGGCTGGTATGCCCGCGGCCAGCCGGTGCTGTGGGCATGACGGACCCCGCACCGCCCGCCAGCGGCTTCGCGCACGGTGGCGAACGAATCGCGCGGGCGCTGCAGGCGCATGGCGTGCAGCGCCTCTTCACGCTCTGCGGCGGCCACATCTCGCCCATCCTCAGCGCCTCGAAGGCGCTCGGTATCCGCATCGTCGACGGGCGCGACGAGGTGACGGCGGTCTTCGCCGCCGATGCCACGGCGCGCCTCACCGGCAGCCCGGGCGTGGCCGCGGTCACGGCGGGGCCGGGCATCACCAACACCATCACGGCGCTGAAGAACGCGCAGCTCGCGCAGTCGCCGGTCATCCTCATCGGCGGCGCGGCACCGACGGCGCTGCAGGGCCGGGGCGCGCTGCAGGACATCGACCAGCGCCCCCTCGTGGCGCCGCACGTCAAGCGCTTCCTGAAGATGCGGCGCGTGCGCGAGCTCGCGCCGGCCGTGGCCGAGGCCTTCGAGGTCGCGATGTCGGGCGTGCCGGGGCCGGTGTTCATCGAGTGCCCGGTCGACCTGCTGTACCCCGAGGCCGAGATCCGCCAGTGGTATGCCGAAGCCGCCGGCAAGGGCCAGACGCTGCCCGATCGTGCGCTGCGCTGGTACCTGAACCGCCACGCCGAGCGCATGTTCGCCGGGGCCAATTCATCGCCGGGGCCGGTGGCGGCGCCGCGCCAGGTGCTGCCGCCGCGCGCGAGCGACGCCGCGCTGCACCGCGCCGCGACGCGGCTGGAGCAGGCGAAGAAGCCGCTCTTCGTCATCGGCAGCCAGGCCGTCGTCATGGCCGACGAGGCGCATGAGCTCGCCGAGGCCGTGGGCCGCCTGAACGTGCCGGTGTACCTCTCGGGCATGGCGCGCGGCCTGCTCGGCCGCGACCACCCGCTGCAGATGCGGCATGCGCGCCGGCAGGCGCTGCGCGAGTCCGACTGTGTGCTGCTGGCCGGCGTGCCCTGCGACTTCCGCCTCGACTATGGCCGGCATGTGCGCCGGGGTGCGACGCTCATCGCCGCCAACCGCAGCGCCAAGGACGCGCGCCTGAACCGCCGGCCTGACGTCGCCGCCATCGGCGATGCCGGGCAGTTCATCCGCGCCCTGGCGCAGACGCTGCCGACGGCGCTCGACCACTGGGCCGAGTGGACGGCCTCGTTGCGCGCGCGCGATGTGCAGCGCGAGGCCGAGATCGACCAGCAGGCGGCGGCGCAGGGCGAGTTCGTCAACCCGCTCGCCTTCTTCCGTGCCCTCGAGGCCGAGGCGGGCGAGGGTGCCGTCTTCGTGGCCGACGGCGGCGACTTCGTGGCCACCGCGAGCTACGTGCTGCACCCGCGCGGGCCGCTCACCTGGCTCGATCCCGGGGCCTTCGGCACGCTGGGTGTCGGCGCCGGCTTCGCGATGGGCGCGGCCCTCGCAGGTCCTTCAGGCGCGGCGGTGCCAACGCACCCGCGTGAGGTGTGGATCGTCTTCGGCGACGGCGCCTGTGGCTGGGGGCTGGCCGAGTTCGACAGCTTCGTGCGCCAGGGCATCCCGGTCATCGCCGTCGTCGGCAACGACGCCGGCTGGACGCAGATCGCCCGCGAGCAGGTGAAGATGCTCAAGGACGATGTCGCCACCGTGCTCGCGCGCTCCGACTACCACCGGGTGGTGGCCGGCTTCGGCGCCGAGGGCCTGCTCGTGCAGCGCAGGGAGGAGGTGCGGCCGGCCTTGCGGCGCGCCCGCGAGCTGGCGCACCAGGGCAAGGCCGTGCTCGTCAACGTGTGGCTCGACAAGACGGAGTTCCGCGAGGGCTCGTTGTCGATGTAGGGCGGCCGCACGGGCGGCCGCCGGCCCACCCGGCCGGAAGAAGGCGCGGGTGGGGTTCGGGCAGGGCGCGGGCGGGGCGCCGCGTGCGCGGTGCTGGCAGGTCGGCCGGTGCTCAGGAGATGCCGTGCATCGTCTCGTGGCGCGTGGCGGCGGCGCGCAGTTCGGCGGCGAAACGCGGGTCCGTGCGCTCGTGCTGATCGGCCAGCTTGCGCACCTGGGCCGCCTCGAAGGCCGGGAGCGAGAGGCCGCGGCTCTTCAACTGCTGCATGGCGCGGCGGCGGCCCTCGTCCTCGAGTGCCCGCCAGACGCCGCGGCCCGCGGCCGCGAGACGCTGCGCGACCCGTTGGAGGCCTGCCGCGAGTTGTGCAGCCACTTCGGCGCCCCGCGGTTCGCGCACGGCAGCCGGCGGAATGACGGCAATGAATTCCTGGTTCATGTGAGCTCCCTGAGATCCGGTGGGTTCGGTGGTTCTGCAGTGCCCTCGTGGGGCCCTGGAGCCGGACACCGTTGCCCGACTGCAGGTCGAAGATTGGGGTAAACCCGATGCCAAAGGAAATCAAACCTTGGAATGCGGCCATAGCCGCCGCGAATGGCTCAGGATCGGGCGGCGGGCGCCGCCGCCCCATGCTGGGGCGCCTGCTTTGTGGGGCGGAACGCGCGGGGCCTACTGCAGGCGGCCGGCCACGGCCGAGGCGGCCTGCCTGAGCGTGTCGCGCAACCAGCGTTGCGCCGTGTCCTGCTCGTGCCGGCGGTGCCAGAGCAGGCCGACGTCGATGCGCGGCAGCTCGAAGGGTGGCTCGCGCATCGCCAACCCCGCCGCGAAGCCCGTCGCGGGCACGTAGCTGCGCGGCAGCACGGTGATCAGGTCGGACCGGTGCACCATGGCACCGGCGGTGGCGAACTGGCTCACGGTGATCAGCACGCGCCGGCGACGACCCAGCTGCGCCAGCGCGTCGTCGACGAAGCCCTGGGGCCGGCCGGCGAAGTTGACGCGCAGGTGCAGCGCCTCGCAGTAGGCGTCCAGCGTCAGCGCCCCCTCGGCGGCGAGCGCGTGGTCGCGGCGCATCACGCACTGGTAGCGGCAGCCGTACAACGACTCCAGGCGTGTCAGCGCGCCGTCGCCTTCGGTCTCGAGGGCGCTCTTCACGCCGGGAAAGAAGCCGATGGCCGCGTCGACCTCGCCCTGCTCGAGCAGGGGGCGCGGGTCGCGGCTCGTGAGGCTGACCACGCGCAGGTCCACCTGCGCCTGCTCGCGCTGCAGCGCCTCGGCCAGCACGGGAAGGAAGAGGGCGGCGGTCGCATCGGCCATCGCCAGCGTGAAGCGGCGCTCATCGCGGCGGGCGTCGAATTCCTGCGGCGCCAGGGCTTGGTGCAGGCTGGCCAGCGCCTGCCGCACCACCGGCCACAGGGCCTGCGCCTGCGCCGTCGGCAGCACGCCGGTGGAGGTGGGGACGAAGAGCTCGGCATGCGTCGCCTGGCGCAGCCGGCGCAGCGCGTTGCTCACCGCGGGCTGCGACATCGCCAGCCGCTCGGCCGCGCGCGTCACGTTGCGCTCGACCATCACCTCGTTGAAGACGCGCAGAAGGTTGAGATCGAGGGTGCGGAAGTTGGTGGGTCTGGGGCTCATGCGCGCGGGCCCGCCAATGAGGCTCCGCGACGCAGTCTAAGTGAAAACCCTAGTTTCCATGCGGCGCTGCACCATGCCCTTTCCACGGGTCAGGGACGCGGGGCCAATAGTGCGGCGAACGCTTCACGAAGGGCAGGTTCTCCATGTCGATGCGCAGCAGGCCCGGTGTGTCCACGTATTGCACGGCACTGGCCAGCGGCGCGAACTCGGCGTGGAAGTGCTGCGAGGACTTCACCACGATGGCGCGCCGGGACCGGAGGTCGATGCCGAGGCCGCTGAAGAGGTCGGTCCCGAGCACCTGCTGGCGCTCGGAGACGAGCACGAGATCGAGACCAGAGGAAGTGCTCACCCACACCGAGGGTCCACAGGGCTGCGGCGCGCCGCCGAAGCCGCGCTGGGTGTGCGCCGGAGCGATGGCGCGCACGGTGACCTCCAGGTCCACCGGCTCGCCCGAGGCCGGGCCGCACTTGCCGCCCACGCGCAGCGCGAAGCGGGCACCCACGCCCGCGTCGCGGCAGCAGCGCACGGCACCGAGGTCCCAGAAGGCGCCGAGCGCCACGTCGCCGATGCCACGTTCGATCAGCCGGCGCAACACGAACGTGCTGTCGCTCATGGCGCCGCCGCCGGCGTTGTCGGCGCGGTCGGCGATGACCATCGGCCTGCTCCCGACCGGCAGCGCCTGCAGGGCGTCGAGCACGCTGTCGAGTGCCACGGGCGCGGCGTGCGTCTGCTCGCGCATGTCCCAGACCGCCGCGCGAAGCTGCGCCGCCAAGCGCGCGGCGAGCGCGTGATCGCCGTCGGCCACCACCCAGACCTTGGCGCCGTTGTCGGCCACGTCGCCCCACGGAAAGCCGTGCCCGAAGCTGACGCTGAGCACGCGCGGGTCGCCGCCGTGGCGTCCCTCCAGCGCCTTCATGCGCCGCACGAAGCCGGTCATCGGCTCGCGCGTGGTGTGCCAGAAACTGACCATGCGGCAGTCGGCCACCGCCGTCACGGGGCGCACGCGGCGCTCGGCCGTGGCGATGACGAGGTCCCACAGCTCCTCGAGCCGCTCGAGCACGTCGGTGTGCGGGTACTCCTTGTAGGCGACGAGCAGGTCGGCCTGCGTCAGCATGCGCTCGCTGACGTGGCAATGCAGGTCGAGCTCGACGCCGATCGGCACGCCCGGCCCGACGACGGCGCGCACGCGCTCGATGAGCTCGCCCTCGCAGTCGTCGCAGGCCTCGGCGACCATGGCGCCGTGCAGCGGCAGGATCACCGCCTGCACCGGCAGCGAGGCGCGCAGGTCGGCCAGCAGTTCGTCGCGCAGCGCCTCCCACACGGCCTGCACGGTGGGGCCGAGCGGTTGCGCGAAGGTCATGAGGCCGACGACCAGCTCGTGCGCGCCCGCGGCCGCGAGTTGCGCCAGGCGCGCTTCCACGGGCGCGAAGGCGGCGCTGTGGCCTCCGGCCCGGCGGCGCATGCCCATGGCCTCGAAGCCGCCGAGGCCGGTGGGCAGGCTGGCGAAGGTGTTGGTCTCGGTGGCAATGCTGGCGACGAAGACTCTCATCGCGTGCCTGCGCGTGGCCGCTCCCTCGGCCTCAGGCTCAGCGGCGCTCGCGCCGGCCCTGCCATCAGTCGGCCTGGTAGCCCGTGGCCTTCACCGGCTTCGCCCATTTCTCGAAGTCGGCCTTCTGCACCGCGGCCAGCTGCTCGGGCGTGGAGCCGATCGGCTCCAGGCCGATGTCGTCGAGCCGCTTGCGCAACGTGGCATCGCGCATCGCCACGGCCACCGCCTGCGACAGGCGCTGCCCCTGCTCTCGCGGCAGCGTGCCGGGGCCGTACATCGCGAACCAGGCGGCAGCGTCCATCGCCACGCCCTGCTCGCGCAGCGTCGGCACGTCGGGCAGCAGCGGCGAGCGCGCGGCACCGGTGACGGCGACGATGCGCACCTTGCCGGCGCGGTGCTGCTCGAGCGACTCGCTGACGACGTCGATGTTGTAGCCAATGTGCCCGCCGAGCAGCGCGTTCATCGCCGGCGCGCCGCCCTGGTAAGGCACGTGCTGCATCTGCACGCCGGCCGCCTCGGCGAGCATGACGCCGATGAAGTGCGGCACCGTGCCGTTGCCCGACGAGCCGTAGTTCGCACTGTCGGGCGCAGCCTTCGCCTTGGCCAGCATCTCGGCGATGTTCTTGACGCCGCTCTTCGGGCCGGAGACGACGGCGAACTGGAACGCCGCGAGCTGGCTCACCGGCGCCAGGTCCTTGTTGACGTCGTAGCTCAGGCGCTTGAAGACATGCGGGAAGAGCACCACGGGGCCGCTCGGCATGATGAGCACCGTGTTGCCGTCGGGTGCGGCGGCCTTCAGCTGGTCGATGGCGATGCGCCCCGCGGCGCCGGGCTTGTTGTCGATGACGACGTTCTGGCCGCCGAGCGGCTCGCGCAGGCGCTCGGCGAGCAGGCGTGCGATGGTGTCGGCCGAGCCGCCGGGCGGGAAGCCGACGAGGATGCGCAGCGGCGGCCGCTCGGCCTGCGCGAGGGCGGGCCCGCTGGCCAAGCCCAGCGTCGCGGCGATCGGGGCGCCGATGGTGGTGCCGACCGTGGCTGCCGCGGCGCCAGTGATCAGGGTGCGTCTCTTCATCATCATGGTCTCCTTCTTGTAGCCCGGCTGTCCGCCCGGTCGTGGCCTGATCGTGGCTGCGCGCAGGCGAGGCCGCCCTTGTACACGAGCCGACGCCGGCCGCCCATCATGGTGAGCACCGCCGCGTGCGCCACGGTGCGCATCGGTATGCTCGGCGCGCTCCTCGCCCCCACAGAACTGGAGACGCCCATGACGCTGGACCCCAAGGCACTGCAGGCGCTCAACGCCGCGGTGCTGTCCGACACGCTCGACAGCCTCGGCCTCATGCAGCAGGCGATGAAGCCGTTCATGCGCCCGCTCGATGACACGCTGCAGCTCATCGGCCGCGCCCGCACCGGGCTGTACATGCCCGTCTACGCACCGCCGGCGGCGGGCGAGAACCCCTACGAGGTGGAGATCGCGCTCGTCGACGACCTGAAGCCCGGCGACGTGGCCGTGCTCGCCTGCGACGGCCCGACCGAGCGCATCGCGCCTTGGGGCGAGTTGCTCTCGACCGCGAGCCTGGCTCGCGGCGCGGCCGGCTGCGTCACCGACGGCCTCGTGCGCGACGTGAAGCAGATCCGCGACATGCGCTTACCGGTCTTCTGCGGCGGCATCGGCCCGCTCGAAACCAAGGGCCGGGCGCGCATGGTCGAGCGCGACGTGCCGGTGGTGTGCGCCGGCGTGGCGGTGCGGTCGGGCGACCTCGTCTTCGGCGACGTCGACGGGGTCGTCGTCATCCCGCGCGAGGTGGAGCAGGAAGTGGTGCGGCGCGCGCTGGAGAAGGTCTCGGGCGAGAACCAGTCGCGCGACGCGCTGCAGCGCGGCGAAAAGCTGGCCGACGTGTTCCGCCGGCTCGGTATCCTGTAACGCGCCTGGATGCGAAGCGGCAAACGCTTCGCCAAGTGGCGTTGTAGCCCAGCGGCCGCCGCGGAACCGGCTCTGCCGGGCCGCCAGCGGCGCCCCCTGGGGGGAGGCGCCGGAGGCGCTCCGGGGGGTCGGGCTATCGCGCCAGGCGCGACAGGATCAACTGGTCGCCCACCAGCGAGCCGTACTCCCACGGCTCCTGCCGCTGTCCGGTGACGCGCAGCACCTCCTGGCGCACGCGGCGCAGCACGAGCGCGATGTCCTCCTCGGCGTCCAGGTGCTGCAGCAACGCCGTGGTGTAGGGGCTGTTGCCGCCACTGCCGTCTTCGGCCACCGAGCCGTCGCGGGTGGCGTAGGAGAGCAGCGTGCCGCTCACGGTGGAGACCGGCGCCAGCCCGACGCCGGCGCCGCTGCGCGTGCTGCGCAGCGAGCGCGAGATCGGGTTGTCGCGGCAGGCGTCGAGAAAGACGACGCGCGTGCTCGCCGGCAGGTAGTCGAGCGCATCGTCGAGCGAAACGCCGTTGAGCTTGACGGCACCGACCGTCGCGCCCTCGGAGTTCATGTCCACCGGCACGATGTAGTTGATGCCCGCCACCTGCAGGCCATGGCCGGCATAGAAAAGGATGTTGACGTCGTAGCCGGTGGCGCGCGTCTGGAACGCGGCCAGCGCCTTCACGAGGCCCGGGCGGTCGGTATCCAGCGCCAGGTCGACCTCGATGCCGTAGCTGCGCAGCTTGGCGGCGATGGCCTCGGCGTCGCGCCGCGGGTTCGGCAGGGTGCCCAGGTGGGCGTAGCGGCTGTTGCCGATGACGAGCGCGCGCGCCCGTTGCTTCGGGCGCGCCGGCGCGGTGGTCGTGGCCGAGGGGCGGGCCAGGGCCGCCTGCAACTCGTCGACGCGGCGGTTCAGCGCCGCGACTTCTTCGGCCGTGGCGCCGGGGCGAGTGGCGCCGGCGACCATGCCGCCCGTGGGGGGCGTCGCCGGGGTGGTCACTGGCGCGGTGGGCGTCGCGGCAGGTGTCGTTGCGGGCGTCGCCGTGGCGGCGGCGGGGGCGCCAGGATTGGCCGCGCCCGCGGGGCCGCCGGAGGGCGAGGCCGGCACGCCCTGCGCGGCCACGGCCGGCACCGGGTCGCCGTAGCGCGCAAACTCGGCCCGAGTGAGCGACGAGCGGCCGTCCACCAGCACCACCCGGCAGCGGCAGTCATCCGTGGCGCCGCGCGCGCGCAGGCGGCAGTCCTGCAGAGCCTTCTCGCTGCGCGGCGTGGTGTCGGCCGTCAGGCCCGGCACGGCGGCGGAGCCTTCGACCGTGCCCAGCCCGACCGCGCGCTTGCACTGCGGCAGCGCCGGCGTCGCGGCGACGGCGTAGTAGCCGTTCGATGGCACCACGCGGCGCAGGTTGGCTCCGAATTGGCCCACCACGTCGTCGTTCGCGATGGCGTGCTCGGTCAGGCAGGAAGTCGTGCCGTCGGCGAACGCGATGCGGAAGCGCGACGCGCAATCGGCACTCGCCGCCTCGAGCGGAGCGCCGAGAAACACCAAGGCCCCAAGGAACGCTGCCAGCCTGCCCACGCTTTGCCTCTTCTCAGACTCCGGACCCCGACACCGATTTGCGGCCGTGGTCGCCGGCATCCACCACCACGGCACTCCTCCGGACCGACGTGTCCGCGAGCACCGTGGCGCCGAGCGGTCGTCAGCCGAGGTCGATGCTAGCGCGGCCCGGTGCGTGCCACATGCACCGTTCAGCCGAAAAGGCCCGGCGCTTGGTGGATATCCACGCCATCCTCGGCGTAGTAGCACGAGGGGCAGACGGCGCGATAGCGGTCGTTGCCGCCGATCAGCACCTGCTCGCCGTGAAGCACGCGGCGGCCTTCGGCGTCGATGCGCATGTTCATGCTCGCCTTGCGGCCGCAGGCGCAGATGGTCTTCATCTCCTCCAACTCGTCGGCGATGGTCAGCAGCTTGGCCGAGCCGGGGAAGGCCTCGCCGCGGAAGTCGCCGCGCAGGCCGTAGCAGAGCACCGGCAGCCCCTCGACGTGCGCCATGCGATGCAACTGCACCACCTGTTCGGGGGTGAGGAACTGCGCCTCGTCGATGAGCAGGCAGGCCAGGTCCGGCGGCAGGGCCGCGCGCTCGAAGCGCGTGTCGGGCCCGAAGGTGTCGGCGCCGCGGGTCAGGCCGAGGCGCGAGCCGATGACGCCGCGGCCGGTGCGGTCGTCGTGCGCGGCGGTGAAGAGCGCGACCTTCATGCCGCGCTCCTCGTAGTTGTGCGCGGCCTGAAGCAGCGCCGTGCTCTTGCCGGCGTTCATCGCCGCGTAGCGGAAGTACAGCTTGGCCATGCCGCGGCGCGCCGGTTGGCTCGGGCTCTCAGGCGTGGCAGCGGCTCAAGGCGACTCGGCGGGATCGAAGTCGAGCTCGACCTTGGCGCCGTGGGGGTCGAAGCTGAAGAGCTGCCAGGTGCCGGCACCGGCCTGGCGGCGCAGGTCGTACTTCAGGCCGCGTTCGTCGAAGCGCGCCTTCACGGCCTTCAGGTCGTTCGCGGTGAAGGCGAGGTGGTCGATGACGCCGGTGCGCTGGGTCGGCATCGGCCGGTCCCAGTAGATGTGCAGCACGGCCTGCGGGCCGCCCGGCGGGTAGAGCCACGCACCGGGGAAGCCGAGGTCGGGCCGGTGGCCCTCCACCAGCCCGAGCAGGCCGCAGTAGAAGTCGAGCGTCTTCGCGCGGTCTTCGGCGGTGATGGTGAAGTGGTTCATGCCTTGGATCATGGGCGGCTCCGGGCGCTCTTCGCGTGGCTGCGAGTTCGGGTGCGGAAGGGGTGAGGACGGGGTGAGGAAGGGGGCGGACGTGGAAGCGGTCGCTGTCGCGGGGGAAGGTGCGGTGCGGGTGGCGGTCATTGTCACGCTACATTGGCCGGCCGCCTCCCCGGTGCCTCCCCCGGTCTCACACGCATGCCCGCTCCTGCCTTGAACCCCTTCGGCCTCATCGGCCTGGCCGTGATGGGCCAGAACCTCGTGCTCAACGTCGAGAGCCGCGGCTTTCCGGTGAGCGTGTTCAACCGCAGCGCCGACGTGACCGAGGCCTTCGTCGCCGCGCACCCCGGCAAGCACCTCACGGCGACGAAGACGCTGCCGGAGTTCGTCGCCTCGCTGGCGCGGCCGCGCACGATCATGCTCATGGTGAAGGCCGGCGCGGCGGTCGACGCGGTGCTCGAGCAACTGATGCCGCTGCTCGACCGCGACGACATCGTCATCGATGGCGGCAACAGCCACTACGCCGACACCGAGCGGCGCGACGCGTCGCTCAGCGCGCGCGGACTGCGCTTCGTCGGCGCCGGCGTCTCGGGGGGTGAGGAGGGCGCGCGCAAGGGCCCGTCGATCATGCCCGGCGGCCCAGCCAGCACCTGGCAGGTGCTGCGGCCCATCTTCGAGAGCATCGCCGCCAGGGTGGGTGGCGAGCCGTGCGTCATGCACGTCGGCCCCGGCGGCGCCGGCCACTACGTGAAGATGGTGCACAACGGGATCGAGTACGGCGACATGCAGCTCATCTGCGAGGTCTACGCGCTGATGCAGGCCGCCGGCATGGGCACCGACGCGATGGCCGCGGTGTTCGCGAAGTGGAACGACGGCGAGCTGCAGAGCTACCTGATCGAGATCACCGCGCGCATCCTGGCCCAGCGCGACCCGGACACCGGCGGGCCCATCGTCGACATCATCCTCGACAAGGCCGGTCAGAAGGGCACCGGCCAGTGGACGCTGATGAGCGCCGCCGACAACGCCGTCGTCGTGAGCACCATCAACGCCGCCGTCGAGGCGCGCGTGCTGAGCTCGATGAAGGCGGCGCGCGTGGCGGCGAGCGCGCGCCTGCACGGGCCTGTGCAGCGCCTGGGCAAGAGCACGGCCGACCTCGTGCCCTACCTGCACGAGGCGCTCTATGCTAGCAAGATCGTCAGCTACGCGCAGGGCCTGGACCTCATGCGCACGATGAGCGAGAAGAAGCAGTGGGCGCTCGACCTCGGCGGCATCGCGCGCATCTGGCGCGGCGGTTGCATCATCCGCGCGCGCTTCCTCGGCCACATCGCCGAGGCCTACCGGGCCGCAGGCGCCACCTCGCCGCCGGCCAACCTCATGCTCGCGCCGTTCTTCGAGGGGGTGCTCAACCGCGCCCAGGGCGCCTGGCGCGAGGTCGTGGCCATGGCCGTGCGCGCCGGCGTGCCGGTGCCGGCGATGAGCGCCTCGCTCGCCTACTACGACGCCTACCGCAGCGCGCGCCTGCCGGCCAACCTGCTGCAGGCGCAGCGCGACTTCTTCGGCGCCCACACCTACGAGCGCGTCGACCGCCCGGCGGGCGAGACCTTCCACACGGCCTGGCCGGAAGTGATCGGCTGACGGCCGGGGCGAGCTCGGGTCCGAAGCGCCGACTCCTCGGCGTGCGTCAGCGGCCGGGATCCGTGGCCGGGGTCATCGGGCCCGTATCAGCGAGCCGGGTCCCACAGCAGGGCCAGGGCCACCAGCGCGACCGTCGCGTCGTCGCGCGACGCCGTGCCCTCGGATGGCCGCCACAGGCGCGGCCGCAGTCCGTCGAGTTCGACGGCAGCCACAGGCGTGCCGGCGCGGCTGAGAACGTAGCCGAACGGTGCCTCCAGCGGCAGTGGCGAGCCCTCGACGCGGTGCACCGAGTGGATGTCCATCGACACGTCGCCGGCATTCCAGCGGCCGCTGCGTTCCTGGCGCGTGCCGCCGGCGGCGGCGCGGCCCTCCAGGCGCAGCGTGCCCGTGCGCTCGGGCCGGTCGGCTTGCGCCGCGCGCATCGTGCATTCGACCGCGAAGGGGCGTACCGTGGCCTGGGCGATGCCGGCCGTGGCCTCGGTTTGCGCCGCCTTGCAGGACAACTCGCCCGACTGGCCCGCCGGCGTGCGCCAGGTCAACCGCACCGAAGCGCGGTCGCGCGAGACGACATCGAACAGGCCGAGCCGGTCGGCCGTGCGCTCGAACTCGCCTTCGAGCCCGGCCAGCCTCCAGCGCCCGCTGCGGCCCGCGCCGGCGCCTTCGAGCCGTTCTTCGGCCAGGCCTTGCAGCCCGGCGGGCCGCTCCATGCGCGCGGGCTTCGGCGTCGCGCAGGCCGCGAGCAGCAGTGCCGTGACCGCGGCGGCCGCAGCGAGCCGGGCGGGTGAGTGAAATCGGTTCATCGTCGCTCCATGATCCATGCCTCGCCCGCCATCCTCTCGCCGGGCCGGTTCCGGTGATCGCGGAACCTCCAGGCATCTTGCTGGATGCGCGTGCGCAACGCGAGCGCGTTGCGACGAAAGCCCGGTCGCCCGCGACGACCGGGCCGGCGGGGCGGATCCCGCGGCCGAACCCGGCGGCCTGAACCCGCGGACAAGCCCAGCGGTGGACCCCTGCGATGTTGAAAGCGGCAGACCCAGAGGGCCGGCGGGCCTCAGGGCCCGAAGCGCGCCGCCAGTTCCTTGACGCGATCGTGTGCCTGCTCGTCCAACGCGTGCCGGGCCGTCGGTGAGAGATACCAGCCGAGCGGGTAGAGCAAGCCGTCGCTGCGCTGCGCCAGTTGCACGAGGCAATCGGGCGCGCCGAAGGCTTGGCATTGCCGCTGCAGCAGCGCTTCGGCACGCCGGCCGTTGGCCCCGGTGCCCGCCACGTTGACCACGGTCACCAGCGGCCCGAGCAGGTCGGCGAACAGCGACAGCCGGCCGGCCTGCACCGGCGCCGATGGGTCGTAGGGAACGCGTGTCACCCCCGCGCCCGCTCCCGAAACCGGAACTGCGTCCGGACTGGGATCCGCACCCAGACCCCAACTGCGGCGCAGGCACGCGAGCCGTTCCCTGGCCGCCTCCTGCGTGCAGGGCTCGGTGACGCCGTTCTGGATGACGATGACCGTCGGGCGCAGGCGGCGCAGCCACTCGCTGCGGCGCCGGCAGGGCTCGTCGTCGCCGGCACAGGCCGCTTGCTCGGCGACCCGGCGCTGCAGCCGCGCCAGCACGTCGAGGGTGGTGTGCGCGCCGCCGTTGTCGAAGTAGCCGCCGTCGGCGAGGTGGCCCTGCTGGCCGTCGCCGCCGCGCAGGCGCCCGATGGCGTTGACGAAGGGGAAGCGGGCCGCGTTGTGCGCCGCGGCCGAGAGCGGGATGTCGACGGGTTGCGGGCGGCCGCGACCCGCCTGCTCGAGCTGGTCGCGCACGTTGGTGAAGCGGTCCTGCTGCCAGTCGGCCACGACGCTGGATGCGATGGCACGGTCGCCGGTCTCCACCCAGGTCGCATTGAGGAAGAGGTGCGGGGTGTGTGCCCGGCCGGCACCGGCTGGGCTGCCGGTGCTGCCGAGCCGGCCGATGCCCGCCGCCAGCTCCGGCACGGCGCGTTCGAGCGCCTGCTCGAACCACATGCCACGCGAGAGGAAGCCGCAACCCGGTTGCCGGCAGATGCCTTCCAGCCACTGCTGCGCGGGCAACGAGGTGGGCAGCACACGCGCCAGCAGGTCCTCGAACAGCCAGGCGCCGAGCAGCGGCGTCAGCAAGTCGGCGTGCCCGAAACGGTCGATGCACGCGCCGGCTCCTGCGCAGGCGTGATAGACGGCCTCGCCGACGGCGCCGCCCGAGACGCCAGAAAGCATCAGCGTGCGGCGGTCGAAGTCGGGCACCTGCTCGCGCAGCAGCTGCAGGCTGCGCGCCGTCCAGTAGGCCGCGCGCACGCCACCGCCTTCGCTGGCGACGAGGAACACCCGCTGCCGCGCCGCGCCGCGCCCTTCGTCCCAGAGGCCATCGAGCCAGCGTCCGATGGCCTCGTCGACGTTCGGCCGTGGCGCCGCGGCCTGGGACAGCGGCGCGTCGCGATGGCTGACGCGGTCGAAGACCACCAGCAGCAGCGCAGCCGCCAGGCCCACGCCGCCCATCACCCTGGGCCAGGACCAGCGTGCGTCGCCTCGTGCCACGGCCCAACCGGTAGCGAGTACAAGCCCGGCGAGGCCCAAGGTGCCGGCGATCTGCCAGCCCACGCCGGGCAGGGCGGCCCCCTCGGAGCCCGTGATCACGCGCACCGCGTGGTTGTCGGTGAAGCCGGCGAAGCCGAGCGCGCCGATGAAGGCGATGAGCAGCAGCAGCCACGGCCGCGAGTCGCGCTGCTCCTTCACCGAGAGCCAGCCGAAGACGCCGAGCCAGCCGACGAGTGCGAAGACGATCACCGCGAAGGCCAGCGGCACGCCCGGCTCGAAGGCCACCGCCAGGCAGCGCAGGCCGACGGCCAGCGCCAGCGCGATGAGGGGCATCGAGAACGCCCCCGGCCCGCGGGCAGTGATGAAGCGGTACTTCTCGCCGGCCACCTGCTTCAACCAGTCGCTGCCGGGCGCGAGGCTGGGGTCGTTGTAGTAGTCCTCGGGGCCGGCCGTGCCGGCGCTGGACAGGCGCTCGCGGTCCCAGAGGAAGACCAGCGCGCCGACGAGGCAGGCCAGGCCCATGCCCAGCAGGAGCAGCGGCGAGAGGATCCACGCCGCTTCGCCGCGTGCGGCTGCCCAGACGGCATCGCGTGCCGCCAGCGCGCTCATGAGCGCTGCCACGAGAGCCGGCGCGATGCCGAGCAGCCGTGCCGCACCGCGCGCGGCGCTGCGCAGCGTCGCCTCCACGTCCTCGGGCAGGCCGTGCGGGCTGCTGCCGGGTGCCGGCATGCGGCAGATGAGGCGCGTCCACAGCCAGCACGAAAACGAGAGCGCCCAGACCGCCAGCACGCTCAGTGCCGCCGTCGGCCAGGCCCACAGGGCCTGCGGCCAGGCGAAGAGGCCGTCGGCCACGCCGATGGCGACGTCGCGGCACTGGTCCAGCACGAGCGTGAAGCCGATCAGCGCCGCCAGCGCCACGAGCACGTACCTCGTGCGCCACAGGATGTCTGCCAGGCCCAGGCGCAAGGCGGCGCGCCCGCTTTGCGCACCGTCGCGACGAAAGAGCCAGACGAGCGCCAGCGCCACGAACAACAACGCGATGGCCACCGCCAGCCCCTGCTTGGCGCCGTGCACGGCGGCGCCGGCGCGCAAGGCGACGCCAGGCGCAAAGGCATGCGCGACCAGCAGTGCGATGGCAGCCACCGCGGCAGCGACCAGCCAGCGTGGCACTCGGCGCGGCAGCGACTGCCAGCGCTGCTGCTGGCCAGCCAGCGCTTGCAGGAGCGCCGGCCCGCCGAGCGGGCCACACCACAGCCACCAGGCCAATGCGGCCGACCCGATGGCCAACCCGGCCACGGGCACCAGGGCCCAGCCGCCGCCCGCCAGGCGCGCGAGGCCGCCGGTGTTCTCCACCAGGTCCACGGCGAGCAGCCACGGCGTCAGGGCCACGAGCACCTGCGCGATGCGTTTCGTGCCGACCGATGTTTCCTCCCGTGCGAGCCGGCGCCCGACGGCGAAGAACAGCAGCCCATACAGCGGCATGAAGGCGATGGTGTCGAGCGCGAAGTAGCCCAGCGCCACAGCCGAGAGCGAGGCCTTCATCGGGCCCACCGCCACCAGCACCAGGCGGCTCCAGGCCTCGCGCACCGCGTCGAGCTCGGCCGCGTCGGTCATTCCGGCCGCACCGAGGCCGAGGAAGGGTTCCGCGCCCTGGCCGCCGGGCAATGCGAGCACGGTGCCCAGCACGTGCAGGGCGAAGGCGGCCAGCGCTGCCCACAGGGTCACGCGGCCGAGCCGCGCGTCGTGCATCTTCAATGGATCGGGCATCGGGGCCTCCTGTCGCGCACGTCCCTTGCGCCGGTTGTACTGCCGGCTGCCGTGGCGCAGCATCGGCTCGGCAGACGATTGAGGGCGCTGCCCGGCGCGACCTCCCGGCTTGCTTTCCTGGCACCCAGCGCCACGCGGCGAAGCGGGTCAGGTGCGCCGCGAGCCTGCCGCCTGCGCGTGATACCAGGCCGCGGCCTGGCTGCGCGAGGCCAGCACGAGTTTGTCGAGCAGGTTCGCCACGTGGCGCTTCACCGTGTGCGGGCTCAGGCCCAGCTCGCGCGCGATGAGCTTGTTGCTCTGGCCGCGCGCCACGAGGGCCAGCACCTCGGCCTCGCGCGAAGTGAGTGGGCCGAACTCGGCAGAGGGGGCCTCGGCGTTCGGGATGTTGATGCGGATCGTTGCGCTTCCCGCGCCCGCGGCGGCCGGTGCGAGCTGGGCGGCCCAGCCGCGCAGGGCGTCGATGGCGCCGGCGCCCAGGAGCGCCTGCCATTCGGCCGCGGCCAGCTCGCGCAGCGCGTCGGCAGCGAAGACCGCACCACGCGGCGCCGGCGCGGCGGCGGCGAGCAGCGGCCGCAGCCAGGCGGCGGCTTCGGCCGGCGCGCCGCGGCGCAAGCGCACCAGCGCCAGGCGCACGCGCAACTCGCTCGCCTGGCCGAAGAGGTCGGCGTGCTCCTCGTCGGCGAGCGCCGCCTGCCAGTGCGCCTCGGCCTCGGCCTCGCGCCCCTCGTGCCATGCGAGCGCGCCGCGCAGGCCGAGCTCGGAGTGCATGGGCCGCGGTCCGATCTCCGCCATCGCCGGGCCCAGCGCCTCCAGGCGCTGCAGCCAGCCGCGCAAGGCCTCGAAGTCACCGCACAGCGCGGCGATCTTGCCGGCGAAGAAGAGCATCTGCCACTGCCCCCATGCGCCGTAGCTGGCCGGGAAGCCCTCGACGCGGTCGCGTGCCAGCGCCAGCGCCTCGGCCGCTTCGCCGCGCAGCGCCTGCAGCAGCGCGCGCAGCGCCAGCGAGTGACTGCGCGCGATGACGTGCTGGCCGGTCCAGGAGGCGGAGGCGTCGGCGCGTTGCAGGTGGGCCGCCGCCTCGTCGATGCGGCCCTGCCACAAGGCCTGCCAGCCCAGCGCCAGCAGGGCCAGCGTGTGCAGCGGCAGCGGCTGCTCGCCGGTGGCGGCCAGCACGCCCGCGGCCCAGCGGCCGAGCAGCGGGCCCATGCCGCGGCAGGCCGCGATGCGCGGCGAGGGGATGACGAGCCACCAGTGCTCGAGCCGGTTCTCGGCCTCCAGCAAGTCCAGCAAGGCCGCGAAGCGCGGCGCCACGGCATCGAAGTCGCCGCTCTCCACCGCGAGCCAGGCCTCGGCGAGCAGCGCAGCGAGGCGCGCGTCGGCGCGGGCCGCCGCGGTGGTGCCCGTGTCGCTGGTGGCGACGTCCGTCGCATCGGGGCCGCTGCGCAGGGCGGCCACGAGCGGCTGCGCGCTCTGCAGCCGCCCCTGCGACAACAGCGTGATCGCGCGGAACCCGCGCACCGCATCGGCCCCTGCCGTGTCACCCCGTTGCGCGTAGAGCGACTCGGCGCGGGCGAAATGTCGTTCGGCCGCACGCACCTCCCACACATGCCAGCGCGCCAGGCCCAGCACCTGCTGCACCTCGGCGCTGCCCTCGGCGACCGCGGTCGGGAACTGCTCGCACAGGCGCAGCAGCGTCGGGATGCCACCCTGGAACAGCAGTTGCCAGCCGATGGCGGGCATCTCCGCCGCCGCTGCCTCGTGGCGCTGCGCGCGCAGCAGCAGCAGCGTGACGCGGCGCGTCGGGTCGGGTTCGACCGCCGCGGCGCGCCCAAGCATCTCGGCCCAGGCCGCACTGCCGCGCTCGATGCGCAGCCGGTGCTGCAGTGCCTCGCGGAAGAGGTCGTGCAGGCGCAACGTGTGCGTGGCCTCGTCGACGACGGAGGCGAAGAGGCCGAGCCGTTCGATGTCGTCCAGCCAGGCGGCGGCGCGGGTGTCGCCGGTGAGTGCGCTGCAGCGCGCCTCGTCGAGCTCGTGCAGCACGCTCGTGTCGAGCAGGAAGCCGCGCAGATCGGGGTGGATGCGCGCCAGCACCTCGGTGGTGAGGAACTCGAAGGCCTGCCGGTCGATGGCGCTGCCCGGGCTGCCGCCGCGCGCGCCGGTGAGTGCCAGGCGCAGGCCGGCCGCCCAGCCGGCGGTGCGGGCATGCAGTGCCGTGGCCGCGGCCTCGTCGACGCCCTCGCCGCCGGGCTGCGCCAACAGGGCACGCACCTCGTCGCGCGTGAACTGCAGGTCGTCCTGGCGCAGCACCGTCAGCTCGCCGG
>JAEUPE010000188.1 GCA_016790435.1 Rubrivivax sp. | reverse complement strand
GTACTGGAACAAGGAGGCCTTCAAGGCCGCCGGCCTCGACCCCAACAAGCCGCCCGCCACCTGGGCCGAGATGGCCGAGATGGCCAAGAAGCTGACCGTGCGCGACGCCTCGGGCAAGGTGACGCAGTACGGCGTGCAGATTCCCTCCAGCGGCTTCCCGTACTGGCTGTTCCAGGGCCTCGTCATCCCCAACGGCGTGGCCCTGGCCAACGACGCCGGCAACGCGGTCCGCTTCGACGACCCGGCCGTCGTGCAGGCGCTGCAGTACTGGGTGGACCTCGGCAAGCAGGGCGTGCACCCGAGCGGCGTCGTCGAATGGGGCACGACGCCCAAGGACTTCTTCGAGCGCAAGGTGGCGATGATGTGGACGACCACCGGCAACCTCACCAACGTGCGCACGAACGCCAAGTTCGACTTCGGCGTCGCCATGCTGCCTGCGGGCAAGAAGCGCGGCTCGCCCACGGGCGGCGGCAACTTCTACATCAGCAAGAAGGCGACGCCGGCGCAGCAGGAAGCCGCCTTCCGCTTCATCAAGTGGATGACGCAGCCCGAGCGCGCCGCGCGCTGGAGCATGGACACCGGTTACGTGGCCGTGAGCGAGGCCGCCTACGCCACCGAGGCGCTGAAGAAGTACGGCGCCGAGTTCCCGCCGGCGCTCGTGGCGCGCGACCAGTTGCCGCATGCGCTGGCCGAGTTCTCCACGCACGACAACCAGCGCGTGACCAAGGCGCTGAACGACGGCCTGCAGGCGGCCCTCACCGGCACCAAGACGCCGGCGCAGGCGATGAAGGACGCCCAGGCCGAGGCCGAGCGGCTGCTGCGCTCTTACAAGTGAGCGTGCGAGCGAAGGCGCGGCGGCGCACGCCGCTGGATCCAGGGCAGTCCCGTCCATGACGCACGAGCGCGGCATCAGCCGGCAGGCCATCCACGCCTGGCTGCTGCTGCTGCCTGCGCTCGTGCTGCTGGCGTCGTTCACGCACTACCCGGCCGTCGCCACGCTGTGGGACAGCCTGCACTCCACGCCGAAGGGCCAGCGCCCGGCGGTGTGGGTGGGGCTCGAGAACTACCAGGTGATGGCCGCGGACCCGGTGTTCTGGAAGGCGGTGGTCAACAACCTGTGGTTCGCGCTCGCGACCATTCCGCTGTCCATCGGCCTGGCGCTCGCGATGGCGCTGTGGGTCAACGAACGCATTGCCGGCCGTGCCTTCCTGCGCCTGGCGTACTTCACGCCCACCGTGCTGCCGATGGTGGCGGTGGCCAACATCTGGCTCTTCTTCTACACGCCGCAATACGGCCTGCTCGAGCAGATCACCGGCCTCTTCGGCGCGCGCTCGCAGAACTGGCTCGGCGACCAGCGCACCGCGCTCGGCGCCGTCACGGCGGTGGCGGTGTGGAAGGAGGCCGGCTTCTTCATGATCTTCTACCTCGCGGCGCTGCAGGGGCTGAACCCGAGCCTGCGCGAGGCGGCGGCCATCGAGGGCGCTTCGCGCTGGTACTTCTTCCGCCGCGTGCTGTGGCCGCTGCTCATGCCGACCACGCTCTTCGTCATGGTCAACGCCGTCATCAACGCCGTGCGCATGGTCGACCACATCGTGGTGCTCACGCGCGGCGGGCCGGACAACGCCTCGACGCTGCTGCTCTTCCATCTCTACGAAGTCGGCTTCCGCTACTGGGACCGCGGCTACGCGGCAGCGCTGACGATGGTGCTGCTGGCCGTGCTGGCCACGGTGGCACTGGTGCAGTTCTTCGTGCTCGACCGGCGGGTGCACTACAAGTGAGGCGTGCCGCATGACCACCGCCGCCGCCCCCATCTCGAGCTCCGCACGCCGCGCCGCGCGACTCGCGCACGGCGAACCCGGCTGGCTCGACACCGTGGCCGCGTGGCTGCTCGCGCTGCTGTGGATCCTGCCGCTGGCCTATGCGGTGTGGACCGCCTTCCACCCCGGCGAGTACTCGACCCGGTTCGTGTGGAACGCGCCGCTCACGCTCGAGAACTTCGCGCGCGCCTGGGAGGCGGCGCCCTTCGGGCGCTACTTCATCAACACCTTCGCGCTCGTCACCATGATCCTCGGTTGCCAGCTCGTGCTGAGCACGCTCGCGGCCTACGCCTTCGCCCGCTTCGAGTTCCCGGGCAAGCCGGTGCTCTTCGCCCTCGTGCTCGTGCAGCTGATGGTGATGCCCGACATCCTGCTCGTCGAGAACTACAAGACGATGACGCAGCTCGGGCTCGTCGACACCCTGCTTGCCATCGGCCTGCCCTACTTCGCCTCGGCCTTCGCGATCTTCCTGCTGCGACAGACCTTCATGGGCATCCCGAAGGAGCTCGACGAAGCGGCGCGCGTGGAGGGCGCGAGCGCGCTTCAGATCCTGTGGCGCGTCTACGTGCCGCTGGCACGGCCGGTGTACGTGGCCTTCGCGCTCGTCTCGGTGAGCTACCACTGGAACAACTTCCTCTGGCCGCTCATCATCACCAACACGACCGCGGCGCGCCCGCTCACCGTGGGGCTGCAGGTCTTCTCGTCCACCGACCAGGGCATCGACTGGTCCGTCATCACCGCCGCGACGCTGATGAGCGCGGCGCCACTGCTGGTGGCCTTCCTGCTCTTCCAGCGCCAGTTCGTGCAGAGCTTCATGCGCGCCGGCATCAAGTGACAGGGGCGCTCGCATGAACGGCATGAACCGGACACACGTGCAAGCCGAGGCTCACGGCAAGGACACCCTCGACATCCTCACGTGGAACGTGCAGTGGTTCTGCGGCCTGGACGACCAGGTGAGCGTCGAGCGCGTGCTTGCGCATGCCCGCGCGATGGCCGACTTCGACGTGCTGTGCCTGCAGGAAGTCGCCATCGACTACCCGGCGCTGATGGGTGATGCCGGCTTCGACCAGGTGGCGCGCGTGCGCGAGTTGCTGGCACCCCAGGGTTTCGAGGTCTTCTTCGGCGCCGCCGTCGACGAGTTCGGCCGCGACGGCCGCCGGCAGCGGTTCGGCAACGTCGTCGCCACGCGAGCGCCGGTGGCGCAGGTGCAGCGCCACCTGCTGCCGTGGCCCGCCGACGGCGGCGTACGCTCGATGCCGTGCGTGTGCGTGACCGCCACCGTGCAGGCGCCGTTCGGGCCGCTGCGCGTGATGACGACGCACCTGGAGTACTACTCCGCCTCGCAGCGGCTGGCGCAGGCGCAGGCGCTGCGCGAGTTGCACGGGCAGGCCAGCGCGCACGCACTGGCGCCACCGCTGGCCGACGAGAGCGGCGGCCCCTTTCAGGCCAAGGTGCACACCGCCAGCGCCCTGCTATGCGGCGACTTCAACGCCGAGACGAACGACCCGGCCTATGCCGCCGTCCAGGCCGGGCTGGCGCCACCGCTGCACCGGCTGGCCGACGCGTGGCCCCGCGCCCACCCGGGCCGCACGCACGAGCCCACCTTCCGGCTCTTCGACCGCCGCTACGGGCCCGAGCCGGTGGCCTGCGACTTCTTCTTCCTCAGCGAGGACCTCCTGCCCCGCGTGCGGCACCTGGAGGTCGACAGCCAGACGCGCTTGTCGGACCACCAGCCGGTCTGGCTGAGCCTCGCCGTCTGACCGACGCACCCGGCGGCCGTGCCGTCGGACGGCCGCAGGTCCGACACCACGCAACCCCACACCGCCAGGCGTGACGCCGTCGGCCGAGAATGGGCCGCATGAAGCATGTCCTCCAAGCCCCGCTGCACGCGCCCGAAGGAGGCGCCAGCACGCGCCTGCGACGCCGACTGACCCTCGTGGCGCTGGCGCTGGCCACCGCCGCTTGCACGACGCTGCCGACGGCCCCGCTGGTGCGCGACGAGGGCGGCTGCCACGACTGGACCGCGCGGCTCGACGCTGCCGTCGCCGCAGCCGGTGTGGGCGACGCGGAGGCCGAAGCCGTTGCCGGCTTCCCGGGCCTGCGCGTCGACCGCGTCGCCGCCGCGCTGCGCGAGCCTGCCGCGGCCAGCGAAACCGCCTTCACGGCGTGGCTAGACCGTGCTGCGGCGCTCGACCGCGCGGCGCGGGCAGCCGAGATCGCCAACTTGCCCGACAGCGTGTTCCCGCTCGGCCTGGCGGCCGACCGCGCGCAGGCGATGGCACGCACCGACGCCTGTCGCGCGAGCGTACAGCGCCAGCTTCGCGAACCCGCGACCGCTGTCACGCGCGGTGTCGCACCCGGTGTCGTACCCGTTGCCTCCTCCGGTGTCCCTCCCATGGCCCCTCCCGTGGCCTCGATCGCCAGCGACGCCACAAGCCGGCCCGCAACGCCGGCGACGGCGCTGCAAAGGACACTGCTCGACCGTGCCACGGTGCCCGAGCGCTACAGCACCGCGAGCCGCGCGCTGGGGCTGTACCCGTTGCTGCGCTGGCCCTTCTTTGCCGGCGTGGAAGGATGGCAGCGCGAGCAGCAGGCCGACATGGCCCGCTGGGCCTCGGTTCCGCCGCCCTTGCTGGCAATGACACCGCCGTCCTTCGCACCCGTCTCGGGCGGGGAGCCAGGGCCGCAGGCAACGCCAGCGCCCGCACCGCCACCCTGGCCGGTGGCGCCCGACGCCCTCGGCATGCCGCAGCCCACGCCGGACGAAGCCCAGCGTCTGCTCGCCTGGCACGCACCCATCTTCGAGCTCGAGGTGCGTGGCGCGTTCGACCGCTTCGGCGTGCCGCAATGGGCAGGCACCGCCGCCGATGCACGGCCGCAGGTGGACACGCAGCGCCCCGTCGTCTACCGCCGCATCGCCCACATGCGGCTGCAGGGGCGCTGGCGGCTGCAACTCGTCTACACGGTCTGGTTCCCCGAACGGCCGCCACGCTCGGGCCTGGACCTGCTGGCCGGCGCGCTCGACGGCGTCATCGTGCGCCTCACGCTCGGCGACGACGGCCAGCCGGTCCTCATGGACACCATCCATGCCTGCGGCTGCTACCACATGTTCTTTCCCGCGCCGGCGCTGCGCGCACGTGCGGGCGCGCCGACGAACGAGGAGTGGATGTTCGCGCCCGCTGCGCTGCCCGCGCTGTCGCCCTCGCAGCGCCTGGTGGTGCGCATCGCGTCGTCCTCGCACTACGTGAACGGTGTCGGCACCGCGCCGCGGCAGGCAGTGGCGGGCGCCGCACCCGGCGACACGGCACGCTACGAGCTGCAGGACGAACACGCACTTCGCTCGCTGCCGCTGCCGGGGGCCACGCCCGCGGGCCGGCGCAGCCTCTATGGGCCCGATGGCCTCGTCGCCGGCACCGAGCGCGGCGAGCGCTTTCTCTTCTGGCCCATGGGCATCGCCAGCGCGGGGGCGATGCGGCAGTGGGGCCACCATGCCACCGCCTTCGTCGGCCGACGGCACTTCGACGATCCCGACTTGCTCGAACAGCGCTTCGAAGGTGCTCGCGCGCCGGGCGGCCCCGCGCCGGCGCCGTGACGGCGATGCGTGGCTGCTCCGGCGAGCCCCGCCAGCTCAGCGCCCGAGCGCCAGCGCGACGGCGCCCCACTCCGTGGGTGCTACGCGCGCCACGATCACCTTGAGGTTGGTCGGGTCCAGCACCACCGCGTGCGCCTCCTGGATGGAGAAGCCGGTGGCCTCCCAGAAAATGCCGCCGTGCGCCATCATGAAGTGGTTGCGGCCGGCGGCCGGGCGCTGCGAGAGGAAGGCCACGGTGCGCGCCTTCTGCGCCGGGTCCTTGCCGACGCTGCCTTCGCCGGAAAGCATCTCGGTGGCCTGGGCCGCGTCGACGAAGAAGGCCGCCGACTCGACGGCGCGGCAGTAGCGGCTGCTGAAGACGCCGTCGAAAGCCAGCCCCGCCAGACGGAACTGCGCACCCGCGGCGCGCAGTTCGGCGCGGCCTTCATCGGAGAGCTGTCGCTGCGTCTCGCAGCGAGCGAGATCGAAAGTGCCCTTGGCGCGGTTCTCGCGCTCCATCTCGATCTGGTCGTAGCGCGTGCGGCCATGGCGCAGGTAGATGACATAGCCGCCGCGCGCCAGTGCCGCGGCGATGGCCTTCGGTTCCTGCAGCAGCGGTGCGGGGTCGCTGGCCGGCGGCGGTGCGAAGTTGATGTGGCTCGCCAGACCCACCTGGCTGGGCCCCGTGCAGCCCGCGAGAAGGCCGAGCAGCGCCAGCAGGCACAGGCGCGACGTGCGCCGGATGCGGGCCATCGAGGAGTGGGGCGGGATCGCAGGGGCGTGCATGTCGGTCGCGCGTAGAGGGGGAGGCGGCGCGATCATCGCGCGAAAGCCAGCGCGGCGCCGGGCAAGCCTGGGTTTCACGACGCGCCGCCTCGGCCACCCAGGCCAACTCGTCCCGCGGCCGGACTGCCCCGACCTGCGCGAGGGCGGCCCGGGCCCCTTTGCGCAGGAACATGACAGCGCGGGCCGCCGGCCCGTGGGACACTGGCACGCGCAGCAACGCTCGCCGCAACCCCCGTGCATCGCGGGAGGCAGCGAACCTGCCTGCGCCCGCCCCGGCCGTGACCCTCACCGAACGCCGCATCCTCTTCGATGGCCCGTGGTTGCAGATCGGCCACGTGGCCGTGCGCCCCACCTCCAGCGCGTGCGGCGAGATCGAGGTCGCTTCACACAACGTGCTGGCGCTGCCGCTCGCCGGGGTGTTTGCCAAGCACGACGGGCCGCGCCGGCAGGTCTTCGCCACGCCGCAGCACGCGTTGCTCATTCCCGCGGGCCAGCCCTACCGGCTGAGCTTTCCGGGCTGCATCGGCGACCGTTGCCTGGTGCTGCGTCTGGGCGACGAGGCGCTCGAGCGCATGTTTGCCGAGCTCACGGGTGGCCGGGGGCTGGCGGCGACGGACTTCGCGATGCACCTGCCGCTGCCGCCGGCACTGGTGCTTGCGCGCGGGCATCTCTGGCAACGGCTCGCCCGGGGGCCGGCCGAAGTGCTGGAGGTGGAGGAACTCGGACACCACCTGCTGGCCGGTGTGCTGCGCGCGGCGCGTCGACACCGCCTTGGCGCCGCCGGCACGGGCAGCCGGCGCGCCGCACCCGCCGACGCCAGCGGCCGCCGCCTGCGGCACGTGCGGCAAGCGGTCGAGCTGATCGCGGCGCAGCCCCAGGCGCGCTGGACGCTCGACGAGCTGGCCGGGCGCGCCAACATCTCGGTCAGCCACCTGGCGCACAGCTTTCGCGCCGAGCTGGGCTTGTCGGTCTACGACCATGTGCTGCGCTCGCGGCTGGCGCTGGCGCTCGACGCCGTGCTCGATAGCAATGCCGGCCTCACCGACATCGCGCTCGCGGCCGGCTTCTCGAGCCACAGCCACTTCACGGCGCGCTTCCGCGCCCTCTTCGGCCACACGCCGGCGCAGCTTCGGCGCGGCGTGCATCGCCGCACGGCGCGGCAGGTGCAGGCGATGGGCGCGCGCATCCGGGCGGTGCCCGCTCGTCCGCCGCCGGGCGAGGGTCCGGCGCCCGTTTGCATCGGATCCTGACAGCGCCGCAGCACATGCAGGCCTAGGCTGGCCGCCTCGCCCATCGAGGAGTGCCCGCCCCATGCCCGCAGCCGTGCCCGTGCCTTCCCGGCCCTCCCTTCATGCCTTGCCGACGTTGCCGGATTTCCCTCCCCTGCCGCCGCAGCGCAGCGGCGAGGTGTTCGAGGACTTCCTCTTCACGCGCGCCGATGGCCAATGGCTCGAACGCGGTGCCTTCATCGCCGAGCGCCTGGCGCTGGCGCCACCTTTCGGCGCGCCAGCGTCACCCGCTTTGCCCATGCGTGAAGACACGCTGGTACGACGTTACGGCGCGGTGGCGCTGGAGCACGGCGTGCGCCCGGCGAGCCAGCTCGGCGACGCGACGGCCCAGCTGCGCTTCACCGATGTGCACCTGTGGTGCGACACCGACTGGCGCCTCGTGAGCGCCCAGGACACCTTGCTGCAACGGGGCGTCGGCGTCGCGCCCGTGGCCGGCACCGCACCGGCCTGCGCGCCGTGGCCGGGCACGGACCCGGCGCCCGACGACCCGGCCCTGCTGCACACGCTGAACGACCACTACGTGCGCGCCTTTCGCGAGGCCGACATCGCCTGGTACGACGCACACCTCGCGGCCGAGTACGTGGTGGTGAGTAGCGACGGCGCGCTGCATGACCGCGCCTCGGCCCTGGCGCGCTTTGCGCGCCCGACGTTCGCCACCACGATGAGGAGCTTTCCGGTGGGCAACGTGCAGGTCCGGCGCCTCGGCCCCGTGGCCTTGATCCACGCCGAGAACGCCTATGAGATGAAGGACGGCCGCCGCGGCGTGAGCCGCTACACGGACATCTGGCACCAGGCAAGTGGCGTCGGCGGCCGCTGGCGATGCATCGCCGCGCACATCACCGAGCTGGCGGCGGCGAAGGCGACGACGCCCTAGCCAGCCTGGCCGTGCGCGCCCGCGCTCACTTGCGGCCCGGCGGGCCCCCGCAGCCGGCTTCGCCGCCGCGCAGCGTGGCCGAAGGCAGCTCGCCGAACTGCTGCTTGTAGTCGCGCGCGAACTGCCCCAGGTGCCGAAAGCCCCAGCGCGCGGCGGCCTCCTGCACGCTGCCGGCGCGGCCGGCGCGCAGCTCGCGACGCACGCCGTTCAGGCGCACGGCGCGCAGGTACTTCACCGGGCTCGTGCCCAGCACGCCCTGGAAACAGTAGTTGAGCTTGCGGCGGCTGGCGCCGACCTCGCGGCACACGCTCAGCATCGACAGCGGTTCGTCGGCGCCGGCCAGCATGCGCTCGCAGGCACGGTCGACCAGGTGCTTGCGCGCGGCCAAGGTAGGCAGCTGCGAGGCGTCCACGCGCTCGGGCAGGGCCTCGATCCACTCCATCAGCAGCGCATCGCGCAACTGCGCCAGCGCCGCGTTGTCGTGCCAGGGCGTGCCGGCCGCGGCCAGGTCGCGCAGCGCCGCCAGGTGCATCTGGCGCAGCACGGCCGCCGCCGCAGGCCGCGCCGGCAGCACCAGTTGCGCATCCAGCCAGGCCGAGGGCGGCTTCTGGTACAGCCGCTCCCACAGCGGCACCAGCAGCGCGGCGTCCACCACCACGGCGATGAGCGAGAAGTGCGTCGGTGTCACGAAGTCGAGCTCGTCGCCGCGGCCGACCATGACGGCGTCGCCGTCGACCCGCTGGCCGTTGAAGATGGCCGGCCCCGACTGCGCCAGCGGCAGCGCGAAGCCGTAGGCCTGCTGGCCGAGATCACCCCGCTGGCGCAGCGCGCAGTGGCTGTCCTCGCGCACCAGACGCACGCCCGGCAGCTGCACGTGGTGCACCAGCCCCGAGAAGCGGCCGGGCGAGATCTGCTCGTACTCCTGGCGCCATTGCGGCTGCGCGCGCGCCTGCGCGTCGACGTCGCTGGTGTGCACACACCACTGCCACGGTGGAGCGGGCGGCCCCGGCGGGGTGGGGGAGGATGGAGCGGGCATTGGACTAGCGAGTCAATGTAGCAGCGCCCGGCCGGCCGCCACAGGTGCGCAGGCGCCGGACCGGAGGCCTCGCCTCGGGACGTACCGAGGAGCTGAGCGGTCGCGTGAAGCGGACATTGGCGGAGTCGAGATTCGCCTGCCCAAAGACTGGGGTCCTCGCGCGGCCGGCCACGTCACTCCGCCCCACCCGCGGCTGTCCCTTTGTGACAATCTGGTCGGTTCCGTCGAAAATGTTCTTGGCGTCCTTTGAGCTGGGCCCGCTGCCCGTCGATTGGCCGATCATCACCACATCCTGGCCGGTCCGCGCTGCATCCGCCAACGGTTCGCCAGCGGTCTTTCAATGGCGTGCCCAGTCTGCTGTTGGTCAACGGCATGCCGATTGTTTTCGATGATGAACGACTGCCCAAGGGACCCTGCAATGCCGGTCAAACCCGTCTGCGTGATTCCCGAGAATGAAGCGCGGCGTCAAGTCCAAGCTGGTTCTGGGCATGCCTGAACTGGACCGCAAGGTGACGTGTTGTTGATCGCGGTCGTTCGCCGCCTGTCCGAACCGGTGCGCGCTGGGGAGACGCGTGCAGGCGTGGCCGCCGACGCTGAGCACCTGGCATGGGCCGCCCGATCTCCGTACGCGGCCAAGGGCCCACCGCGACCTCGCTGACATGGCCGCAGTCGAGATTCAGATCTTCGCACTAGCAGCGCTGGCGGTGACGTTTGGCTGGATCTGGCTGCGAGATCGAGAGCCGGGCCTGGTCTGGATCGCGTTGGGCTTCGTGCTGGCCGCGGTCTGGTATGGGATGGTGAGGCTCCCGCCGATCATTGGATCGCCGCCACTGGCCGCGACCTGGGTTGAGCGGGCGATGATTGCGGCATCGGTCTGGGCCATCAATGCTGGCGTGGTCCTACACCTGGGCTGGCCCCGGGGCTGGTTGAAGGCCCTGGTCATCGCCTGCTGGATTCCGGCGCCCGTGCTGGTGCTGGCGGACGCCGCGGGCATGTTGGGGGAGCCGTACCTGTTCTGGTTCCAACCTGGCGTTCTCCTGTGCTACGTCGGTTCCATCATGCTGGCCCTTAGGCGCCATGCCGAGGATCGTCGGGCTGGCCATTGGTTGCTCGGCCTGATGCTGTTGTTGTTGCCTCTGATCTCGATCTTGATTGCCATTCCGGGCTCTCCCATCTCATG
Source organism: Rubrivivax sp. (assembly GCA_016790435.1). Classification (GTDB taxonomy): domain Bacteria; phylum Pseudomonadota; class Gammaproteobacteria; order Burkholderiales; family Burkholderiaceae_C; genus Rubrivivax. Next base: position 5,748 of record JAEUPE010000188.1, on the reverse strand, counting down.
GCTGCGCGAACTGTCCACCATGCCGAGGGTCGTGTTCGGATTGATCCTTCTCAGCTTGATCCTGCTGCAGAGGCGCCAGCGTCTGGAGGCGGAGATTTGCCGGCGCGCCCGGGCCGAAGAATCGCTGCAGATGGTCAACGCCGAGCTGGAAGCGCGTGTCCAGCAGCGCACCGAACACCTGCAGGAGTTGATCCAGGGTCTCGAGGGGTTCAATCGCAGCGTCTCGCACGACCTGCGCGGTCCACTGTCGGGCATGGCCACGCTCGCCCACATGGCCGAGACACATCTGCGCGAGGGCAAGCCGGACTTCGCGACGCGAGCGCTGTCGGCCATCGCCGCCCAGGCTGACGAGTCAGCCCGACTCGTGGACGCCTTGCTCCAGCTGGCAAGGGCGGGCCAACAACCACTGAACCCCGGCCCAGTGGAACTCGGCGAACTCGTGCGGGCTGCTTTCGACGAGGTTGTGCTTGGCCTCGGGGGAAAGCCGGCGCCCACGCTGCAATGCGGTAGGCTGCCCCGCGTCGAGGTCGACGCTGCTTTGCTGCGGCGTGCACTGGTCAACCTGCTATCAAATGCGGCAAAATTTTCGCGCCAAGTCGACTCGCCGCGCATCAGCGTGGATGCGCGGGTGGACGGTCGATCCGTCACGGTGACCGTTCGGGACAACGGCGTCGGCATTGACGCCGCCGTGGCGGACCAGTTGTTTCGGCCGTTCTACCGTGGGCATGCGAACCAGTTCGAGGGGCATGGCCTGGGCCTGAGCATCGTGCGTTGTGCGGTCGAGCGCCACGGCGGCAAGGTCTGGGCGGAAGGCAGTGGTGCGGTCGGGCAGACCGGCGCCGCCTTTCACTTCACGCTGCCCAACGCGGCGTTGCCAGGGCCAGCGGCGGGGCCTGAGTTCGCCGCGATTTGAGACCAGCTCAAGAACCTTCTTCTCGCGAGCGAGGCGGCTGAATCGCCTCGAAGGCGCCATTGAACGGGTCCGCCCAGAGCCAGTTGCGTGAGTCTGGCGCTTGCAATGGCTGACCTTGTCCGGCGCGGGCAGCTGCAAGGACTTCGAGCGCACCTCACTGAAGTTGTCGGCTCGCCGCATTCGGCCGCTCGGCCATGGCCGATGCTCGGGTAATCCCCCGATCGCGCTTGCGCAATGCCGATAGCCGCGCGCGGGCACGCTCCCTAGCATCTGCGCCATCCGTGTCCCTGCGCCAGCTCGTCGACGCAAACGACGCGCGCCGCGCCGCCACGCCCAGCACAGTCCCCACCCCTCCCGCCCCATGCACATCGCCGTTCTCAACGCCAACGTCGACCGATCCGCCTTCGCGCGCGGCTGGCCGGACGATGCCCAGAAGGTCATCGCCGGCCTGCAGCCACTGCGCCCCGGCTGGCACTACCGCGCCTGGCAGGCCTGCGATGGCGAGTTGCCGCCGGAGGACGACGACGCCGAGGCCTGGGTGGTCACGGGCAGCGTCGCCTCGGTCAACGACGAGGCGCCGTGGATGCTGGCGCTGGAGCAGCGCGTGCGCGCGCGCCATGCGTCGCGCCTGCCGACCGCCGGCATCTGCTTCGGCCACCAGCTCATCGCCAAGGCGCTGGGCGGCCGCGTCGGGCCCTCGCCCGGCGGATGGCGGCTGGGCGTGGCCTCCACCCACTTCCCCAGTGGCACCCCGGCACCCGCGTGGATGCAGCCGCCGCTGGCCGAGTTGCGCCTCTTCGCGCTCCACCAGGAGCAGGTGCTGTCGCCGCCGAACGCGGCGCGCGTGCTCGGCGGCGACACCTTCACGCCGCACGCCGCGCTGCAGGTGGGCGAGCACCTCTTCACCACCCAATACCACCCCGAGCTCAGCCGCGAGTTCGTGCTCGCCCTCCTCGACGCCTTCGGCGACGCGTGGCCCGCCGAGCGGGTGGCGCTGGCGCGCGAGCAGTTCGTGCAGCCGGTGGACGCCGCCCACTTCATGCGCTGGCTGGCGCAGTTTCTCGAGGGAGCGAAGCCGTGACCGTCTGGACCCCCACGGATGATGGCCACGCGCCGCTGTGGAGCCACGACAGCTTCACGCGGGGCGCACCCCACAACACCTTCGCGCGCCTGCGCCGCGAAGACCCGCTGGCCTGGAGCGACTACCCCACCGGCCAGGGCTTCTGGAGCGTGACGCGGCACGCCGACATCCTGGCGCTGAACCGCGACTTCGCCACCCTCAGCTCGGCGCACGGCATCCGCATGGAGGACCAGACCGACGAGGAAGTGCTCGCCCGCCGCACCTTCCAGGAGACCGACCCGCCCGAGCACTCGCGCACGCGGCTGCTCGTGGCCAAGGCCTTCAGCAAGCCGATGGTGGCGCTCTTCGAAGACCAGATCCGCTTGTTGTGCGAGCAGATCCTCGACGCCGCGCTCGCCGAGCGCGAGTTCGACGCCGTCAAGCGCATCGCGCGCGAGCTGCCGATGCGCATGCTCGGCCGCATCCTCGGCACACCCGATGAAGACCTGCCCTGGCTGGTGGAAAAGGGCGACGCGCTCATCGCCAACACCGACGCGGAGTTCACCACGCACGTGCTCGACCAGGCCGACACCGAGGCCTACCGGTTGATGCCCTTCCGCTCGCCGGCCGGCGCCGAGCTGTACGACTACGCGCGGCGGCTGATGGAGGGCAAACGCGCCGCCGGCGACACCACCGGCGTGCTGCACCTCGTGACGCAGCCCGACGCCGACGGCCACGTCATCAGCGACACCGAGTTCCGCAACTTCTTCTGCCTGCTGGTGGCCGCCGGCAACGACACCACGCGCTACAGCATCGCCGCGGCGCTGCACGCCTTTGTGCACCGGCCCGAGCTGCTCGAGCAGCTGCGCGGCGCCGGGCCCGAGGTCTGGGAGACGGTGCCCGACGAATTCATCCGCTGGGCCTCGCCGGCCATGTACTTCCGGCGCACGGCGATGCGCGACTTCGAGTTCCACGGCAAGACCGTGCGACGCGGCGACAAGGTGCTGCTGTGGTTCGTCTCCGGCAACCGCGACGAAGCGGCCTTCGAGCGGCCATTCGAGATCGACCTCGCCCGGCGCAACAACCGGCACCTCAGCTTCGGCCAGGGCGGGCCGCACGTGTGCCTGGGCATGTGGCTGGCGCGGCTGGAACTGCGCGTGCTGCTGCAGGCGCTCGTTGCACGCGTCCGCCGGCTCGAGGCCAACGGTGCGCACGAGTGGCTGCGCAGCAACTTCGTCGGCGGCATCAAGCGGCTGCCGGTGCGAGTACACGTGGCTTGAAGAATCCGGCTTGACGCAGCTGGCTTGAAGCAGCGGCCCTCCCCCCCGCGCCTCACCATCGTTCTTCCAACGGGACCTCCATGACACAACCCCTCTCCCCCGAACGCCTGCGCGTGCTGTTCTGCGACCACCTGAACATCGTGCGCGGCAAGTACGTGCCCTGGCGCAGCCGCGACGGCGCCGCGCGCTTCTGTCGCGGCACCTTCGGCGTGGGCTACGACAAGGACCTGCTGCCCGCGCCGGGCTCCACGGTGCTCGAAGGCCTGCCCGACATGGAGGCGGTGTACGAGGCCGCGGCCGCGCGCCCCGGCTGGGAGGCGAACACGCGCGTGGTGATGTGCGACCTGCGCGACAACCGCGGCGCGCCACTGCCGCAGTGCGGCCGCGGCGCACTCAAGCGCGCGATTGCCGACTGGCAGGCGCTGGGCTACGACCCGATGGTGGGCATCGAGCTCGAGGCCTACGCCTTCCAGATCGAGCCCGACGGCAGCCTGAAGCCCTACGACACGCCATCGTCGCACGTCTATGCCACCGGGCCCTTCGCCGACCCGCGTGGCTTCACCGATGCGCTGTGGGCCCAGGCCGCCGCCTGCGGCCTGCCCATCGACAGCCTGAACACCGAGTACGACTCACCGCAGTACGAGCTGACGCTGACCTTCGACCACGCGTTGAAGGCGGTCGACGACATCGTGCTCTTCCGCCTGATGGCGCGCGAGGTGGCCTTCAAGCATGGCCTGCTGCTCACCTTCCTGCCCAAGCCACTGCCCGCGCAGGGCGGCAGCGGCGTGCATGTCAACTTCTCTCTGCGCCACCGCGCGGGCGCGCAGGCGGGGCGCAATGCCATCAACGGCGGTCACGACCCGGCCGCGCTGAACGAGCTCACGCGCGCGTGCATCGCCGGGCTGCTGCATCACCACGGGGCACTCTCTGGGCTGGCCGCACCCTGCGTCAATTCCTACGAGCGGCTGAAGCCCGCCACGTTGTCGGGCTACTGGCGCAACTGGGGCATCGACCACCGCAACGTCACCGTGCGCGTTTCGGCCGAAGACGGCCCCGCGGCGCGGCTGGAGCACCGCATGGGCGACGGCGCCGCCAACCCGTACACGCTGGTGGCCGCGGTGCTGCAGGCCGCGCGCCTGGGCTTGCAGCACGGCCACCCGCTGCCGTCGATGGAAACCGGCGACGGCCTCACCGGGCAGGACGCCACCGAGGGCGTGCCCGGCACGCTGGGCGCCGCGCTCGATGCGCTGGAGGCCGATGCCGAGCTCGTGCAGGCGCTGGGTGCCGGCCTGGTGGCCAACCACGTCTTCATGAAGCGCGACGAGATCACCAAGACCGCCGAGCGCGACGTCATCGGCGCGCGCGACTTCTACATCCGCCACGTCTGAAAGCCGCACCTCCCATGACCACCACCGAGGCGCTCAAGCGCGACAACGCCCAGTTCCAATGGCACCCGATGGCCCACCCCAAGGCGATGAAGGCCGAGGGCACGCGCCCGGACATCATCGCGCGCGGCGAGGGCTGCTGGGTCTGGGACATCGACGGCCACAAGCTGCTCGACGGCGTGGCGGGCCTGTGGAGCAGCAACCTCGGCCACAGTTGTCGGCCAGTGCGCGATGCCATCGTCGCGCAGCTGGACGAGCTGCCCTTCTTCAACACCTTCGCCGGCACCACGCATCCGCGCGCCATCGAGCTCTCGGCGGCGCTGGTGAACCTGATGCGGCCCGACGGCGTGGCCGCGGTGATGTTCAGCAACGGCGGCAGCGATGCGGTGGAAGGGGCGCTCAAGATCGCGCGCCAGTTCCACAAGCTGCGCGGCCAGGGCGAGCGCACGAAGTTCATCTCGATGAAGCAGGGCTACCACGGCGTGCACATCGGCGGCGCCAGCCTGAACGGCAACCCGCGCTTTCGCCGCGCCTACGAGCCGCTGCTGCCGGGCTGCTTCCAGATCGACTCGCCCTGGCTCTACCGCAACCCCTTCGGCTGCGACGACGAGCAACGCCTGGCCGAGCTCGTGGCCGCGCAGCTCGAACGCGAGATCGTCTTCCAGGGCCCGGACACGGTGGCCGCGTTCATCGCCGAGCCCATCCAGGGCGCCGGTGGCGTCATCGTGCCGCCGCCGAACTTCTGGCCCCTGGTGCGCGAGGTCTGCAGCCGCCATGGCGTGCTGCTGATCGCCGACGAGGTGGTCACCGGCTTCGGCCGCGGCGGCGCGATGTTCGGCACGCGGTTGTGGGGCGTGAACGCCGACCTCTGGTGCCTCGCCAAGGGCATCAGCAGCGGCTACATCCCGCTGGGCGCCACGGCCATCTCCGCGCCCATCGCCGAGGCCTTCGATGCCGACACCACGGGCAGCGGCCAGTTCATGCACGGCTACACCTACAGCGCGCACCCGGTGGCCGCGGCGGCGGCGCTGGCCACGTTGAAGATCCTCGTGGCCGAGGACATCCCCGGCCGCGTGGCGCGCGTGGCGCCGCTGTTCCGGGACCGCCTGC
>JAEUPE010000179.1 GCA_016790435.1 Rubrivivax sp. | reverse complement strand
CACCGTGAACACGGTGGACGAGCACCTCGACATGCTGATGGTGTGCCACCACCTCGACGCCGGCATCGCCGAGGACCTGGCCTTCGCCGAGAGCCGCATCCGCAAGGAGACCATCGCCGCCGAGGACGTGCTGCACGACCTCGGTGCCATCAGCATGATGAGCAGCGACAGCCAGGCCATGGGCCGCGTCGGCGAGGTCATCATCCGCACCTGGCAGACAGCGCACAAGATGAAGCTGCAGCGCGGCGCCCTGGCTGGCAACACGCAGCCCGGCGGGCTGCTCGGCGGCGACAGCGAACGCGCCGACAACCACCGCGTCAAGCGCTATATCGCGAAGCTCGGCATCAACCCGGCGCTCGCGAACGGCGTCGCGCACGAGGTCGGCAGCATCGAGGTCGGCAAGTGGGCCGACCTCGTGCTGTGGAAGCCGGCGCTCTTCGGCGTCAAGCCGAGCCTCGTGCTGAAGGGCGGCTTCATCGCGCTGGCCGCGATGGGCGACGCCAACGCCAGCATCCCCACGCCGCAGCCGGTGCACTACCGGCCGATGTTCGGCAGCTTCGGCGGCGCGGTGGGCACGGGCTCGCTCACCTTCATGAGCCAGGCCGCGGTGGCGGGCAGCGTGCGCGAGAAGCTCAAGCTCACGAAGACCGTGGCCGCCGTGCGCGGCAACCGCAGCGTGACGAAGGCGAACATGGTGCACAACGCCTACCTGCCGAAGATGGAGATCGACGCCCAGACCTACGAGGTGCGCGCCGACGGGCAGTTGCTCACCTGCGAGCCGGCCAAGGAGTTGCCGATGGCGCAGCGGTACTTCCTCTTCTGAGCGCTTCTGTTCCGCACTTGCTCCTGCGATTCCCGCTGCGATTCCTCGTGCGATTCCTCCCTTCGCGATGACGAGCCCCTCGGCGCTCCTGCACTTGCTGTGGTTGGCCTCGCCGGCCCTGCCGGTGGGCGCCTTCAGCTACTCCGAGGGCCTGGAGGCGGCCGTCGACGAAGGCACCGTGCACGACGAGGCGAGCGCGCGCGAGTGGCTCGTCAACCAGCTCACGCTCGTGATGGCGCGCTCGGAGCTGCCGGTGGTGGCCGCCGCACACACCGCCGCACACGCCGCCGCTTCATCGACACCCGTCGACGAGGCCAGGCTGCGCGCGCTCAACGACTGGGTACGGCAAACGCGTGAGGCCGCCGAGCCGCTCCTGCAGACGCAGCAGATGGGTCGCAGCCTGCTCGCCTGGATCGAGACGCTGCAAGCCGACGCTGCCGGTGCCACCGATGCTCCTGGCACGCCCTGCCCCACGCTGCCGCTGCTGCGGACGCTGCAGCCCGCGCCCACCTGGCCGGTGGTGCTGGGCTGCGTGGCAGCCTGGCGTGGCGCGGCGCTCGAGGAGAGCCTGCACGCCGCCGCCTTCGGCTGGGCCGAGAACATGATGCAGGGGGCCGTGCGCTCGGTGCCGCTCGGCCAGAGCGCCGGGCAGCGGTTGCTCGCGCGGCTGGTGGCCGCCATCCCTGGCGCGGTGGCCGAGGCGCTGGCCATGCCCGAACCCATGGCCTTCGCGCCGCGCCTGGCCATCGCCTGCGCGCGGCACGAAGCCCAGTACTCGCGACTCTTCCGCTCCTGAGCCCCTTTTCCCGAGCGCAGCTTCCAGAACGTTCCTTCCTGAACGCCACCTCCCGCAACCTTCGTCACCTCCAACCGCCCACTAGACGCCCTCATGAGCACCAGCGCCCTGCACCACGTCCCCGGCCGCACCAAGCGACTGCCGCCCTTGCGCGTCGGCGTTGGCGGCCCCGTCGGCTCGGGCAAGACCACACTCGTCGAGATGCTGTGCAAGACGATGCGCGACCGGTGGGACCTCGTCGTCGTCACCAACGACATCTACACCAAGGAAGACCAACGCCTGCTCACCGTGGCCGGCGCGCTGCCCGCCGAACGCATCATGGGCGTGGAGACCGGCGGCTGCCCGCACACGGCCATCCGCGAAGACGCCTCCATCAACCTCGAGGCCGTCGACCAGATGCTCGGCAAGTTCCCGAATGCGGACATCGTGTTCATCGAGAGCGGCGGCGACAACCTCGCCGCCACCTTCAGCCCCGAGTTGAGCGACCTCACCATCTACGTCATCGACGTCGCCGCCGGCGAGAAGATCCCGCGCAAGGGCGGCCCAGGCATCACCAAGAGCGACCTCTTCGTCATCAACAAGACCGACCTCGCGCCGCACGTGGGTGCCGACCTCGAGGTGATGCGCAAGGACACCGAGCGCATGCGCCCGGCGCGCCCCTTCGTGATGACCAACCTCAAGACGTGCGCCGGGCTTGCCGACGTGGTGAGCTTCATCGAGCGCAAAGGCCTGCTGGTTGAAGCGTGACGCTGCGTTGCTGCCGGACCCGCCTGTGCCGCCCGACGACGGCGCTGCCGGTATCGCCGCGGCCGTTGCAGGCCCCGGCGTGGAGCCTGCGGCACGCTGGCCGGCACGGCTGACGCTGCACGCGCGCCGGGACGGCGCCGCGACGCGGCTGCACGGCGCGCACGTCGGGCCACTGAGGCTGCTGAAGACGCTCTACCCCGAGGGCCCCGGCGTCGCGCACGCCGTGCTCGTGCACCCGCCGGGCGGGCTCGTCGGCGGCGACCGGCTCGACGTGGACGTGGCGGTGGAGCGCGGCGCGCACCTGCTCGTCACCAACCCCGCGGCCACGCGCTTCTACCGCAGCGTCGCCGGCGTGGCGGCTCAGCGCGTGATGGCCCGCGTGGCCGCCGGTGCGCAGCTGGAGTGGCTGCCGCAGGAGACGCTGGCCTACGACGGCTGCGACGCGCTCAACGCCTGGCACGTGCGCCTCGAAGGCGACGCCTCGCTGATGGCGATGGAGGTGCTGGCGCTCGGCCTCGGTGCCTCTGACAAGCCCTTCGCGCGCGGCCGCTTCGTGCAGCAGTTCGAGATCGAGGGGCTGTGGCGCGAGCGCGGTGTCATCGATGCGCAGGACTCGGCCCTGCTCGACGGCCCTTGCGGCCTCGCCGGGCGGCGGGTGCTGGGCACGCTGGTGTTCGCGGCGGGCGAGGCATGGGTGCCCGCGGTGGCCGAGGCGTCACTCGAAGCGGCACGCGCCGCCCTGGCGGCCTGCGCGGCAGCTGTCAGCACCGGTACAGTCGAAAGCGCGAAGCGTGGCATCGCGCCGGACCTGCTGGGTGGCGCGACGCTGCTGCAAGGCCGCCTGCTCGTGCTGCGCGTGCTGGCGCACGAGGTGGAACCCGCGATGCGGCTGCTGCGGCGGGTGCGCGCTTCGTGGCGGCAACTGGGCTGGGGCCTCGAGGCCAACGAGCCTCGCATCTGGGCGAGTTGAGCAGCGAGCTGTCAGTGCGCTGGCAGTGCGCTGGCAGTGCGCCGGCCAGGCCCGCCGCTCAGACCCAGGCCTGCAACCCCATCATCGACAGCACCAGCAGCAGGTAGCGCGCTGCCTTGCCAGCGGCCATCCAGGTCAGGCTGAGCCAGAACGGAAGGCGCACCCAGCCGGCAGCAAGCACCATCGCGTCGCCCACGAGCGGCAGGAACGACAGGAAAAGCGCCGGCGGGCCGTGGCGACGCAGGCGCGCCATCGCCGGCTCCGAGAGCTGGAACTGCAGGCGCTGGAAGCGTTCGTAGCCCTGCCGCGCGGCGTGGCCCATCCAGTAAGTCAGCACGCAACCGATGACGTTGCCCAGCGTCGCCACGACCAGCGCCGGCCAGGCGAGGTGAGGGTAGGCCGTGAGCAGCCCCACCATCACGACCTCGCTGGAGCCCGGCAGGACGGTGGCCGAGAGCAGCGCCGAGGCAAAGAGCCCGGCCAGGCCAGCGTCGGCGCTCAGCCAGCCTTGCGTCCACGAAGCGATGAGGTCGAGCCATTCGCGCATGGGGCGATTCTGCTGGCCGCGCGACTCACCCAAACCGCCCCTGCAGCATCCACTGCACTTCGCCGCCCCCTTCGCGGCCCGAGGCATCCGAAGGCAGGCGCCTGCGCCACACCCACACCAGCGAACCATCGGCAGCCAGTGCGATGAAGTAGTCGCGCGTCGCGGGCTCGCCGTCCCACCATCCGGCCTCGATGCGCTCGGGCCCGCTCACCAGTTGCAGCGGCTGTCCGTCGAGCATCGGCAGGGCATGGCGCTCGGGCAACGGCACCGGCTCGGGCAGCAGCCACACCGGGCGGTGCAGCGGCAGCGCGCTGTTTTCTGGGGAGTCAGGACGAAGTCGAGTCGGCGCGCGCTCTGACCGTTCTGCGGGTACCGCCTGCTCTTCGAGCGAGACCTGAGGCTGCGACAGCGTCACCTGTGCCTCGGAACCCGGGACGATGCGCGTGCCCCGGTGCATCGGGCCAGGAGACGGCTTGACCGCGGCTTTCACCCGAGCCACGGCCACCGGGCTGACCACGGCCAGCGCCGGCAAGCCGCGGGTGCCACGCTCGGGCCGATGGTCGGCCACCGGCTCCAGGCGCTGCACCTGCGCATCGCCCAGGCGCGCGCGCAGGCGTTCGAGCAGGCGGGCGAGGCCCAGCGCCTCGCTGCCGCGCGTCGGGAAGAGCTCGCCGTTGGGTGGTGCGCCGCTCACGAGCTCGTGGCAGCGCAGGCGCACCTCCAACGTCGGTGCGCAGAGCGTCACCCGCGCCAGGCGCTCGCGCAGCAGCAGTTGCAGGTGTGCGGGGTCGAGCGCAGGCTCGGCCAGTTCGATGCGCAACTCGGTGGCAGGGGCGTTGGAGCGATGCCGCGGCTCGTGCCGCATGGCCAGCGTGAAGGCGGCGATGCGACCTTGCCGCGCCTGCGCCCACACCACCAGCCGAGCCAGCAGCACCGCTGCGGCCACGAGCACCTGCTCGGTGTTGTCGGCGCGCTGGTGCAACTCGAGCCGCGTCTCGAAACGCGTGGGCAGCTCCAGCCAGCGCCTCGGATCGTGCGCCTGGCCGAGGGCGCGGTCGAGGTCCTGCAGCAGGCCCTCTCCGAAGCGCCGCGCGAGCCCGGCGCGCGGCAACTGGCGCAGATCAGAGAGCGTGCGCAGGCCCATGCCCTGCAGCGCCTCCCAATGCTCGCGCGCTGGGCCCAGCAGCCACACCGGCGCACGGTCGAGCAGGCGGGCGAGTTCGCTCAGTTGCGTGGCATGCGGGCCGAACATCGGATCGAAGGGAGGCGCTGCGCCCTCCCCCTCGCACCCCCAGCGCGCCAGCACGGCCGCGCCCAGGGCCGTGGGCGCCGCCGCGATCTGCACTCGGTGCCCGAGCGGCGCGAGCGCCTCCCGCAGCCGACGGTGCAGCGCCGCGAGTCCGCCGAAGAGCCGCAGGCTCGCGCTCACCTCCATCAGCACGGTGGCCTGGCCGTCCTGCATCGTGACGGCTGGCGTGAAAGCGAGCGCGGCATGCGCCACGGCACGCAGCGCGGCCGCATCACGTGCGCGATCGGCTTCGCCCAGCAGCAGGTCGGCCGCCAATGCCAGCGAGGTGGCGCGCTTCATGCCCACGCGCAAGCCAAGGGCCGCTGCGGCGGCATTGAACTCGGTGATGCGGTGCTCTGCCACCAGCGCCACGGGCGTGGCCGTCGCAAGACGGCCTGCAGCGCCGGGCTCGCCTGGCAAAGAGGCGCAGAAAGCCTCCAGCGACAGATGGGGCAGATGCAAGGCCAGCCACAGCATGCGGAGCCCTCACGCCCACGACCCCTGCCGCGGAGCCTCTGACAGCGCGCCTTGATCGATGGTTTCCTTCGCGGCCAGTACGCCGGCACGCGCACGCGCCTGGGCCGGGCGCCCCAGCACCGAAGCGAGTTCCAGCAGCAGCGGCTGCTGCAGCGGTGGCCCGCGGCGCTTGAACACGTTCACGCGCAGCCAGTCGGGTGCGGCTGCGGCCAGGTGCAGGCGCAGCGGCGCTGGGCTCGCCTGGCGCGCAGCTTCTTCGCCGCGCAGCAGGAAGGCCGGGCCTTCGTGCGCCTGTGCCGCCAGTTGCAGGCGGCGCAGCGCGTCGGCAGGCAGCCGCGCCGGCAACCAGGCGAGCACGGCGCCGACATGGCCGCTGCGCAGGGCATGCTCGAGCGCCCAAAGGGCTGAGACGGCTGAGAGGGCCGAGGGCACGGCCTGCGTTGAGCGTGAGCGGCGCGAGGAACTCGGCAACACCGCGTCCACCCGAGAGCGCACCACCACCATCTGCAGCGAAGAGAGTCCGAGCGAGCGCAGCGCCCAGGCGCATGGCAGGGCGGGCGGGTCGAACCACATCAGGCAGCGTTCGTGCTGCTCGCGCTGCAACCGCACCAGCACGGGCGCGAGCAGGCGCAGTTCACCCACGCCGGGATGCGGCAACAGCAGTTCGGTCAGCGCGCCTGCCGGCCAGCCTCCGCCGGGCAATACCTCGTCGAGGGCGTCGAAGCAGCTGGCAAAGACCGCCTTGCGAGGTCGGCCCACCTGGCTGGCGCGCCAGAGGCCGGGATGCAGTGCCTCACGCGCAACCGGACCTGCCGAAACCAGGGCCTCTGGGACTGACAAGGCGGCAGGCGAAGCGGCGGGAAAGGCCAAGCCACGCTGCCCTGACACGGGCACGCTCGAAGGGGATGACACGGGAACAGGGCGCTGAAAACGAAGGGACCGGAGGGAGCGAGAGACAGGCCTCGATACTGTATAAATATACAGACATCGCCGCTTCCCGTGTCAACCCCATCGTGCTGTCTGCACCCTGTTACTGCCTTTCCCCTCGCTGCGCCTCCGTCACTGCACTCCGCGACTCCAAGCCCATCACGGCCACCCGGGGCACGCCTGTCACAGCGTGCTCTTGCTCAGCCTCACCTCGTCGAAGAATCCACCCACGTAGCCGTACGGGATGTAGACGGCCTCGCCCGCGCACGGCGCGGCCGGGTTGTAGGCCGAGCCGTCGGCGCACATGCGCCGTTGCAGCGGGTAGCTGGCGCGGAAGCGGAAGTCCGTGATCTTGGCGAGCACGAACTTGATCTCCTCCTCCGAGGCGATGCGGTCCTCGATGAGCCAGCAGCCGCGCATGGCCGTGTCGGCCCGGTCGCACTGCGAGTTGAACTTGGCGTCGTTGCTGAGCGGGATGCTCTGGCGCTTCCAGTTCAGGCCGATGTCCACGTCCTTCGGGTTGTAGGTGATCGTCAACACCCCGAACGGCGGCGTCCCACCGCGCATCACCACCTGGTCGAAGGTGGTCACATCGTCGAACGCGCGCACCCTGAACTGCTCTGCCAGCACTCGCTCGTTCGTCTTCACCACCGTGGCATTGCAGACCCGGAAGAACAGGATCCAGTAGCAATACTCGCCCGCCGCCTGGTTGTAGACGTACTCGTCGGGCTTGTACCAGAACGACAGCTCGCCCTTGTAGAACTCCGAGCGCACACCGCGGAAGTGTGTGGGGCCGACGAGGTAGTAGACGTCGTAGAGGAACTCCTTGTTCGCGTCGAGCACGTTCGTGTGCTTGCCCTTCACGTAGCCGTAGAAGATGCTCTGCGGCGTGTAGGGCTCGCCCCACGTCAGCGCAAGGCCCGCCTCCGAGGCGGCCCAGCCGTCGAAGTCGGTTCGCGTCTCGAAACTGTCGAGCACGAAGCCGCTGAACGCGGCGCCCTTCAGCTCGCACGACTTGACGCGGTATTCCGTGGCCTCGGTGACGCTGGCGATGGAGCCGTCGCGCAGGTTGCGGAAGGTGTACGAGATCGGGTAGGCGCTCGTCAGGCGCGCCGTGTCCGTGAAGTAGACCTTCCAGTCGCCCGAGGCGATGACGCCCAGCGTCGCCTTCGACTCGCCACCCAGCGACGTGACCGTGATCTTGCCGCGCTCGAGGATCTTCTTGTGCTCGGTGCTCAGGCTGCCGCTGGCGCTGAAGATGCCCTTGTAGGCGGCGCTCAACGCCGCCTTGATCTCGGTGCTCGAGGCCGTGGAGGTGAAGGTGAAGGCGAGCATGCGCCCGTACACCACGTTCGAGACGTACAGCGGCGGGTTGTCGGGCCCGATCTTGCCGAGCTCGATCTGCTCGTTCAGGCGTGTGGCGGTGAAGTCCTCGCTGAAGAACTGCCCCGGCGTGGCCGGCGGCTCCACCACCACCTCGAACATCTTCTCGAAGAAGTACACCATCACGGTGTGTTCGTTGGACTCGCGCTTGACCGAGCCCGAGGCGCTGGCGCTGAAGCCCATGTAGCGCCCGGACATCTGCGCCTTCAGCGCGAAGGCCTCCTCGGAGCTGTAGTCCTCCATCACGAACTGGATGGTGCTGGGCGTCACCAGCTTGCCCGTGTCGGCGTTGGCCACCATCGAGCCGATGGCCTGGTTCACCTCGGCCTGGTCGGGCACGTCGACGAGACGGAAGTTGTCCTGCGTGGCCAGCGACGGGATCGAGACCTTGATCGGCGCGCGCTCGCGGATGGTCAGCGGCAGCAACGAGCCGAGGCCGTCGCGGTGGCTCTTGCCCTGCAGCATCGCCCCGGGCCACAGTACCTCGCGGTCGGGGCTGAACATGACGATCTTCTCCGGCGTCGCCGTCATCGAGTACGGCGTGCTCGTGCACAGGTACTCCTCGGTGCGGTAGCCGGTGACGAGGTCGCTGACCGGGTCGCGCACCTCGACGCCCTGCACCGTCTCCGGTGCCGGCTGCGAGGGCGTGCCCGCCGCTTCGGGCACGTCGGGCTTCACCGGGCTGTACTCCTGCCAGGTCGGCAGCTTCTGCAGGTAGCTGCTCGCAGACTGCTGCGCCGGCGTGCCGCTGCTGCCTCCGCCGCACGCGGACAGCAACAGTGCTGCAGCCCCGGCCACGGCGGCCCACAAAGCACGGCCCTTGACTCTCGACATGACGCCCTCCGTTCAACGAAGGCTTCACGCTAGGCCCGCCCTGTGCGGCCGGGATGACGTTGCTCAACGCCACCGCCGTTCCGGCAGCGCACCCTAGAGTTGCGTCAACGGCCTTGGATCAGCGCCGCCCTGCCGCGACGCTGCACGCGCGCCACCGCGAGGTACAGCGCCGTCGAGACGCCGATCATCAGCGTCGCCACGGCCAGCATGGCCGGCGTGATCCTGTCGCGCAGGCCGGAGAACATCTCCTGCGGCAGCGTGCGCTGCTGCGCACCGGCGATGAAGAGCGCGATCACCACGTCGTCGAACGAGGCGGCGAAGGCGAAGAGCGCGCCCGAAGCCATCGCCGGGCGGATGCCGGGCAGCGTGACTCGCCAGAACGTCGCCGTCGGCGTCGCACCACACGCGGCGGCGGCACGTGCGAGGTTCGGGTCCTGCAGCTCCAGCGCCGTGAGCACGGGGATGACGACGAAAGGCACGGCGATCACCGTGTGCGTGAGCACGAGCCCGGTGTAGCTGCCGGTGAGCTCGAGCGGCGCGAGGAAGAAGTAGCTCGCCACGGCGATGAGGATCACCGGCACGATCATCGGCGACAGCGCCAGCATCTTCAGCGCAGCCGCCCACGCGTCGCGCCGGCGCGCCAGGCCCAGCGCAGCGAGCGTGCCCAGCACCACCGCGCAGACCGTGGCCAGCGCGCCGATGAAGAGCGAGTTGCCGAGTGCACGCATCCACGTCGCGCTCGTCAGCACCTCGGCATACCAGCGCAGCGAGAGCCCGGGCAGCGGGTAGACGAGCAGGCTGCCGCTGGAGAACGACAGCGGCACGATGGCCAGGATCGGCAGCCCGAGGAACAGCAGCACGCCTGCCACATAGACGCGCAAGGCCAGGCGCGCCGCGTCGACAGGCGGGCGGCGCCGTGCCGCCGGGCCGGACTGTGCCTCCTTCATGCCGGCCGTGCTCTCATGCGAGCGCTGCGTTCGCATCGAGCGCACGCGATTCGCGGTCGTGCAGTTCCACCACGGGCTGCAGCCGCTCGTGGATGACGCCCGAGCCCACCGACCCGATGTAGCGGCATGCCGCGTGGCTGGCCGCGCGCGCCTCGTAGTCGGCCACCCAGGCCGCCCGCACGGCCCGCCCTTGCGGCGTGACGGGCCAGACACCCGGCCGCGGCCGCAGGTGCCCGGGCATGCCGATGCGCCAGGGCTTGGCCGTGAGCCGTGCACGGAAGCAGTGCTGGTTCAAGCACATGCGCACGTACACCGGGTCGGCCTTCACCGCCGAGAAGAAGGCACCGACCTCGGCCTCGGCCGGCTCACAGGGGCGGTGCGTGGCCAGCAGCCGCAGCCCCGCGGGTGTGCGATAGAGACGCACGTTCCAGCCGGGGTGCGCGGCCACGAAACGATCGAGCAGGCGCCGCGCGCGGCCTTCCGGCCCGCCTTGCGCCGCGGCCGCGGCGGCGATCAATCGCCTCGCCACCATGGGAGCGAGCAGCAACGCCAGGAGCGCGAGCCCGGTGCCCACGAGGCGGCTGCCGAGCAGCGCGCCCCCGGCCACGGCCAGGGCCGCACCCACCGCGAAGGTGGCAAGGACCGTCTTGATGCCCGCCACCGGTGCGAAGTCGACGTCCGCGAACAGCGCTGCAGGTGAGTTGAGGCAGCGCGCGCCGTAGGCATTGCGCGTCACGACTTCCTCGCCATGGCGGGCCAGCACCTCCTCGCGGATGGGCACGCCGTCGGCGCCGTTGTACGGCACCTTGGGTTCGCGCCTGGGCAGCTTCTCGCCGGCCAGCACGCGGCGCAACGCCTCTTCGGCGCGGCGCTCGGCCATCGCTTGCGCGTCATCGGCGCTGGTGGTGGACCAGCCAAAGCGGCGCACGGTCACCTGCCGCCCGGGCTCGCGGTGCTGCCGGCGCGCCTCGGCCCAGTGGTCGGGGACGATCATCGGCCTGGCTCCTGCATCTTGTGGCTGCTCACCCGAGGCGCAACGCGCGGCCGCCCGACAGGCGCTGCGCGAGCGCGTAGAGCACGTAGGTCGCCGTCAGCAGTACGAGGCCGAGCGCCGCGGCGAGGCCCCAGTTGCCCGTCTCGGCCGTGTACTTGGCGATGAAGTACGACAGCATCTGGTCACCACCCCCACCCACCAACGCTGGAGTGATGTAGTAGCCGAGCGCGAGGATGAAGACCATCAGCGCGCCGCCCGCCACGCCGGGCGCGGCGAGCGGCAGGTAGACACGCCAGAAAGCGGCGCGCGGCGGCGCACCCAGGCTGGCCGCAGCGCGCAGGTAGTTGGGCGGGATGTCCTTCAGCACGGCGTAGACGGGCAGGATCATGAACGGCAACAGCACGTGCGTCATCGCCACGAGCACACCGGTGCGGTTGTAGATGAGCGCCAGCGGCTCGGCGACGAGGCCGAGCCTCGCGAGCAACGAGTTGATCAGCCCTTCGCGCTGCAGCAGCACCACCCAGGCCGCCGTGCGCACGAGCAGCGAGGTCCAGAAAGGCAGCATCACGAGCGCCATCAGCCACTCGGCGGCACGGCCCTGCACCTGCGTGAGCAGCACAGCGACCGGGAAGCCGAGCAGCAGGCACAGCGCGGTCACCGCGGCGCTGATGCCCAACGTGCGCAGCAGCACCTGCAGGTAGATGCGCTCCTCGGCCGGCGCAGGGCCGATCGAGCCGTGCAGGTCGCGCTCGAGATCCAGCGCGGCGAGCAGGTAGAAGGCCGACACGGGCCCGGCCGCCTGTTGCACGGCGGCGAAGAAGGCCGGGCTCGCGAGCGTCGGGTCGGCGGCGGCGAAGAAGGCGGCGTCGAAGGCCGTGCCGGGGGGGGACGAACCGACCTCGCGCGCGGCGCGCATCAGCGAGCTGCGCACGCCGTTGGTGGCGTAATTCAGGCGCCGCGCCGCGTCGGCCAGCGTGCCGGCGGCGCGCGCCTCGACGATGTCCTGCGCCAGCGCCGCGAACACCGGTGGCGGCACCGCCTGCGCGGCGCTCCAGCCTTGCAGCGCCACCAGCGTGCGCGGAAGCGCGCGCGGCACCTCGGCCTCGCGCACCGCCAGCGAGAACATCCACGCCAGCGGCAGCGCGAAGCAAACAAAGAGGAACGCCGCCAGCGGCAGCGTGAGCCAGCAAGCGCCCACCCGAGCTCGCACGGCGCATCAAGCCAAGCGGACGCCGCGGGACCGGCTCCGCCGGACCGCTGGCGTTGCCCCCTGGGGGGAGGCGCCGAAGGCGCTCCGGGGGGGGCCTATTTCGCCGCGGCCCACTTGTTCCAGCGCTCGGTGAGCTTGTCGCTGTTGTCGATCCAGAAGCGCACGTCCTCGGCGAAGGCCTGGTTCAGGTTCACCGGGTTCGTGGGCAGTTCGCCCATCAGCGCCGGGTCGACCTTGGCCGCCGCCTCCTTGCTCGTCACGCCATAGCGGATGTACTTGGGCAGCTTGGCCTGGTTGTCGGGCCGGCCCATGAACTCGACGAGTTTCTCGGCGTTGGCCTTGTTCGGGCTGCCCTTCATGATGACCCAGCTGTCCATCGTGTAGGGCGTGTCCTTCCAGACCATCTTGAAGTTCTTCTTGTCCTTCTCGTTGGCGGCGGTGATGCGGCCGTTGTAGGCGGTGGTCATGACCACGTCGCCGGCGGCCAGCATCTGCGGCGGCTGAGCACCGCTCTTCCAGAACACGAGGTCGGCCTTGATGGCGTCGAGCTTCTTGAAGGCGCGGTCGACGCCGGCGGGCGTGCGCAGCACCTTGTAGACGTCGGCCTTGGGCACGCCGTCGGCGATGAGGGCGATCTCGAGGTTCCACTTGGCGCCGTTGCGCACGGCGCGCTTGCCGGGCACCTTCTTGGAGTCGAAGAAGTCGGCCCAGCCGTTCGGTGCCGCCTTGAGCTTGTCGCCGTCGTAGGCGAGCACGAGGTTGTAGATGATGGCGCCGACACCGCAGGCGTGCACCGCGCCGGGCAGGTAGCGGCCGGCACCGCCGATCTTGGCCGCGTCGAGCTTCTCGAACAGGCCCTCGTCGCAGCCGACCTCCAGCTCGTCGGCCTCCACCTGCACCACGTCCCAGGTGTTGTTGCCGCCCTTGATCTTGGTGCGCAGCACGCCGAGGCCGCCGTCCCAGGCTTCGTCGGTGAGCTTCACGCCGCCGGCGACGAAGGGCTTGAAGTAGACCTCTTTCTGCCCGTCCTGGTAGGCGCCGCCCCAGGAGACGACGCTGAGGTCGCGCGTCTGCGCCACCGCGGTCGTGAACGTGGCCGCGAAGGCGGCGGCAACCGCCAGCGCGGCGCCGGCCGCAGATGCGACCCGCTTGATGCTCGTCTTGCTCATGGTCCTCTCTCCTCTTGCAGTGTGGCCCGCAGGCTGCGGGCTCGTTCGAAGTTCAGAACACCCAGGCGTCTTCGGGCGCAAAGCCCAGCGTCACCGCCGTGCCCGGCGCCAGCCCGGCCGGCGCCGCGCCTGCGGGCAGCTTCACCACCCACGGCGGCGCATTCTCACCCCCGGCGATCTGCGTGATCAGGCGCCAGTGGTCGCCCTGGTGGATGAGGTCCACCACCGAGGCGGGCCAGCGATTGAGCTGGCCACCCGGTCCGTCATCGTGCACGCCCGACGAGCCTTGCGCGTCGCGCGCGCCGAGCACGCGCAGGCGCTCGGGGCGGATGTTCACGCTCACGGGCCGCGCCGGCGCGGGCGTGAGGTTGAGCTCGGCGGCGAGCACGTCGCTGCAGCGGCCCACCACCGTGCCGGCGCGGCCGAGCACGCTCACGTGCACGAGGCTGCCGTCGGCCTCGCGCCCGGAGACCCGCCCGCTCACGGCGTTGTTGTCGCCGACGAAACCGGCGACAAACGCGCCGGTGGGCCGGTCGTAGAGCTCGGCCGGCGCGCCGAGCTGCTCGATGCGGCCGCGGTGGAACACGGCCACGCGGTCCGACAACGACATCGCCTCGCCCTGGTCGTGCGTAACGTAGACCATGGTCACGCCGAGCTCGCGGTGCAGGCGGCGGATCTCGAGCTGCATCTCCTCGCGCAGCTTCTTGTCCAGCGCCGCCAGCGGCTCGTCCATCAGCACCACGCTCGGCTCGAAGACGAGCGCCCGCGCCAGCGCCACGCGCTGCTGCTGGCCACCTGAGAGCTGGTTGGGCCGCCGCGCCGCGTAGGCCTCCAGCCGCACGCGCTGCAGGGCGGCGCGCACCTTCAGGTCGATCTCGCCCGCCGACAGGCCGCGCATCTGAAGCGGGAAGGCCACGTTGCCCGCCACCGTCATGTGCGGGAAGAGCGAGTAGCTCTGGAAGACCACGCCCATGTTGCGCCGGTGCGCGGGCAGCGACTCGATGGGCTCGCCGTTGAGGCGGATGGTGCCGGCGCTCACCGGCTCGAAGCCGGCGAGCATCATCAGGCAGGTCGTCTTGCCCGAGCCCGAGGGCCCGAGCAGCGAGAGGAACTCGCCGCGCGCGATGGCCAGGTCGAGCCGGTCCACTGCGGGCTCCACGGCGCCCGGGTAGACCTTGCTGACGCCGGCGAATTCGATCAGCGGGGCGACGGGCGCCATGCCTTCAGTGCAGTTTGAGCCATGGGGACGTCGGACTCGAGTTCGGTCTAATGCGGCTCGATGCAGCTCGGCGCGGCCCGATCGAAATGCGCAGGCCTCCTCAAGCCGCCTTGGCCGTCTCGTCCAGCCAGCGCATCGTGTCGCGCATGGCGAGCTCGAGCTTGGCCAGCACCTCGTCGATCTCAGCCTCGGTGATGACGAGCGGCGGCGAGAAGGCGACGATGTCGCCCGCCATCACGCGCACGATGAGGCCGTGGTTCTGCGCTGCCTTGGCGAGGTAGGCGCCGACGCCCTTGGCGGGGTCGAAGGGCTTGCGCGCCTTCGGGTCGGCCGCGAGCTCGATGGCGCCGATGAGGCCGATGCCGCGCACGTCGCCGACAAGCGGGTGCCCCACGTACTTGCGCAGCCCCGCCTGCAGGCGCGGCGCCACGCGCTGCACGTGCTCCACGACGTGGTCGCTCTCGTAGATGCGCAGCGTCTCCAGCGCCACCGCGCAGGCGACGGGATGGCCGCTGTAGGTGTAGCCGTGACCGAAGGTGCCCACGCTTGCCGCGGCGTCGGCAATGACCTGGTAGACCTTGTCGTTGATGTACAGCGCCGACATCGGCACGTAGGCGCTCGTCATCATCTTGGCGACGGTGATGAGGTCGGGCTTGAGGCCGTAGTACTGCGTGCCGAAGTTCGTGCCCAGGCGGCCGAAGCCGGTGATCACCTCGTCGGCGATGAAGAGCACATCGTGCCTCGCGAGGATGGCCTGCACGCGCTCGAAGTAGCCGGGCGGAGGCACGATGACGCCGCCGGCGCCCTGCACCGGCTCGGCGATGAAGGCGGCCACGGTGTCCGGGCCCTCCTTCACGATCGTCTGCTCGAGTTCGTCGGCCAGCCGCGCCGCGAAGGCCTCGGGTGACTCGCCGTCCTTCGCGAACTGGTAGGCGTGCGGGCAGCCGACGCGCACGATGCCCGGCAGGGGCAAATCGAACTGCGTGTGCATGATGGGCAAGCCGCTCATCGACGCCGCCGCCGCCGTGACGCCGTGGTAGCCCTTGACGCGCGCCAGGATCTTCTTCTTCCTCGGCAAGCCGCGCGCGTTGTTGTACATGTGCACGAGCTTGTAGGCCGTGTCGTTGCTCTCCGAACCCGAGTTGGCGAACAGCACGCGCGCCATCGGCACCGGCGCCCAGCGCATCAGCGTCTCGACGAGCTCGGCCACGGGGCCTGGCACCTTGCCCGAGAACGCGTGGTAATACGGCAGCGTCTGCATCTGCCCCGTGGCGGCGTCGACGAGGCGCTTCTCGGAGAAGCCGAGCGAGGCGCACCACAGGCCGGCCATCGCTTCGAGGTACTTCTTGCCGTCCTCGCCGTAGACGTAGACCCCCTCGCCGCGCGTGATGACGAGCGGGCCCTCGCGCTCGAGCTGGCGTGGCTGCGTGTAGGGGTGCAGGTGGTAGCGGGTGTCGGCGAGGGCGGTGGCGGTGAGCGTCATGGGCGGTCCGGTCAGACCCCGCAGGCACCGTGCCGCGGGGCAACGCGGAATGTAATGCCGCCCGCGGGCCGCCAGGCACTCTCAACGACGCTGGCTGCTGCCCAGGCTGGTCAGCGCACCTGCAGCTTCAGCGCACCCGCGTCATCGCACCTGCAACAGCTGCGCCACGCGATCGCGCAACAGGGAAGGCGACACCTCCGCAGCCGCCAGCGGCGGCCCCGCCACCAGGCCCACCGGCGTGAAGAAGCCGCGCCGGAACGGCTTGACCATCGCCGCGCCCTTCTCGATGCGCGAGAAGAACGAGCCCCACAGGTTCTGCAGCGCCAGCGGCACCACGGGCACCGGGTGCGTGGCGAGCACCTTCATGACGCCGCCCTTGAACTCGGCCAGCTCGCCGTCCTTCGTCAGCGCCCCCTCCGGGAAGATGCACAACAGCTGCCCGTCGGCCAGCACGGCGTTGGCCTGCGCGAAGGCGTTTTCGTACGCGGCCGGGTCTTCGCGCTGCGGTGCGATCGGGATCGCCTTGGCGAGGTGGAACAGCCAACCGAGCACCGGAATCGCGAAGATGCGGTGGTCCATGATGAAGCGGATGGGCCGCGGGCTCGCCGCCATCAGCAGCATCGCGTCGACGAAGCTGACGTGGTTGCAGACGAGGATCGCCGCACCCTCGATGGGAATGTGCTCCTCGCCGCGCACGCGGAAGCGGTAGATGAGGTGCGTGAGGATCCACGACAGGAAGCGCAGCAGGTACTCCGGCACGAGCAGGAAGATGTAGGTGGCAACCAGCGCGTTGAGCAGGCCGACGACGAGGAAGACTTCGGGGATGGTCAGGCCCGTATTCAGCAACAGGCCCACGCCGACCGAGCTGACGATCATGAACAGCGCATTCAGGATGTTGTTGGCGGCGATGATCCGCGCACGGTGCGTGGGCTGCGCGCGCAGCTGGATGAGCGCGTACATCGGCACGCTGTACAGGCCCGCGAAGAGCGCGAGCAGGCACAGGTCGAGCAGCACGCGCCAGTGCGCCCAGGAGGCGGTGAAGGTCGCCAGCGTGTGCGGCGCCGCCGGCGCCGGCAGCCCGCGTGCGGCGAAGTAGAGGTCGACGGCGAAGACCGTCATGCCGAACGCCCCCACCGGCACGAGGCCGATCTCGACATGCCGGCGAGACAAGGTCTCGCACAGCAGCGAGCCGGTGCCGATGCCCACCGAGAACACCACCAGCAGCAGCGAGGCGACATGCTCGTTGCCGTGCAGCACCTCCTTGGCCAGTGACGGAAACTGGCTGAGGAACACGGCGCCGAAGAACCACATCCACGAGATGCCCAGCAGCGAGCGGAAGACGACCACGTTCTCGCCGGCGAGCTTGAGGTTGCGCCAGGTCTCGCTGACCGGGTTCCAGTTGATCTTGAGCGTCGAGGCCGTCGAAGGCGTGGCCGGCACCCAGTGCGCCACCACGCGCCCGGCCACCGCCAGTGCGAGGCTCGTCAGGGCCACCGCCTTGGCGCTGGGAAGCCAATAGTCCTCGGGCAGCGCGATCAGCACGCCGCCAATCACGTTGCCGAGCAGGATGGCCACGAACGTGCCCATCTCGATCATGCCGTTGCCGCCGGTGAGCTCGCGCTCGGAGAGGTGCTCGGGCAGGTAGGCGTACTTCACCGGGCCGAAGAGCGTGCTGTGCAGCCCGAGCAGGAAGATGCAGGCCAGCAGCAGCGGGATGTGTAGCGCGAAGAGCCCGATGGTGCCGAGCACCATGATGACGATCTCGAGGTTCTTCACCATGCGCGTGAGGAACGCCTTGTCGTACTTGTCGGCGAGCTGGCCCGCGGTGGCCGAGAAGAGCAGGAAGGGGGCGATGAAGACGGCGCCGATGACGAGGCCCGCCATCGCTGGCGGCATCCAGCTCACGCCGATGCGGTAGGTGACCAGCATCGTGAACGCGAACTTGAAGACGTTGTCGTTGGCTGCGCCCAGGAACTGCGTCCAGAAGAAGGGCGCGAAGCGGCGCTGCGACAACAGCGCGAACTGGTTCGGATGGGCGGCCTGGGGTTCTGGCATCGAGGATCCCTCGGTGGGTTCTGGTCTTCTGGCGGAACGGGCCGGGCCGCCGCCTCGTGCTGGGCTCGGGCGGCCTCAGGGGCGCACGATTGTCGGCCGGCCTTCGCCCAGGCCCGAGCGCGCCAGCCACTCGAATACCGAGTCGGCCGTCACGGTCTCGATGCGATCGGCAAAGCGCTTGTGGTTGGGGTGGTCGTCGAAGGCCACGTGCGCCATGCCCACGCGCGCGCCGAGCCGCGTCAGGGCACCCAGGCGCAGCACGTGCGGTTCGTAGCCCTGGGCGCCGAGCCAGGCCTGCGCCTGCCTGCGAGGGTCGGGGCTGCGAGCCGCGCGGTGGTCCATCGCGCCGGCCATCGTCTCGATGACCCACTGGTTGCTTTGCTGGTAGCGCGTGGCCCACGGGTAGGCGACCATGCTGTAGCGCGGCTCGTTCCAGCGCGCCACCTCGGCGTTGCTGCGCAGCACCGGCAGCAGGCGCGCCTGCGCGTCGGCATCGAGCACGACGTAGGCGGCCTCGTAACGGTGCGGCCGGTCGAGGAAGAATTCGCCCAGGCCTTGGCGGTAGACGGCGCCCTCGGCGGTGCCGCAGTGGTTGAGCTTGTGCACGACGCGCCAGTGCGCGCCGTCGCCATCGCCGCTGCGGTACGCGAAGCCGATGTGCGACCAGCGCAGCTGGTAGCGCGAGAGGTCCTGCCCGGCGCGCGCCAGCACGACCACCTGCGCGCCGCTGCGGTCGAGCGCGCGCGCCGTGGCCTCGGCCAGCGCCATGCCTTGCATCACCTCGCCCGCCGTGCTCTGCTGCGTGTCGCAGGGCCGGCCGGCGTGCGCGGCCTTCGGCGCGGTGGCGAGGGCCATGGCAAACGCCACCGCGGCCAGCACCGCCCTCATCGCGTGATGCGCTCGTTGTGCAGCAGCGCGCGCCCCAGTTCGTTCGGGATGAAGGCCAGCGCCGTGCCGGCCGCCGAGAGGACCCAGCCGGTGGACACCACCGCGACGACGACGGCCGTGCCCACCGAGGCCGACACATGGCCGGCGAAGTGCACGCTGGCGCGGGCGCCGTCGCTGGCGCGCTCCAGCATCCACACGGTGCCGGCGGCCGAAGCCTCCACCGCGACGAGGGTGAAGGCGGCGCTGCCCGCCACCAGCAGCACGGGCCCGGCGATGGACACCGCCACGGGCAGCGAGAGCGACAGCGAGCTCGCCTCCGAGGCATTGACGCCGTGGGCGCGCACCGGCGCGACAGCCGTCGTGGCCATCGCGATGGCGAAGGCAAAGGACTTGATCAGGCCCTGCTTGCTCATGATGCTCTCCATCAAGCCTGGCCGCGGGACTCGGCATGCGCCATCGCGCGGCCGGCCATGCGGGCTTCCTGCAGGTCGGCGTCGTGCTTGTCGCGCAGCGTCTTGGCCAGCGTGAACACCGTGGAGATGAGGAAGAGCCAGCTCACGAGCAGGAAGCTCTTGTAGGTGGGGTTGACCTCCATGCGCCACAGGCCCCAGCCGGTGAGCGCCATGGCGAACGCGAAGCCGGCCCAGACGACCATCTTGAACATCGGCGTGTCGACCGTGCGCCGCTCGTTGTCGCGCACGAACTTGGCGAGCGCGAATGCCGCCGACATGCAGAACACGTAGCCCATGATCATGAAGGCGCGGTCGAGGTCGTCGCCTGGCAGCCAGGCCAGGCCCACGGCACACAGCGTGACAGCGACGCCGAACGACAGCCACACCTGCATCTGCCAGGCACGGGTGTCGCGCTTGATGATCATCGGAACCTGCTCGTTCATCGAAACCCTCGCGGGTGGTTGGACATGGAGGCATCTTGGCGACGGCGCGCCGGGCCGTCAAAGCCCGAACGGGTCGTGTCGCGGAGGTGGCCCCAAGGTATCGGCGGCTGCGCCCCACCTTCGGGGGATGACCCGGGCGGGCGCCAGGAGACGGCGCGGCGATGTCTCGGGCCGAGTTCGGGCCGAGTTCAGGCCGAAGTCACGCCGACCTCAGGTCGAATCCAGGTCGCCTTCAGGTCGACTTTAGGGCGCACCGACGAAGTGCCGCCGCGTCGCGAAGACCTCGGCCCCCAGGCGCGCCTCGCCGCGCCGCAGGCAACGCTTGAGCGCCAGGTCGAAGAGCAACGGGTTGTGCTCGCGCAGTTCGACGAGCGGCGCCTCGTCGGCTTCGGCCAGCAGGCCCGCCGCGCGCAGCCGGGGCAGGCTGGTGAGCCACTTGAGGCCGGGCAGCGGATAGTCCGAGCCGTGCAGCAGCCGGCCGTGCCAACGGCCCTGGTGGCTGCGCTCGAGCAGCGCCTGCCACACCGCGGGCTGGCGGTTGCGCTGGAACACAGCCGAGATGTCACCGAAGAGGCGCCCTTCGAAGGCACGTTCGTCCATCAGGCGGGCAAAGAGGTCGAAGGCCGGCACGCTGGGGGCCGAGGACCGGTCCAGGTCTGCCGCATGGCCGAGCGAGGCGCAGTGCGCGACGATTACGCGCACGCCGCGCTCCAGCAGCGCGCGCGCGTGCAGCGGGTTGACGAGGTCCTCGCGCTTGGCACCCGGCACGGCCTTCTCTTCACCGCAGTGCACGATGAGCGGCAGGCCGAGCGCGGACGCAGCTTCTCCGAACGCGAGGCTGCGCGGGTCGCGCAGGTCGATGTTCATCGAGCTCGGCAGCCACTTCACGGCCACGGCGCCGTCTCGCCGCGCCTGCTGCAAGGCGGCCAGCGCGTCGGGCCGGTAGGGGTGGATCGAAGCGACCCAGGCAAACCGCGCCGGCGTCGTCGCCGCCACGCGAGCTGCGTAGCGGTCCGGCACATGCACGGTGGTTCTTTCAGGCTGCACCGCGCCCGCGTCGTCGTGCGCCTGCTCGAAGGCGAAGAGCAGCCAACGCGCACCCGCCGGGAAACCCTCGGCCAGCTCGCGCAGCCGGCGCAGGTAGGCCTCGTCGACCGAGGCGCCGTCGGGGTCGACGCAGGCGGCGTTGAGGATGACCCGCCGGCGCGCGCGCTCGACGACATCGAAGCCGCTCGTCAGGCTCGGGTGCAGGTAGCAGCCCGAGCCGCTGTCGCCATTGCCGAGCAAGTGGCAGTGCGTGTCCCAAAGGTCGCCCGCGGCGAGGCCCTGCCACGCGCGCTGCAGCAGCTCGGCCGCGGCGGGCGGCAAGGCGGGGCGGCACTCCGTGGCCCAAGGGGCCGCAGCATGTGCACGGCCGGAGAAGCCGCCCAGGCTCGTGAAGAGCCCGGCCGCCGCGGCGCCGCAGCAGCCCAGGAATGCGCGGCGCGCGGTGCCGTGCTGCGCGTGGCGCGGCTGGCGCATGGACTCCGCCAGCGAGCGCGGGCCGGATCGGGACTTCTCGTTCATGGGTGCAGGGCCGCCACGGCGAGCGCAAAGCAAGCGAAGTGCGGCAAGTTCACGACGGGCCGCGATGCTGCGCATTCCCGGCGCCGCGCGCCAGCGTTCCGCGCGAGGTGGCTGCTAGAGTGCCCCGCCCGTATCGCCACTCGATACTGCACCGCCACGGCATGTCGACCACCCGCGACCTCATCGATGCACTGAAGGCCGAGCTCAAGACCGCCGGCGTCACCTACGCCGACCTGGCAGAGCACCTCGGCATGGCCGAGAGCAGCATCAAGCGCATGTTCTCGCAGGCCGACATGCCGCTGTCGCGCATCGACGAGGTGCTGCGCGTGCTGCGCATGGACTTCGCCGAGCTGGCACGGCGCGTCGCCGACACGCCGCCGCTCAGGCGCGAGCTCACGGAGGAACAGGAACGCGCCGTCGTCGCCGACCGCAAGCTGCTGCTCGTGGCCATCTGCTGCATGAGCCAATGGACCTTCGAGCAGATGCACACGACCTACCGGCTGGCTGAGCCCGAGTTGGTGGGGCACCTGCTGCGGCTGGACAAGCTGGGCGTCATCGAGCTGCGGCCACTGAACCGCTACCGGCTGCTCGTCGACAAGACCTTCCGCTGGCGGCCCGACGGGCCCTTGATGCGCTACTTCCGCGAGCATGTGGTGGCCGACTACTACAGCGGCGGTTTCGATGGCGACGGCGAGATGATGATGCTGGTGCACGGGCAGATCGGGCAGAGCCTGGCCAATGCCTTCAACGAGCGGCTGGCGCGGCTGGCGCAGGACTTCGCGCGGCAGCATCTGGCCGACCAGAAGCTGCCCGCCGCGCACAAGCGGCCCTACACGCTGGTGCTGGGCATGCGCTCGTGGCTGTTCGCGGCCTTTCGAGACCTGCGGCGCGAAGAAGCCTGAGCCAGGCCTGCCGTCTGCACGGGCGGCGCTCACGCGCCGAGAACATGCGCCGAGCTCACGCTCCGAGCTCACGCCAGCGGCGCCGCAGCACCGCGCCGCTCAGCTCCACCGCACTGAGCGCCTCGTCGAGGACGCGGCTCATGGTGATGAAGCCGTGCACCTGGCGCTCGAAGCAGACGTACTGCACGCGGTTACCGGCCGCCGAGAGCGCATCGGCATATTGCCGCCCCTCGTCGCGCAGCGGGTCGAAGCCGGCGGTGAGCACCAGCGCCGGCGGCAGGCCGGCGAGGTTCTTCGCCAGCAGAGGCGACACGCGCCAGTCGTTCCAGGACGCCGGCTGCGGCGTGTAGTGCCCGCGGTAGTAGGCGATGCTGTCCGCGGTGAGCAGGTAGCCCTGGGCGTTGGTCTGGTGCGAAGGCGCGACGGCGCGCATGTCAGTGGCTGGATAGATCAGCAACTGCGCCGCCAGCGAAGGCGCCGCCGGGGAAGCATCGCGCTCGGCCAGCGCCACCACCGCGGCAAGATTGCCACCGGCACTGTCGCCGCCCACGGCAACGCGGCGGGCATCGATGCCGAGCCCGCCCGCCTCGGCCCGCGCCCAACGCGTGGCAGCGATGCAATCGTCCACCGCAGCGGGGAACCGGTGCTCGGGGGCCAGCCGGTAATCCACCGAGAGCACGGCGCAGTCGCCAGACACGGCGAGCTGACGGCACAGCACGTCGTGCGTGTCCAGGTCGCCGATGGTCCAGCCGCCGCCATGGAAGTAGACAAGCAGCGGCGACGCCCCGCCCGCCCCCGCCGCGGGCGCGGGGCGGAACAGGCGCATCGGCATGGCACCGCCGGGGCCCGGCATCGAGAGATCGCGGACCTCGGCCAGCACCGGTGGCTCGGGCTGCGTGAAGCCGCGCCGGTCGCGGTAGAGCCGCCGCGCCTCGACCGGCGTCAGCGTGTGTGTGGGCGGCACGCCCTTCTCGATCATCAGGTCGAGCAGCGCGCGGGCTTGCGGGTCGAGCATGGCGGTTCCTGCGGGTTCGGATCCCCGCAGTCTACGGGTGGCGCGGCCGCCCGGCGCTTCACGGGCCGACTCGCTGTTTGCGCAGATACTTGCCTTTGGCAACCTTTTGCCGGATGCTCGCGATTCCGCGATGCCGGGCCAGGCAGCGCCGACCCACGAAGCAAGCGAAGCAAACGAAACACACGAGGCACGCAGCGCATGACCCGCACCGACCCCGCCCTCGAACAACGCGCGCAATCATTGCGCGCCTTCAACCGCTTCTACACGCGGCGCATCGGCGTGCTCGGCGAGCGGGTGCTCGATTCGCCGTTCTCGCTGGCCGAGACGCGCGTGCTGTGGGAGCTCGCGCACGCGCCGCAGGCGGCAGGCGAACCGGCCAGCCCCGGCACCACGGCCAGCGCGCTGGCCCGAACGCTCGGCCTCGACACCGGGTACCTGAGCCGCCTGCTGGCCAGCCTGCGCCGGCGCGGCCTGGTGATTGCCGCCGCCGACCGCGCGGACCGTCGCCGCCGGCCCCTGCGCCTGAGCGCCGCCGGCCAGCGGGCCTTCGCGCCGCTGGAGCGCCGCTCGCAGCAGCAGATGTCGGCACTGCTGGCACCGCTCAGCGACGCGCAGCAGCGCGAGCTGATGGCGGCCACGGAACGAGTGGGCGCGCTGCTCGGTGATGCTGCCGAAGCCGGTGATGCCGCCCCGCCATCGGCGGTGCGGCTGCGCCCGCCGGTGCCCGGGGACATGGGCTGGGTCGTCAGCCGCCACGCGGCGCTCTACGCGCAGGAGTACGGCTGGGACTGGCGCTTCGAGGCGCTGGTGGCGCGCATCGCGGCCGACTTCATCGAGCGTTTCGACCCGGCGCGCGAGGCCTGCTGGATCGCCGAGCGCGACACCGCCGCCGGCCCTGAGCGCCTCGGCTGCGTCTTCCTCGTGCAGGCGCGCGACGAGGCCACGGGCGAGGTCGAGCCGGGCATTGCGCAGTTGCGAATGCTGCTGCTCGACCCTGCGGCGCGCGGCCAGGGGCTGGGCAAGCGGCTCGTCGACGAGTGCGAGCGCTTTGCGCGCGAGCGCGGTTATCGCCGCATCCGCCTGTGGACCAACCGCGTGCTCGCCGCCGCGCGCGGCATCTACCAGGCGGCGGGCTACAGGCTCTTGGCGAGCGAGAAGCACACGAGCTTCGGCAAAAAGCTCGTCGGCGAGATCTGGGAGCTCGAGCTCACGTCATCGACAGACATCGCGGCCGCCGAGCCGCGACCCGCCACCGCTCAGCGCCGCAGGCGTGCCGCCGCATAGGCTGCGGCCAGCAACAGCACACCCGCGCACAACCACAGCACGCCACGCGCGCCGAGCGCCGAGCCGACCACGCCGCCGAGCAGGGCGCCAACGAGCGTCGCGCACTGCCCCAGACCGCGGATGCCCGAATCGGCACGCGCCAGCATCTGAGGCTGGACTTCGGTCTGGCGCAGCGTGCGGTCGTGCACTGCGAAGACCGTGTGTCCGCCGTCGCCGACGAGCTGGTGCATGACGAGCAGGCCGATGGCCAGCGGCCCTGCACCCGTGGCCAGCGGAATGCATGCGGCCCCGAGCGCCACCGCCACGAGGCCGACGGTCATCGCCCGCCCGACGCCGAAACGATGCGCGGTGCGCTCGGCGAGGCGGGCGCCGATGATCGCGCCCAGGCCGCCGAGGGCGAAGATGACGCCCAAGGGTCCTGTCGGGATGGCGAGGTCGCGCGCGACGTAGATCATGTAGCTGGTGCCGGCCAGGCTGCCGGCGACCGCCAGCAGCCCCTCGATGACCGCCAGCGCGCGCAGCGTCGGGTGCGCGGCGACGGCCACAAGCCCCTCGGCGAGCTCTTGCCGCCATGCGCGGCCCGCGGCGGCGATTCGCATGACGCGGGCGCCTTCCGCGCCATGCGCGGCGTTCTGCGCGCCGTTCTGCGCGCCGTCCTTCGCGGTGTCCTTCGGGCGCACGGCCGTGCACACGTCGGGCACGCCGCGCAGGCACACCGCCGAGGCCACGTAGCTCAGCGCGTCGACGAGCAGCGCCACGACCGCGCCGAGCCACTGGAACAGCCAGCCCCCGAGGGCAAAGGCCGCCGTCTCCGACAGGCTCGTCGCTACCGACATCTGGGCGTTGCGCCGCACGAGCTCGCCGGACTCCGGGCGCTGCGCCATCCAGGCCGAGCGCGCCACCTCGAAGGCCATGGTCAGCACGCCGTTGGCCGCCGCGGCCCCGGCAAGCAGCGGCATGGTCGCCTCGCCCCGCCAAGCGAGCCCGGCCAGCGCCAGGAGCACGAGCGCACGCGCGCCATCGCACCACAGCATCACCTGGCGTTTGCCGTGCCGCTCGACCCAGGCGCCGAGCAACAACGCACCCGCTGCCGCCGCCACAACGTCGGCCACGAGCAGCATGGCCATCTGCCATGGGCTGGCCTGCAGCACCAGCGCGGCGAGCCAGGGTATCGCCAGCCGGCTGAGCATGGCGCCGAAGTTCGAGATGCCTTCGGCCGCCAACAGCCGCTGGAACTCTCGCTTCTGGGGCCGTTGCTGCATGGGGCGGCGATTCTGGCGCGGCAGGCGCCTGGGCTGCATGTGGCTGCGTGGGCTGCATGTGGCTGCGTGGGCTGCGTGGGCTGCGTGGGCGGCGCGGGCGGCGCGGGTCGCGGCAGCGGCGCGGGCTGCATGGGCCTCGCATAGCATCGCGCCATGACTCCTTCCGCCACCGGCCTGCAGGCCTTCAGGCTCGACGGCCGCACGGCCGCCATCACGGGCGGCGCCAACGGCATCGGCCTCGCCTGCGCGCGTCTCTTCAGCGAGGCAGGTGCGAAGGTGCTGCTGCTCGACCGCGATGCCGATGCGCTCGCCGCGGCGGCACGCTCGCTGCCCGGCAGTGCCTCGGCGCTGCTCGACGTGGCCGACGCCGAGGCCGTGGAGCGCTGCTTCGCCGCACTGGCCAAGGCGCACGGGCCGCTGCATGTGCTGGTGAACAACGCCGGCATGGCCATCCGCCGGCCGTCGTTCGATCTCGACGTCGAAGACTGGAACGCCGTGGTCGCCGTCAACCTCACCGGCGCTTTCCTGTGCGCGCGGGCTGCGGCGCGGCACATGCCGCTCGCCGAGCCGGGAGCGCCTGAGGGCGGCGCCATCGTCAACACCGCGTCCATCATGGGCCTGTCGGGCGGCGGGCTCTACCCCAATATCTCGTACCAGGCGACGAAGGGTGGCGTCGTCAGCATGACGCGCGCGCTGGCCGTGGAGTGGGCCCCGCGCGGCATCCGCGTCAACGCCGTGGCGCCGACCTGGACGCGCACGGGCTTCATCGGCCAGCTGGAAGCTCAGCCGGAGCTCATGGCGCGCATCCGCGCCGTCACACCGCTCGGGCGGCTGGCCGAGCCCGAAGAAGTGGCCGCTGCCGTGCTCTTCCTGGCGAGCCCCGCGGCACGCATGGTCACCGGGCACGTGCTGGCGGTGGACGGCGGGTTCCTGGCGCAATGAAGCACCGCGCCGGCGCACGGGTGGCGCGCCCTCAGGCGCAAGCTCGATGGCCCGCGCGGCAGCGCCACGGCACGTTCCACCTCCGGGCCACGAGGAGGCCGCGCTGCAAGCCCTGATCGACGCCGCCTTGCGCCTCGATGCCGTCGCGCAGCCCCAGTCGCACGCGGCGGCTGCTGCGCTGCAGGCCGCCCGCCACCTGTGGCACGACACGATCGGCTGCGCCTGGGCCGGCTACGGCGCGGCCGAAGTGGCGGCGCTGGGCGACCTCCATGCCAGCCTGGCCCCTGGGCACTTTCGACCGCCGGGCGGGCGGGCGGCCCTCGGGGCGACGGCGGGCGCGTTCGTCAACGCCGTGGCCGCCTGTCGCGACGAGGCCTGCGAGGGCCTGGCACTCGCGCACGGCCGTCCCGGAGTGCCGGTGATCGCGGCGCTGTGGGCGCTGGCCGCACACCGGCCGCTGCGTTGGGGCGAGTTGCTGCAGGCCACGGTGTTCGGCTACCAGGTGGGCGGCGCGATGGGCGAGTACTTGCGCATCCTGCCCGGCATGCACGTGGACGGTGTCTGGCCCTCGCTGGGCGCGGCGGCCGCGGTGGCACAGGCCCTGCAATTGCCACCGCCGCGCATCGTCGACGCGGTCGAGACCTGTGCCAGCCAGCTGGGCGCTTCGCTGTACTTGCCCATCGCGCAGGGTTCGGCGGCGCGCAACACCTACCTCGGCCACAGCGCGTGGCTGGGCCTGACGTCGGCGCTGTCGGCGGCCGCGGGCATCGCCGGCCCGCGCGGCGCGGCGCGCGAGTTCGCGCACCGGGTGCTGCAGCGCCCGGCGTGCGAAGGCCCGCGCGTGCACGCCACGGCACTGATCGAGCAGGCGTACTGGAAGCCCTACGCCTGCGTGCGCCACGTGCAATACGGCGCCCGGGCGGCACAACGCCTGCGCGGCGCGCTGCGGGCGGCAGGCGAACGGAAGGCGGGCGATGGGGGCGATGGGGGCGAACGCGATGAAGCGGCCGACGCCACCGCGGCCATCGCCAGCCTGCACCTGCGTGTGTACCCCGAGGCCATCACCTACTGCGGCAACCGCGCGCCGGCGAGCGCCATCGCCGCCCAGTTCAGCCTCTCGCATGGCGTGGCCGCGATGCTGGTGCACGGCGACCTCGGGCCGGCGGAATTCGGCCCCGAATGCCTGGCCGACCCGCGCGTGCGCCGCCTGGAAGCGATGGTCGAATTGATCCCCGAGCCCGAGCACTTCGGGCCTGGCGGGCGCGGCGCGGTGCTGGAGTTGTCGCTCGGCGGGCACACGCATCGCGAGGAGGTGCGTGCCATCGAAGGCGACCTTGGCTGCCCGCCGACGCTGGCGCAGCGGCGAACGAAATTTGCCCAATACTGCGGGGGCTCGCCGGCGGCCCTCGCCCTCGGCGAACGCCTGCTCGGCGCGCCGCTGGACGCCGACGCATCACAAGTCCTGGAGGTCTTCGAATGAAGCGACGCGAATGGATGCTCGGTGCCACGGCACTGGGGCTCTCCCCCTGGCCCCTTGGGGCGCACGCGCAGGCCGGCTTTCCGACACGCACGGTGCGCATCGTCGTGCCCTTCCCGCCCGGGGGCGCCACCGACATCACCGCGCGCGCGCTCGCCGAGAAGCTGCAGGAGCGCTGGGGGCAGCCCGTGGTGGTGGAGAACCGCGCGGGTGCCGGCGGCAACGTGGGCTCGGAGATGGTCTCCAAGGCCGCGCCCGACGGCCACACGCTGGTGCTGGGTGTCACGGGCTCGCACGGCATCAACATTTCCCTGTACCCGAAGATGCCGTACCACCCGCTCAACGACTTCGAGCCGGTGGTGCATGCGACGCTCTACCCCAACGTCATCGCCGTCCACCCGTCGGTGCCTGCCAACGACCTGCGGCAGTTGCTGGCCCTGGCGCGCTCGATGCCCGGGCGACTGTCCTACGGGTCCGACGGCAACGGCACCGCCTCTCACCTGGGCATGGAACTCGTGAAGGCTCGGGCCCAGGTCTTCATGGTGCACCTGCCCTACCGCGGCAGCGCACCGCTGCTCACCGACCTGATCGGCGGCCAGATCCAGGTCGGCGTCACCGGCCTGCCGGCCGTGCTGCCGCATGCGCGCGCCGGCCGCCTGCGCATGGTGGCGGTGACGACGCCGCAGCGCGCCGAAGCCGCGCCCGAGGTGGGCACGGTCGCCGAGCAGGGCCTGGCCGACTACGTGGCGGCGCCGTGGTCGGGCTTCTTCGCGCCCAAGGGCACGCCGCCGGCCATCTTGGAGCAAATCTCGCGCGACATGAACGCCGCCATGCAGCTGCCCGACGTGCGCAAGCGCATGG
Organism: Rubrivivax sp.; assembly: GCA_016790435.1. Classification (GTDB taxonomy): domain Bacteria; phylum Pseudomonadota; class Gammaproteobacteria; order Burkholderiales; family Burkholderiaceae_C; genus Rubrivivax. Next base: position 2,717 of record JAEUPE010000179.1, on the reverse strand, counting down.
CCGACGCTGGCGCGCCGCTCGTGGGTGGCACGCCGGCCGAGTTCCGCCGATTCGTCGAGGCCGAGATCCGGCGCTGGGCCGAGGCCGTGAAGTTCTCCGGCGCCTCGGTCAACTGAAGCCGCGATGAACCTGCTGCCCGCTCGCTTCGACGGCCGCATCGCCGTGGTCACCGGAGGCCGCGGCACGCTGGGCGCGGCCGTGGCGCAAGCCCTGGGCGAGGCCGGCGCCGCGGTGCACGCCGTCGACAACCGCCCGCTGCCGGAGGGCCATGACGAGGGCCGCCGCACCTGCACGCACCACTGCGCCGACGTGCGCGACGAAGCCAGCCTGCGCCGCGTGCGCGCCGCCATCGACGGGCCCGTCACGCTTCTCGTCAATGCGCACGGCCTGCAGAAGGCGCGCAGCGGGGTGATGGACTGCGAAGAGGCCGTGTGGACCGAGTTGATGGACGTCAACCTGCATGGCGTCTACCGCAGCTGCCGCATCTTCGGCGCCGACATGAAGGCCGCGGGTGGGGCCATCGTCAATTTCGGCAGCGTCAACGGCGTGGTGGTCTCGGGCCGCGGCACACCCTATGGCGTGGCCAAGGCGGCGGTGGCGTTCATGACCAAGGCCCTGGCGCTGGAGCTCGCGCCGCGGGCGCGCGTCAACTGCATCGCGCCCACCGCCATCGAATCGGGCATGACCCGTGACCTGTTCGCCGACCCCGCCTACGTCGCGTCGAAGCAGGCCTCGATCCCGCTCGGCCGCTTCGGCACGCCCGAGGACATCGTGCACGCCACGCTCTACCTGCTCTCCGACGCCGCCGGCCTGATCACCGGCCACACGCTGGTGATGGACGGCGGGCTCTCGCTGCCTTAGCGCTTCTTCGACTGGGCGACTCGGCGACTCAGCGCAGGTCGCCCGCCAGCGAGGCGAGCGTCTCCGCAGGCACGCTCACGTGCGCCGGGTAGTTCGTGTGGTCGCAGCCGATCTTGACGGCCGCGCCGGCCCGGATGGCTTCGCGCATCGGCTTGGTGAACTCGAAGCGCACGAAGTGCACCGACGAGGTCTTCTCGTCGTTCTCGCGGTCGAGGTCCTCGTCGGCGATGGCGTAGACGCGTGCGTGCCCTTCCACCTCGACGAAGAGGCGGTCCTCGACGCCGATGAGCCGGGCCAGCTCGCGCTTGCGCTCGTGCACGTCGGGGTACTCGATGAGCATCGTCGCCTTCCAGTTGCCGCCGTCGGGCACGAGCGGCGCATAGGCCTCGATCTCGGACTGGATGCCCTCCTCGTCGAAGATCTTCTCGATGTGCAGCATCTCCTGGATCTGCCGGCGGACGGTCTGCGCATCCTCGAACTGCAGCGTGATGTGCTCGCCGAGCGCCACGGTGCGCAGGCGCCGGTGCGCGATGGCACCGGGGCGGCTGGACGTGCGGATCTTCGAATAAGCCTCGAGGGTCAGGAGGCTTTCGCGCGTGATGGTGGTGGTGGCCATGTCAGTCACTCCAGGGTCACTCCAGGGGTTGCGGAGGGGCGCGGTCGCGCGCTCAGGCCAGCCCGTAGGCGTGGCGCACGAGGCTCAGCGGGTGCTGCAGCGCCTTGGCGGGCGTGCCGGCCAGCGCCATGCCCTGCTCGATGTGGTGGCCGGCGAGGGCGCAGTCGCTGCTGATGAAGTCGGGCTCGTCCTTGGCCATGGCCTTGAAGACGGGTTTGCCGATCTTCATCGCGATGGGGTGGGTGGTGGTCTTCACGCCGTAGGTGCCGGCGTGGCCCGAGCAACGTTCCACGGTGTTGAGCTGCACGGTCACGGTCTTGCCGATGAGCTTGAACATCTCCTCGGTCTTGCGGCCGATGTTCTGCACGCGTCCGTGGCAGGGGATGTGATAGCTGACCTTGCCGAGAGCCGTCTTGAAGTCCGTCTTCAGCAGGCCGTCCTTGTGGCGCGCCACGAGGTACTCGAACGGGTCCCACATCGCCTCTTTCACCAGTTGCGTGTCGGCATCGCCCGGGAACATCAGCGGCAACTCCTGCTTGAACATCAGCGTGCAGGAGGGGATGGCGCTCAGGATGGCGTAACCCTCGCGCGCATAACGCGCCAGCACGGGAGTGTTGGCCTCCTTGGCCTTCTCCACGGCCTCGAGATCGCCGAGCTCGAACTTGGGCATGCCGCAGCACTGCTCCTTCTCGACGATCTCGTAGGCGATCTCGTTGTGCTCGAGCACCTTGAGCAGGTCGGCGCCGATGCCGGGCTCGTTGTAGTTGACGTAGCAAGTGGCGAAGATGGCCACCTTGCCCGGCGTGCGCTCGCCGTTCGTCGCGGTGCCGCCGTAGCTCATGGCGCGGCCCCAGCGGAAGCGCTGCTCGGCCATGCCGGGCATCCAGGCTTCGGCGTTGACTCCGAGCTGGCTTTGCATGAGCTTGCGCATCGACCTGGTGGCATTCACCTTGTTCACCACCTGCACGACGATGGGGATGCCTGCGAACTGGCCGTGCACGTCGGTGCTGGCGAGCACCTTCTCCTTCGCGTGCACTTCGCCCTTGTTGAACTTGAAGGCCTTGGCGCGCAGCATCAGGTGCGGGAAGTCCAGGTTCCACGCGTGCGGCGGCGTGTACGGGCACTTCGTCATGTAGCACAGGTCGCACAGGTAGCACTGGTCGACCACCTTCCAGTAGTCGGCCTTCTTGACGCCGTGCACCTCGCCGTCGTCGGTGGCGTCGACGAGGTCGAAGAGGTT
>JAEUPE010000129.1 GCA_016790435.1 Rubrivivax sp. | reverse complement strand
GTCTGAGCGAAACGAGCGCAGCGAGTGAAGCGAGTTGTTCGCGGGCCAGGAGCCCGAGCAGCGCAGGGGAGTCGGGCCCCCAGGGCCCGACCGCCGCAGCTAAGCGCCGCGCCCTGCCCGCACAGCCCTTTGCCGCGCCGCTGCCCAAGCGTCGTCCCGCTTCGGCCGAACCGTCAACGAAGCACACGAACGCAGTCATGCAATCCGGCCCACCGCCGCCCCCACCCGCTGCATGAACGCCGAGCACACATCGCGCCCCGCCACGTTCATGTGATAGCAGGTGAGGTACTCGACCCGCGCCCGCCCATCGGTAAGCCGCCGCATCACCCGCTTGACGAGGGCGCGCGGCCCATCGCCCAGCAGCCACACGCGCCAGCGAGGCGCACCATACGTCGCGACGCCCACCACGTGCCGCAGGTGCGTGAGGCCGGGGCGGATGCGCCGCGGATCGCTCATGTCGAACGAGACCCCGGGCAGCAGCACGCGATCGAAGAAGCCCTTCAGCATCGCCGGCAGGCCGAAGTTCCACACGGGGAACACCAGCACCAGCGCCTCGGCCTTCAGGACACGATCGACGTAGCCCTGCACCGGTTCACGGTTGGCCGGCACGTCGTGATAGGTCGCCAGGTGCTCGGCGCGCAGCACAGGGTCGAAGCCCTCCGCATAGAGGTCGCAGTCGTCCACCTCGTGCCCGCGCTCGCGCAGCACCTCCAGCACGCGGCGGTGCAGCGCGGCATTGAAGCTGGCGGGCGATGGATGGCAGAAGATCACGAGCACTCGCATGGACACGTCGGCCTGGTCGAGAGCACACGGTAAACGCGCCGACCCGGCCGGGTCTTCAGGCAATTCCCGAACACGGTGCTTGCCTTCAGTTCACCTGCGGATTGACCGCCTTGACGATGCGGGTCCACTTGGCCACCTCGGCTTCGAGGAAGCGGCGCGAATCGTCGAGCGACTTCGCCTCGACGACGAAGCCGCGTTCGGCGAAAAAGTCCTTCAGGTCGGGCGCGCGCAGGGCCTTCACGATCTCCGCGTTGAGGCGCTCCTGCACCGGCGCCGGCGTGCCGGCCGGCACGAAAAGTCCCTGCCACGAAGAGGCTTCGAAATCGGCCAGTTCGCGCGGCACCGACTCGGCCATCGTGGGCACGGCGGCCAGCAGCGGGTTGCGCTGGCGCGAGGTCACCGCCAGGGCACGCAGCTTGCCTCCCTGGATGAGCGGCAGCGTCACCAGCAGGTCGCCGAACATCGACTCGATCTGGCCGCCGAGCAGGTCTTGCAGGGCCGGGGCGCTGCCCTTGTAGGGCACGTGCGTCACCCTCGTGCCGGTGGCGAGCGCGAACATCTCGCCAGTGAGGTGCATGGTGGTGCCGTTGCCCGGCGAGCCGTGCGTCAGGCGGTCGGGGTTGGCCCGCGTCCAGGTGAGCAGTTCCGCCAGCGTCTTGTGCGGCGAGTCGGCGCGCACCACCACGACGAGCGGCGCGCTGACGACGATGGACAAGGCCGCGAAGTCGGCGCGCGGGTCGTAGCCGATCTTCGGGTTGATGGCCGGGCTGATGGCGTGCGTGCCGGTGACGCCGAAGAGCAGCGTGTGCCCGTCGGCCGGCGCGCGCGCCACCTCCACGCTGCCCGTGGCGCCGCCAGCACCGGGGCGGTTTTCCACCACCACCGGCTGGCCGAGCGCAGCCGCCAGCTTCTCGCCGATGCGGCGCGCCAGCAGGTCGGTGCTGCCTCCGGGCGGGAACGGCACGACGAGCTTCAGCGGCCGGCTCGGGAAGGCCGCCTGCGCGCCGGCCGGACCGGCCGCCCAGGTAAGGCCGGCGCTGGCGAGCGCCGCCAGCACCCGGCGCCTCGAAGCCGTGGCGCGCACGCCGCGCGCCGGCAAGGCCCCATCGGCCGAACGGTCGTGCTTCATCGGCCAAACCCGCTGTCCATGCCCACTTTCCTTCCTGTAGAAGTCACTTCACCAGGCCCCCAGCCGCCGCCGCCGGCGGTCTCGATCACCCAGCCGTCACCGGCCTCCAGCGCCACGCGGGCGCGCGGGCCGAGCGTCTCGATGCGACCATCCCCTCGCAACACCCGTGCCGCGCCGCTGGCGCCGGGCATGCCGCCGGCGCAACCGGGCGCTTGGCTGTGGTGGCGCTCGCCGCGGTAGGTGAGCACGGCGCGGCCCTGCAGCAGCCGGTAGGCGCGGCGCACGCCGTCGCCGCCGCGGAAGGCGCCGTGGCCGCCCGAGCCGCGTCGCACTTCGTAGGCTTCCACGCGCACGGGCGCCTGCGCCTCGATCACCTCCACAGGCGTGTTGCGTGCGTTGCCCACGTCGGTGGAGACACCGTTCTCACCGGGGCCATGCGCGCTGGCGCCGGCCCCGCTGGCGATGATCTCGGTGAAGTGGAAGGGCTTGCCATCCTTGTCTTCCCCACCCACCGAAAGCACCACCGCCACGCCGGCATTGGCGGCCATGGTCACCGCCGCCGCCTCCTGCCCCCAGGCCGAAAGCAGGGCGTTGGCGGCGAGCTTGACGGTGGCCGTGCGCGCGTTCACCGCCGCCGGGAACCGAGGGTTGACGACGCTGCCCTCGGGCAGCACCAACGTCAGCGGCGCCAGGCAGCCGCCGTTGTCGGGCGCCTCGGGCGCCAGCGTGCGCATGAAATAGAGCGCAGCAGACATCATGCTCGCCGTGGAGGCGTTGACCGGGCCGCGCGTCTGGGGCGCGCTGCCGGTGAAGTCGATGGCGAGCGTGTCGGCGCGCTTGACGAGTGCGAGTTGCAGGAACACGGGATGGTCGTCGACGCCGTCGCTGTCGAGCCGGTCGATCCACTCGTAGCGGCCGTCGGGGGCTCGCTGCAACGCCGCGCGCGTCATGGCCTCGGTGCGCGCCAACAACTCGGCGCAGCGCTCGGCGAAGGCGGCGGCGCCGCCGCATTCGGCCACGTGGCCGCGCATCTCGCGCGCCGCCAGGTCGGCGGCCACCCATTGCGCCTGCAGGTCGGCCTCCAGGTGCCCGGGTGTGCGGCTGTTGGCCATGAGCACGGCCCGCAAGGTGGCGTCGAGCTCACCACCGCGGTGCGAACGCACCACGGGGATGCGCAGCCCCTCCTCGAAGATGCTGGTGGCGTGCGGCGGCACCGAACCGGGCGTGAGGCCGCCCACGTCCTGGTGGTGCAGGCTCACGGCGGCCAGGGCGAGCACGCGCGACCGGCCGCCCCCGCCGCCGCCCGCCTCGTGGAACAGCGGCGCCACCAGCGTCAGGTCGGGCAGGTGCGTGCCGCCCTCCCAGGGATCGTTGAGCAGGAAGCCGTCGCCGTCCGCCATCTGCTCGAGCGGGAAGCGCGCCAGCACCGCCTGCACGGCGTTGATGAGCGAGCCGAGCAGCAGCGGCAGCCAGCGCGCCTGCGCGATGAGCTGCCCGCCCGGCAGGAAGAGCGCCGCGGCGCAGTCGCCGGCCTCGCGTGCGATGGACGAGCGCGCGCCCTGCATGAGGCGCGACTGCATGCGGTCGGCGGTGGTGCGCAGCGAACGCGCCAGCGCGTCGAGCGCGTCCGCCGGCGGCGGCTCCACCAGCGCCAGCTCGTCGGCGCGTGGGCGCCCCTCCGCGGCGAGCACGGTGGCGGCGAAACGCTCGTACTCGCGCGGGCGGGCATCCACAGCGTGCGAGAGCATGATGGTGCGCCCCGGCATGCGCGCCGCGAGCACGTCGCCGATGCGCCGCTCGTGCCGCGGGTTCAGGTGCGAGAAGAGCCCGCACACGGCCACCGCGTCGACCCCCGTCTGCGCGATGCGTGCGGCGACGGCCTCGAGCTGCGCTTCGTCCAGCGGCCGCACCTCGCGGCCCGAGGCGTCGATGCGCCCCGCCACCTCGAACTGCCAGTAGGCGGGTGGCGGGCGCACCAGCTGCTCGAGCTGCGGCTGCGCGCTGTAGAGCTCGCGCCGGTTCTGCCGCGCCAGCGCGAGCAGGTCGCCGAATCCGTGCGTGGTGACCACCGCCACCTTCAGCGGCGCGGGCATCAGGCGAGCCCTCGCGAAGCACGCCGGCCCATCGGCCACGGCGAGAAGGGGCCCGTGCGGAATCGATCAGGCCGGAACGGATGCAGGTCGACCTGCGGCGCGCGGCCCGCCACCAGCGCCGCCAGCTCGCGCCCGGTGCTGGCGCCGCCGCACATGCCGACGTGGCCGTGGCCGAAGCCGAACCAGGCGTTGCCCACGCCCGGGGCGGCGCCGATCACCGGCAGGCTGTCGGGCAGGCAGGGGCGGTGGCCCATCCAGCGCGTCGTCTTCGAGACGTCCAGGTGCGGAAAGAGCTGCCGCCCTTTCTGCAGCAGCACGTCGGCGCGCTCGTAGGCGGGCGGCGCGGCGAGGCCGGCGAACTCCACCGAGCCCGCGAGACGCAGGCCCATTGCCATCGGATTGACCATGAGGTTGTCCTCGATCGCCATGACGGTGTGCTTGAGCCCGAGGTTCGAGCTCTGCACGGTGACGTGGTAGCCGCGCTGCGTCTCGAGCGGCACGCGCGCGCCGAGCTGGCGGGCCAGCGACGCCGACCAGGCGCCAGCAGCGACGACCGCGCCATCGACGTCCAGCGACTCGCCGTTGGCGAGGCGCAGCGCGCGCACCGCACGCCCGGCGCCGCGGCCGCTGAACTCGAACCCCGTCACGCTTTGCCGCACGTGCGCCGCACCGTCGCGCGCGCATTGAGCGTGCAGGGCCTTCACGAGCGCCGAGGGGTCCGGCGTGGAGCCGTTGTCAGGCGCCAGCAGGCCGAAGCGGAAGCGCCCCTTGAGGTCCGGCTCCAGCGCCAGCAGTTCGTCCTCGCGCACCTCGCGCAGCTCGACGCCGAGCTGGCGGCGCAGGTTCATGCCCCAGGCCCAGCGGCCGGCCGCCTGCTGCGACGAGTAGACATAGAGGCAGCCCGAGCGTCGCACCAGGTGTTCGGCGCCAGCGCGCTGCACCAGGGGCCCATAACAGTCGAAGATCGGCGCCAGCAGGGTGCGCAGCGCACCGGCGATGCGCACGACCTCGTCGCGCGAACTGTGGCGCAGGAATTGCACAAGCCAGGGCAAGGCCCGCGGCAGGTAGCTCCAGCGCACCGTGAGCGGCCCCAACGGATCGGCCAGCCACTTGGGCACCTGCTTCCACAGGCCCGGCATGCCGACCGGCAGGCACGCACTCGGAGAAAGGGAACCCGCATTGCCGAACGAACAGGCCTCGCCCGGCGCGAGGGGGTCGACGAAAGTGACGCGGTGGCCGTCGCGCTGTAGCCAGGCTGCGGCACACACGCCGACGATGCCGGAGCCAATGACGCTGATGTGCAAGGGCGGGCGCTTTCTGCAAAGGAGGCGGAGGAAACCATCCATGCCGACGGGGCCGACGAAACCGACGAAGCCGACGGGCGCGGTGCGTGCATTGTGCGTGCCTGCACGGTCGGCAGCCGCAGCGCCCCGTGCCCGCCGCGGCCCGCATCACCTTGCCACGGGGAAGCCCCGGGCCGACCCCGATAGCCTGCGTGCGCGGCGCAGCTAGCATGCCGCCCAACCCCGTTCGGGGTATTCCCTAGCCATTGTCCAGAGTTCATCGCCGACCGAGGCGACCCGGAGGTTTGAGATGCAAGAACGTGATCTGCGCGCCCTGATCGAGGAAGTACGCGAAGGCAAGCTGCCGCGGCGCAGCTTCATCCAACAGATGGTGGGCCTGGGCCTGACGGCGCCGATGGCTTCGATGATGCTGATGCACGAGGGCATCGCGCAGACCGCGCCGGCCATGCCGGTCTACAAGCCCACCAAGCGTGGCGGTGGCGGCCCGCTGAAGGTGATCTACTGGCAGGCCGCGGTACACCTGAACCCGCACTACGCCGGCGGCACCAAGGACCAGGACGCGAGCCGCGTCTTCTACGAACCGCTGGCCAGCTGGGACAGCGAAGGCAATCTGGTGCCCGTGCTGGCCGCCGAGGTGCCCTCGCGCGCCAACGGTGGCCTCTCGGCCGACGGCCGCAGCGTCACCTGGAAGCTCAAGCGCGGCGTGAAATGGCACGACGGCAAGGACTTCTCCGCCGACGACGTCGCCTTTACCGCCGCCTACGCCGGCGACCCGGCTGCGGCCATGACCACCGTCAGCGTCTACAAGGACATCAAGGTCACCAAGGTCGATTCGCACACCGTGCGCGTGGACTTCCCCAAGCCGACGCCGTTCTGGGCCGAGCCCTTCGTCGGCAGCGTCGGCCTGATCCTGCCCAAGCACGTGTTCGAAGGCTTCATGGGCGCGAAGTCGCGCGAGAACCCGGCCAACCTCAAGGCCGTGGGCACGGGCCCGTACAAGGTCGTGGACTTCAAGCCGGGCGACATGCTGCGCGCCGCGGCCAACATGGACTACCACGTCGCCAACCAGCCCTTCTTCGACACGCTCGAGATCAAGGGCGGCGGCGACGCCACCAGCGCCGCGCGCGCCGTGCTGCAGACGGCCGAGTACGACGTGGGCTGGAACCTCGCCGTGGAGGACGTCATCCTCAAGCAGCTGGAAGGTGCCGGCAAGGGCAAGATGCAGTTCTTCGTCGGCAGCGACATCGAGTTCGTGATCCTCAACCCCACCGACCCGTGGAACGAGGTGGACGGCGAGCGCGGCAGCGTCAAGAGCAAGCACCCGGCGTTCACCGACAAGGCCGTGCGCGACGCGATGAACCTGCTCATCGACCGCAAGGGCATCGCCGACGTCATCTACGGCCGCGGCGCCATCACGACGGCGAACTTCCTCAACAACCCGCCGCGCTTCCGCAGCTCGAACATGAAGTTCGAGTTCAACCCCGGGAAGGCCGAGCAGATCCTGGAGGCCGCCGGCTGGAAGAAGGGCTCCGACGGCATCCGGGCCAAGGGCAACGTCAAGCTCAAGTTTGTCTACCAGACCTCGGTGAGCGGCCCGCGCCAGAAGTGCCAGGCCATCATCAAGGACGCGTGCACGAAGGTTGGCATCGACCTCGAGCTCAAGAGCATCGTGGCCTCGGTGTTCTTCGGCAGCGACTTCGCCAACCCGGACACCTACCAGAAGTTCTGGGCCGACATGGAGATGTTCACCACCACCATGACGCAGCCCGACCCGCAGACCTTCATGGAACAGTTCACCACCTGGGAACTGGCGCAGAAGGCCAACAAGTGGGCGAGCCGCAATCTCTCGCGCTGGACTCACCCCGAGTACGACCAGGCGCACAAGGATGCCCAGGTGGAGCTCGACCCGGTCAAGCGCGCGGCGCTGTTCATCAAGATGAACGACCTCGTGGTGGGCGGCGGCCATGTCATCCCGCTGTTCGCTCGGCCGCGGCCGGTGGGCACGGTGAACAAGCTCATCGGCCCCATCTCGGCCTGGGACAACCTCACGGCGTTCATGAACAACTGGTATCGGGAGGCTTGATCGGTCCACGCACGCCGAAGTGCCTGAGGGCACTTCCCCCCGGGTTCTCGCGGCTTTCCCGTCGAGCACCCGGGGGCGCCGCTGGCGCACCGGCCCGGCCCGTTTTGTGGCGACGCCGGGGCTGAACCTGCCGCAGCAGACCCGTCTTCGTCCGCCTTGTTCAACTACATCCTTCGCCGCCTGCTGATCGCCTTGCCCAGCCTGCTGGGCATCAGCGTCGTGCTGTTCACCGTGCTCGCGCTGGCGCCGGGCGACCCGTTCGAGGAACTGGCCACCAACCCGAACGTGCCGGCCGAGGTGCGCATGATGTTGCGCAAGCAGTTCGGTCTGGACGACCCGGTCTGGCAGCGTTATCTGAGCTGGCTTTCGAGCATGCTGCAAGGCAACTGGGGCTTCAGCTTCCAGAGCCGCATCAACGTCGACCAACTCATCCTGCAACGCCTGCCCACGACCATCATCGTGATCGGGCTGTCGCAGGTGCTGGCCATCATGGTGGCGCTGCCGGTGGGCATCCTGGCCGCGGTAAAGCCCTATTCCTGGTTCGACCGCATCGCCAGCACCATCGCCTTCATCGGCTTTTCGCTGCCGACGTTCTTCACCGGCATCATCTTCATCCTCTTCTTCAGCATCTACCTCGGCTGGTTCCCGTTCGTCTACCGCAGCGACATCTCGGCCACGGGCTGGATGTTCCTGTGGGAGCACTTCAAGCAGAGCATCATGCCGATCACGGTGCTGGGCCTGTTCCAGGCGGCCAGCATGATGCGCTACGTGCGCAGCGCCGTGCTCGACGTGATCCGCCTCGACTACGTGACCACGGCG
>JAEUPE010000123.1 GCA_016790435.1 Rubrivivax sp. | reverse complement strand
CTTGAAGGGGAAGCGGTGGCGGTTGACGGTGACGAAGTCGAGCGCCTCGATCAGGTGCCGCGGGTGGTAGTTGTGCACCCCGCGCAACGTGATGAGCTTGCGCAGGATCTGGTTGACGTCGATGTTGACGAAGCTGTCGGGATTGACCACGCCGCCCAGCACGTAGTGGCCGCCGGTGCGCAGCATCTGGATGCCGGCCGGGACGACGCTGGGGTAGCCGCAGACCTCGATCACGGCATCGGCCCCTTCGGGCTTGCACCACGCCTTGACCTTCTTGACCATCTCGCCTTCGGACATGGCCGAGGGGTCCAGCACCTCGTCGCAACCGAAGCGCTTGCCCAGTTCGCGCCGCGCCGGCACCGTGTCGATGCCGATGACCAGCCGCGCGCCGCGCGCCTTGGCGATGGCCGCCGCATACAAGCCCAGCAAGCCGAGCCCCTGCACCACCACCGAGTCGCCCATGCGGATCTCGGCCTGCTCGGTGACGCACATGACGGTGGCCACGCCGCAGTTGACGGGCGTGGCCTCTTCGTCGCTGAGCACGTCGGGCAGGCGCAGGATCCACGACCTCGGCAGGATGTAGCAGTACTGGCCGAAGCCGCCGTGGTGGTGCGGCTCGGTCGTGACGGCCATGTGCCCATACTTGTCGACACCCGGGCTCTTCTGCGGCAGGTCGAGCACCTCGGTGTAGTAGTTGTCGCCGGGGATGAAGTACTCGCTCCAGGTGATGCGGTCGCCCTCGCGCAGCGGGTCGCCGCGCATGTCCTTGCTGACACCGGCACCGAGCGAGACGATGGTGCCGATGATCTCGTGCCCCAGCACGCCCGGCGTCGGGTTGGGCCGGTGGCCGAGGTAGCTGTGGATGTCAGAGCGGCAGATGGTGCACATGCGCACCTTGACCAGCACCTCGCCCGGCTGCGGCTCGCGGATGGGGAACATGCGCAATTCGAACGGCGCGTTCGGGCGGTCGTAGACGGCGACCAGGCCGCCTTCCGGCATGGCGCGGCCTGCGGCCGCGAGGGGACGGCTGCTCATACCGTGCCGTTGATCGCGTAGTCGAAGATCTGGTAGCTCTTCAGCGGCATGCCGGCCGCCTTGGCCTTGTAGGCGTCGTTGAGCGGCCGGTTGAGGATGAACGGCACCTTGGCCTCGCTCACGCCGCCGTGCGTGCGCAGGCGGTTGCCCTTGAGGCCGGCGAGGTCGTGGTTCTTGGCCGAACTGCCGATGCAGGTGTCCTCGCGCGAGACCACCGCCACGTCGGCCTCGCGGTCGGGCGGCATGTCGAACATGCGGCAGGCGGTAGCCTTGTCGAGCGCCATCTCGATGCCGTCGATGCCGCCGATGTGCTCGATGATCTGGCGCGCCGTGACCTTGCCGCGCGACCACACGCGCACGAAGCCGCCCAAGGAGCCGTGGTGCGCGACGAAGGCGTCGGTGATGGGGCAGACGACGATGGTCTCGTCCTTGCCGAAGCGGGCATCGAGGATGTCCTGCAGCCAGATGACGTTGGGCTCGCCGGCCGCATTGCTCTTGTCGCTCATGCCATGGTCGGCGGTGAGTGCCAGCGTGATGTCGTGGGCGGCGAGACGGCCGAAGACATCGTCGAGCTTCTCGTAGAAGCGGCGCGCGTCGGCCTCCTCGGGCGACCACTTGTGCTGCACCCAGTCGGTGAGGCTCAGGAACAGCAGGTCGGGCCGGCGCTCCTTGAGCAGCTTCAAACCCGCCTCGAGCACGAAGAGCGACAGCTCCATCGAGTACATGCCGGGCTTGTCCATGCCCAGCCACTCGATGACGTTCTGAATGCCGTTCTCGGCCATCGTGCACTTGTCGGCGAACTCGGTGGAGAAGGACACGTGGCCCTGGCTCACGTCCAGGCCCTTGGCGAGCTGCTTGCGCAGCTTGTCCTTGGCGGTGATGGACACCACCTTGGCGCCGGCAGCGGCAAAGCGCGCGATGACGGTGTCGCCACGCAGCAGCTCCGGACCGGTCATGACCACCGGCTTCCAGGTGGCCGTGTCGAGGTAGAAGTTGCCGGAGATGCCGTGCTTCGCCGTCGGCGTGCCGGTGATCATCGACATGTTGTTCGGGCAGGTGAACGAAGGCATGGAACCATCGGCCACGCCGGCAAAACCCTGGCTGATGAAGCGCGCGATGTTCGGAATGCTGCCGTCGGCGAGGAAGCGCTGCAGGTAACGCGGATCGCCGCCGTCGATGCACACCACGACCACCGGCCGCAGCGGCCAGCGGTAGGTGGTGTCGTTGACGGTGACGGTGGTTCTTTGAGGCGAGGTCATGGGCAGGTCGGCGCAGAAGAAGAAAACGAAGAAGAAGAAGAAGAACGAAGGGGCACTGAGAGACGGAAGGCGGGCATGCGGTCCATGGGGAACGGGCCAGGATCGGGAGCGGCACTCGAAGCGGGCGCGCCGGACCTGCTCAGCGCCCTGGCTTGCCGGTGGCTGCCGAAACCGACGCGGCGGCGGGCGCCAGCGCCTTGTGCAGCCGCTCGCGACTGACCAGCACATGCTCGGTGAGCAGGCGCGCGGCCCGGGCTTCGTCGCGCGCGGCCACGGCCTCGACGATGGCGTCGTGTTCCGCGGTGGACAGCGGGATGTTGTCGGTGCTGCGCGAGATGGTGGCGCGGCGGTAGAGGTCGAGCTGGTTGACGACGCCGCGGTAGTTGGCGAGCAGCGCGTTGTTGCGCGCCGCCCGCGCCAGCAGGTCGTGGAACTCGACGTTGAGGGCGAAGTACTCCTCGGCGCGGCGGCTCTTCTGGATCTGGTGCATGCGCCGCACGACGCCGCGCAGCTGCTCGACCTCGTCGATGGCGATGCGCCGCGCCGCCAGCGTGCCGATGAGGCCCTCGAGGGCGGCGCGCACCTCGTAGAACTCGTTGGCCTCCTCCAGCGACACCTGGCGCACGAAGACACCGCGGTTCTTCTCCAGGCGCACGAGGCCGGCCTGGCTGAGCGCGCGGAAAGCCTCGCGCACCGGCCCGCGCGAGACGCCGAGCGCGCCGGCCACGTCGACCTCGTTGAGCTTGGTGCCGGCGGCCACCTCGCCGGAAAGGATGCGGCGCTCGAGCTCCTGCTGCGCCAGCGTGGTGAGCGAGTGCTCGCGCAGCAGCTCGATGGTCTGCGCGGCCTGGCCCGTGCGGGGCGTCATGGGAGACGGCGGGCGCGAGGTCACGCGGTCGGTGGCGGGAGCGGGGGCGGGCGTGGCCATGCGATCGAGGCGATTGCGAGGCATGCTAGGGCCGGGTTTGCAGATTGTCAACAATATGGAATGTGGCGCCGAGGCGGCCACGGGTCCTCGTCCCGGCGGACAGGCGCTCCGGGGGCGGTCCGTTCGGTCCGCGCCGTGCGTTCAATCCACGAAACGCACGCCATGGCTCTGCGCCCGCAGTCGCGGGTCGCGGGAATGCACGGTCAGCGGCTCGCCGTGCAGCGCCTCGAGGCAGCGGGCGAGCGTTTCCTGCTCCAGCCGCTGCATCGCCTCGCGCGTGTAGAAGGTCAGGTGCGGCCAGAGCAGCACCTGGTCCATGGCGTACAGCGGCGACATCGGGTGGCCCTGCGGCGCCAGTGGCTCCTGCCCATACACGTCGAGCGCGGCGCCGCCCAGGTGGCCCGACTGCAGCGCGCGCACCAGCGCCGCCTCGTCGACGATCTCGCCGCGCGACACATTGACCAGCAGCGCGCCCGGCCTCATGGCCGCGAGCTCGGCGGCGCCGATGAGGCCGCGCGTGCCGGCGTTGAGAACGCAATGGACCGACACAGCATCGCACAGCGGCAGCAGCGCCGCCAGCGTGGGCGCACGCTCGACACCGGCCGGCCAGGCGGCCGCATCCACATGTGGGTCGAAAGCCCGCACGCGCATGCGGAACGCGCCCGCCATGCGCGCCATGCTGCGCCCGATGCGGCCGAGGCCGACGAGGCCGAGCGTCTTGCCGTTCAGGTCGCTCGCCAGCCAGGGCGGCTGTGGCCAGATCCAGCCCTCGCGCTGCATGGCGGCCTGGATGGGCTTGAAGCGCTTGAACAGCGCCATCAGCAGCGCGAAAGCGCCCTCGGCCACCGTCTCCTCGGCATAGGCCGGCACGTTGACCACCGGGATGCGGCGCGCACGCGCCGCGTCGACGTCGATGGCGTCGATGCCGACGCCGTACTTGACGATGGCGCGCAGCTTCGTCGCCGCACCAATGACCGGCGCGCTGATGCGGGCGTAGCACATCAGCAGCAGGTCGGCGTCGGCCACCTCGCGCGCCAGCACGTCTTCGGGGATGCCGTCGGGCAGCACCACGAGCGAGGCGCCGGCCTGCCGCAGGGCCGTGTCGACCACCTGCATCTCGAGTTCGCGGTCGGTGCGAACCACCTTGAAGCCCGCCAGGCTGGCGCTCATCCGGATCCCCTGCTCCATTGATTGGCGCAACGCCACCGCGGCGCACCCACCGGGCGCCCCGGCGCACCGTGCGTGGGCACTCCCGTTTGCCGGCCCATGCCGTCGGGGGATTGCAGCCCCGGCCGCGGAAGTTGTCAACAATCTGCAACCTGTCGTTCCCACCGTTGACAGCGGCCGGCGCTTGCGGCCACGATGACCAGGATCCGCGCCTCTCCCGCACGAACCTGATCCGCGGGGCCGTCACCGCCCCGTCATGCGGCCAAGGCACGCTTCCTGCAAGACCTCACGAGCCACGCACGCAGGTCCCGTCCCCGCCTCACGCCAGCACTCGCACCAGAAGATTTCCGAGGAGTCCCCCACATGCCCAAGATCATCCTGAAGCCCGCGCTGCTTGCCAGCGCGTTCATCGCGCTGACCCTGGCCGCCTCCGGCGCCATGGCGCAGAAGACGCAGTTGCTCGTCTACACCGCGCTCGAGACCGACCAGCTCAAGGCGTACCAGGAAGGCTTCAACAAGGCGCACCCCGACATCGACATCAAGTGGGTGCGCGACAGCACCGGCGTCATCACAGCCAAGCTGCTGGCCGAGAAGGCCAATCCGCAGGCCGACGTGGTGATGGGCGTGGCCGCCAGCAGCCTGGCACTGCTCGACCGCCAGG
>JAEUPE010000098.1 GCA_016790435.1 Rubrivivax sp. | reverse complement strand
CATCCTGGCCGGCGCGGCGCTGATCCGCGAGCGCGAGCAGGGCACGCTGGAGCACCTGATGACGCTGCCGCTGCGGCCGGTGGAGGTCATGCTCGCGAAGGTGCTGGCCATGGGCGCCGTCGTCTTCGTGGCCTGCCTGCTTTCCTTGTACCTCGTGGTGGGCGGCGTGCTCGCGCTGCCGATCGCCGGTTCGGGGGCGCTGTTCATGGCCGGGGTGGCGCTGCATCTGTTTGCCACCACCTCGATGGGCATCTACTTCGGCGCCGTGGCCCGCTCGATGCCGCAACTCGCGCTGCTGATCATCCTCGTGCTGCTGCCGCTGCAGATGCTGTCCGGCGGCGCCACGCCGCGCGAAAGCATGCCCGAACTGCTGCGCCACGTCATGCTGGCGGCGCCGACGACGCACTTCGTGAGCCTGGCCCAGGCCATCCTCTACCGCGGCGCGGGGATCGAGATGGTGTGGCCGACGCTGCTGGCGCTGTTGGCCATCGGCGCTGCGTTCTTCGCCGGCACGCTGCGACGGGTGCGCTCGGCGCTGGCGGCGGGCTGACGCTGCGCGTTGCGGCGCAGACGACCGCCAGGCGCTGGAGCAACTGTGCCGCTACATCACCCGCCCCGCTTTGGCCAATGAGCGGGTGCGGACCAACACCTATGGGCGCCTATGGGGCAAGTCACTCCCGTCCAAGACAGGTTGATCGTGTGGGCACCTCGGCCAACGCGGTGAGGACTGGAGTTGGAGTGGAGTTGGAGCTCGCGCAAGCCGAGCCGGCCTGCGCAGGCCGCTGCCGCCGCATTGTTCGCAGCCGGTGCAGCGGTACTTCAGCAGCCGGCCTTCGCCGCCGCCATGGCGCTGCATCCAGCCGGCGAGCACGGTGTCCTCGCCGGGTTCGCCTTACGCGCCCTGCAGCACGTGGCGGTAGTCGTCAGCAGCTCGTCGCGCCACTCGGCGCTCGCGGGCTCGCTGATGCGGCAGTTCGAGCACAGGCGCCGCACGAGGCGCTGCGCGAGCACAGCGAGCAGCGCATCGGCAAAGTTGAACGGATCCATGCCCATGTCGAGCAGGCGCGTCACGGTCTCGGCGGCGCTGTTGGTGTGCAGCGTGCTGAGCGCGAGGTGGCCGGTGAGCGAGGCCTCGATGGCCACCTGCGCCGTCTCCTGATCGCGGATCTCGCCGACCATGATGACGTCCGGGTCGGCGCGCAGGAAGGCGCGTAGCGCCTTGGCGAACGTCCAGTCGATCTTCGGGTTGACCTGCACCTGGCGCAGGCCGGCCTGCGTGATTTCGACCGGATCCTCGGCCGTCCAGATCTTGCGCTCGGGCGTGTTGATGTGCGCGAGCGCCGAATGCAGCGTCGTCGTCTTGCCCGAGCCGGTGGGGCCGACGCAAAGGAACATGCCGTAGGGACGCGCCACCGCCGCCTTCAGGCGCTCGAGCGCGCCCGGGGCGATCTGCAACTGGTCGATCGGGATGGCGCGGCTGCTCGCCAGCAGGCGCATCACCGCGTCCTCGGCGCCGCCGGTGGTGGGGATGGTGGCCACGCGCAGCTCGAGCCGGGAGCCCTGCACGAACTTGCCGAAGTTGATCTTGCCGTCCTGCGGCTTGCGCTTCTCGCTGATGTCGAGGTCGCACATGATCTTCAGGCGGCCGATGAGCGCATTGCGATAGCTCGGCGGCAGCTCGAGGTACGGGCGCAGCGAGCCGTCCTTGCGGAAGCGGATGCGCACCTTGGCGCGGCCGGCCGCGCACTCGATGTGGATGTCGGACACGCCCTGCGAGTGGGCCTCGAGGATCATGCTGTTGATCAGGCGCACGAGCGAGTTGTCGCTCTGCTCGATCGAGGGCCCCTCGTCACCGTCGCCGTCGCCATCCCCGTGCTCCAGCGTCGCCGCGAGCTTGGTCGCGTCGGCGTGCTCGAAGTACTCGACGCCGTCGACATTGGATGCGCCGCCGACGGCGACCCCGATTTTCTCGTAGGCCCGCTCGATCGCTTCGCGAAGCTCGCCGGCATGGGCGAGCACGGGCAGCACCTTGCAGCGGGCGGCGAACTCGATCTCCTCCAGCGCGCCGCGGCTGGTCGGGTCTTCCATCGCCACCACCAGGCGCGAGGCGCGCAGGATGAGCGGCAGGGCGCCGAGTCGGGCCGCCACCGCGTAGGGCAGGCGGGCCACCGCGTCGATGTCGGCGGGGAACTGCCGCACGTCGACCATCGGGTAGCCCATCTTGCGCGCCAGGGCCATCTGCAGGTCGGTGCGCGAGACGAAGCCCTTGCGCACCAGCAGCTCGCCCAGCGGCACGCCGCGGTCCTGGCGTTGCTGCGCGAGCGCCTCCTCGAGCTGCTCGTGGTCGATGAAGCCCATCGCCACCAGCGCCTCGCCGATGCGCACCATGGGCATCTTGCTCTGCTGCTCGATGGCGGCGCTGAGCTCGTCGGGGCTGATGATCTCGCGCACCAGCAGCAGGTCGCCGAGCTTGCGTTCGCGCAGGTCCTGCTGCTCGATGAGGGCGGCCTGGATCTGTGCCGCCGTGGCCGAGTGCTGTTCGACCAGCACCTCGCCGATGCGCTTGCCGAGCTCCACCTGCGTGTAGGCGGTGCGCGGCACGAAGGTGCGGCGCACGGTGCCGTGCGCGTCCACGGGTTCGAAGAGGAAGAGGCCGATCGCGTCCTCGCGCGCGCTCAGCGTCTGGCCCTGCCAGTGCGTGCCGTGCGCGAAGTGCACGGAGAAGGGGATCGTCGGCTGCTCGATGTCGACGACGACCGCGCCGCCCTCGGGGCCGGGTGAGGGCGCCAGGGGCTCCAGCAGGCGCAGGCGGCGGAACTGGTCGAAGCGCAGCGTCAGCGGCGTGCGCGTGCCGGGCACGGCCACCTGGACGTGGCCGCGCACGATGTCCATCTCCAGCAGGCGGCCGGGGATGATCTTGCCGTTGTTGCCCTCGACCTGGCAGGCCAGCGGCGACACCTGGGCGGCCGGCGCCGGGTAGTTGGGCAGCTCGGGCGTCGGCCAGGCGAAACCGTCAGCGGCAGTCGGCAGCAGGGCCAGCGGGGGATGGGCGAGGTCGGACATGGAATACCTGGAGCCATCCTAGGCGCCCGCGGGAGCCGGCGGTGGCCGGAAGACCGCCGGAAAAGGCAGCCAGTTCGGGTTCGGGCCGGCCAGAGCGGCCCCGCGACGCCGCAGGCGTCGTCAGCCCCGCATGCGCTCCGGCAACGCGGTCACGATGCCCGGGAAGAGCCAGATCAGCACCACCGCGGCAATCATGAGGAAGAAGAAGGGCAGCGTGACGCGCGCGATCCAGCCGATCTCCTTCTTCGTCATGCCCTGCAGCACGAAGAGATTGAAGCCCACGGGCGGCGTGATCTGCGCCATCTCGACGACGAGGACGACGAAGATGCCGAACCACAGCGGGTCGATGCCCGCTTTCTGGATGGTGGGCAGGATCACGCCCATGGTCAGCACCACCATGCTGATGCCGTCGAGGAAGCAGCCAAGCAGCACGTAGAAGAGCATCAGCACGAGCAGCAACTGCCACTGCGTGAGGCCGAGCGTGGCGATCCATTCCGCCAGGTGCCGTGGCAGGCCGATGTAGCCCATGCTCAACGTGAGGAACGCCGCGCCCGCCAGGATGAGCGCGATCATGCAGTACAGGCGAGTGCCGCCGAGCAGGCTCTCCTTGAAGGCGGCCCAGGTGAGCGAGCCCTGGGCGGCCGAGATGAGCAGCGCCCCGAGCACGCCGATGGCCGCGGCCTCGGTGGCGGTGGCGATGCCGGTGTAGATGCTGCCCAGGACCGCGACGATGAGCCCGATCACCGGCAGCAGGTGGCGCGACTCGTGCAGTTTGGCGGCGAAGCTCAGGCGCGCATCGGCCGGTGGCACGAGCGACGGGTTGCGCCAGGCCCAGAACATCAGGTAGCCGGAGAAGAGACCCGCCAGCAGGATGCCCGGCAGCACGCCGGCAATGAACAGCTGCGCGATCGACACCTCGGCGCTGACGCCGTAGACGATCATGATGATCGAGGGCGGGATGAGCAGGCCGAGCGTACCGGCGCCAGCCAACGACCCGATGCTGATGCCCTCGGGATAACCGCGCGTGCGCAACTCGGGCAGGCTCATCTTGCCGATGGTGGCGCAGGTGGCGGCGCTCGAGCCCGAGACGGCGGCGAAGATGGCACAGCCGGCGACGTTCACGTGCAGCAGCCGCCCGGGCAGTGCCTGCATCCACGGTGCCAGGCCGCGGAACATGTCCTGGGAGAGCCGCGTGCGGAACAGGATCTCGCCCATCCACACGAAGAGGGGCAAGGCCGTCAGCGTCCAGCTGCTGGCGCTGCCCCAGATGGTGACGGCCATCGCGTCACCGGCCGGCCGGCTGCTGAACAGCTGCATGCCGATCCAGGCCACGCCCGAGAGCGTGAGGCCGATCCACACCCCGCTGCCGAGAATGAGGAAGAGGGCGCCGATCAGCAGCGCGGTGATGGCGAGGTCATTCATTGCGCGTCGCCTCGTCGCTGGCCGGCACGTGCCGCCGGCCGCGCAACTCGAGCCACCACTCGTCGACGAAGGCGACGACGAGGATCAGGCTGCCCACGGCCATCGCGATCTGCGGGATCCACAGCGGCGTGGCGTCGTTGCCGGTCGAGACGTCGTTGAAGGCACGACTGTTCCACGCCAGCCGCACGCTGTAGAACGCGAAGAGCGCCGCCAGGGCCACCGCGGCCGAAAGCGCCCAAAGTTCGAGGCCGTGGCGCGCGCGACCGCGCAGCGACGAGAGCAGCAGCGTGACGCGGATGTGCTCGCCGCGCTTGAGCGTGTGCGCCAGCGCCAGGAAACCGCTGCCGGCCATCAGGTAGCCGGCATAGGCGTCGGTGCCGGGTACGTGGAAGTGCAGGAGCCGGCTCACGACGCCCAGCAGCACCATGCCGAGCAGGCCCACCAGGAACAGGGCCGCCAGCCAGGCAGCCCCGTCGTACAGCGAGTCAAGCAGCTTGCGCAACGCTGGCTCGCCGCTTGGATGTCCGCGGTGGTGTCATGTGCCCGGGGGCTGGCTGCGCACGTGTCACTTCCGATAGGCGTCGACGAGGGCCTTGCCGTCGGGGCCGGCCTTGTCGAGCCACTCCTTGAGCATGAGCTCGCCGTGCTTCTTCATGTCGGCCATCAGCGCCGGCGCCGGGGGCAGGATCTGCATGCCGCCGGCCTTCAGCTTGTCGAGGCTTTCGCCGTTGGCCTTCTTGCTGCCCGCCAGGCCGCGTGCCTCGGCGTCGGCAGCGGCCTTGAGCACGGCCTGCTTCGTGGGTGCGTCCAGGGCGTCGAAGGCGGCCTTGTTCACGAGCACCACGTTCTTCGGCAGCCAGGCCTGCGTGTCGTACCAGTACTTCACGTGCTCCCAGAGCTTGGAGTCGGCGCCGGTGGAGCCCGAGGAGATCATGCTCTCGGTGACGCCTGTCGCGAAGGCCTGCGGCACTTCCGCCGCTTGCACGGTGACCGGCTGCGCGCCGAGCAACTCGGCCAGGCGCGACGTGGCCGGGTTGTAGGCGCGGAACTTGACGCCTTTCATGTCCGCGCCGCTGGCCAGCGGCTTTTTCGTGTACAGGCCCTGCGGCGGCCAAGGCACTGCGTACAGGGCCATCAAGCCCTGTTCGGCCAGCTTCTTGTCGAACATCGGCTTCTGGGCCCGCCACAGCTTCATCGCGCCGTCGTAGCTGTCGGCGAGGAAGGGCAAGGCATCGGCACCGAAGGGAGCCCACTCGTTGGCGAAGTTGGAGATCAGCACCTCGCCGATCTGTGCCTGTCCGCCCTGCACGGCGCGCTTGATCTCGGGCGCCTTGAAGAGCGAGGCATTGGCGTGCACGGTGATCTTGAGCTTGCCGCCGGTGGCCTTGTCGACGTCGTTGGCGAACTCGACCAGGTTCACCGAGTGGAAGTTGGTGGCCGGGTAGGCGGCAGGCAGGTCCCATTTGACCTGGGCCTGGGCGGCGGCGCCCGCCACCGCAAACGCGGCGGCGGCAATGAACGAACGGATCAGGTGACGCTTGCTGGGCATGGGCACTCCTCGTGTCCTGGGGAAGTGGAAGTGGCTGCAACGAAACGGCCGGCGGCAAGGATGACGGCGCCGGCCGCCGGCTTCATCGGTGTTTGCCAGGGGTCGCTTGAAGTCTAGGAATGTTGTCGATAAAGTGTCAACGTCTTATCGATGATTCAGTGAAAACACCGAGCCTCCCGAAGCGGCCTTCCGGCGCCGCGCGCAAGAGCGCGCCGCGCGGCGGTGCGCCCGCCGGCATCGTCTCGTCATCGCACCTGGTCTCGCCGCGCAGCGTGGAGCTGTCGGAGTTCGAGTTCGGCCTCATCGTCGCCTGGAACGCGTTCTCGCGCTGGGCGGTGCGCTGCATGGCCGCCGCCGGCTGCCCCGAGCTCACCATCACCGATGTGCTGCTGCTGCACCACATCAACCACCGCGCGCGCAACAAGAAGCTGGCGGACATCTGCTTCGTGCTCAACTACGAAGACACGCACGTGGTGGCCTACTCGTTGAAGAAGCTCGTCGCCGCCGGACTGGCGCAGGCCGAGAAGGCCGGCAAGGAGGTCTTCTACAGCCCCACGGCGCGCGGCGAGGGCGTGGTGCAGCGCTACCGCGAGGTGCGCGAGGAATGCCTCGTGAAGAGCCTGGACACCGAACTCAACGCCGATATCGGTGAGCTGGCACGGCTGCTGCGCACGATGAGCGGCATGTACGACCAGGCCGCGCGAGCGGCCACGTCGCTGTAGCGGCGGCGCTGCGGCGGCCGAGGCCCGGTTGCACGAAGAGGGAAGAGGTGCGGGTCCGGTGCTGGGCATCCTGAAGCTGGACACGCAATTCCCGCGCCTGCCCGGCGACGCCGGGCACCCCGGCAGCTGGGCCATGCCGGTGCGCTTTCGCGTCGTCGAAGGTGCCGTGCCGCTGCGCGTGGTGCGCGAGAACGACCCTGCCGTGCTGCGGCCGTTCATCGACGCCGCGCGTGCCCTCGTTGCCGAGGGTGCACGCGCGCTCACCACCACCTGCGGTTTCCTCGTGCGCCATCAGGCGGCGCTGCAGGCGGCCGTGCCGGTGCCGGTGTGGAGCTCCAGCCTGCTGGCGCTGCCGGCGTTGCACCGGCCCGGCGTGCTGACGGTGGACGCCGCCAGCCTGGGGGCGGCCGAGTTGCAGGCCGCCGGCGCGGACCCCGCGACACCCGTGCAGGGCCTGACCGAGGGCGGGCACCTGCAGACGGCCCTGCTGAACAACCGGCCGACACTCGACCCCGCGTTGGCCGAGGCCGACACGGTGGCTGCCGCTTTGGCGCTCGTGCGGCGCCGCCCCGACATCGAATCCCTGGTGCTGGAGTGCACCAATCTGCCCCCTTACGCTGTGGCCGTGCAGCGCGCCACCGGGCGGCCGGTGCACCATCTGATGACGCTCGTGCACGAGCGCTGGAAGGCCCTTTCATGACGACCGCGAGCCCTGCGACCCCTGCGACCGTTCCCCGCTGGCAGTTCTGGATCGACCGCGGCGGCACCTTCACCGACATCGTCGGCCGCAATCCCGATGGTGGCTTGGCGACATTGAAGTTGCTGTCCGAGAACCCCGAGCAATACCGCGATGCCGCGGTCGAAGGCATCCGCCGCCTGCTCGGGCTGAACGCCGGCGAGGCCATCACGCCCGAGCGCGTGGAGTGCGTGAAGATGGGCACCACTGTCGCCACGAACGCGCTGCTCGAACGCAAGGGCGACCGCACGCTGCTCGTCACGACGAAGGGCTTCCGCGATGCGCTGCGCATCGCCTACCAGGCGCGGCCGCGGCTCTTCGAGCGCCACATCGTGCTGCCCGAGTTGCTCTACGAGCGCGTCGTCGAAGCCGAGGAGCGCGTCGGCGCGCATGGCGACGTGCTCGTGCCGCTCGATGAAGCGCACCTGCGCGAGCGCCTGTGGGCGGCCTTCGACGCCGGCATCCGCAGCGTCGCCATCGTCTTCATGCACGGCTACCGCTTCACGGCGCACGAGCAGGCGGCGGCACGCATCGCGCGCGAGCTCGGCTTCACGCAGGTGAGCGTCTCGCACGAGGTGAGCCCGCTGATGAAGCTGGTGTCGCGCGGCGACACGACGGTGGTCGACGCCTACCTCAGCCCCATCCTGCGCCGCTACGTCGACCAGGTGGCGAGCCAGATGCCGGGCGTGCGCCTGTTCTTCATGCAATCGAGCGGTGGCCTCACCGAGGCGCACCACTTCCAGGGCAAGGACGCGATCTTGTCGGGACCCGCGGGCGGCATCGTCGGCATGGTGCGCACGGCTGTGGCCGGCGGCCACGACAAGGTCATCGGCTTCGACATGGGCGGCACCAGCACCGACGTCAGCCACTACGCCGGCGAGTTCGAGCGCGCGTTCGAGACGCTGGTGGCCGGCGTGCGCATGCGCGCGCCGATGATGAGCATCCACACCGTGGCCGCGGGTGGTGGCTCGATCCTCGCTTTCGACGGCGCGCGGCTGCGCGTGGGGCCGGAGAGCGCCGGCGCCAACCCGGGCCCGGCGAGCTACCGGCGCGGCGGGCCGCTGGCGGTGACGGATGCGAACGTCATGCTGGGCAAGATCCAGCCGGCGCACTTCCCGAAGGTCTTCGGGCCGAAGGCCGACGAGGCATTGGATCGCGACAGCGTCGTCGCCAAGTTCGAGGCCCTGGCCGCGAAGGTGCGGCAAGACACGGGGCGCGAGGTGACGGCCGAGTCGCTGGCCGAAGGTTTCCTGCAGATCGCCGTGCAGAACATGGCCAACGCCATCAAGCGCATCAGCGTGGCGCGCGGCTACGACGTCACGCAGTACACGCTGCAGTGTTTCGGCGGCGCGGGCGGGCAGCATGCCTGCCTGGTGGCCGACGCGCTGGCGATGAGCCGCGTCTTCGTGCACCCGCTGGCCGGCGTGCTCAGCGCCTACGGCATGGGCCTGGCGGACCAGATTGCCATGCGGGAGGCCTCGGTGGAGCAGCCGCTCGACGATGCCGGCCTGGCCCAGGCCGGCGTGCGCCTGCAGGCGCTGGGCAACGCCGCGCGCGACGAGCTGGTCGACCAGGGCGTGGCGGCCGCTGCGGTGCAGCTGCGGCCCAAGGTGCACGTGCGCTACCAGGGCACCGACACCGCGCTCGTGGTACCGCACGCCGACGTGGCGACGATCCGCAGCGAGTTCGAGGCCGCCTACAAGCAGCGCTTCGCGTTCCTGATGCCCGGCCGCGCGCTCGTGATCGAGGCCGTGTCGGTGGAGGCCGTGGGGGCGGGCGAGACGCATGCCGTGCCGCAAACCGGCGCCTCAGCCAAGACCCACGTGCCCCGGCCCGATGCGACCGTGCGCATGCACTGCGGGCGCTGGCTCGAGGCGGGCCTCTACGTCCGTGAATCGCTTCAGCCGGGCGCCACCATCGCCGGCCCGGCCGTCATCGCCGAGAAGAACTCCACCACCGTGGTGGAGCCCGGCTGGCAGGCCGTGCTCACCGGCGCCGGCCCCATCGAGCTGAGTCGGGTGGTGCCCCGCGCCACGCAACATGCCATCGGCACCGACGCCGACCCGGTGATGCTGGAGGTGTTCAACAACCTCTTCATGAACATCGCCGAGCAGATGGGCCTGCGCCTGCAGAACACGGCCTACTCGGTGAACATCAAGGAGCGGCTCGACTTCTCCTGCGCTCTCTTCAGCGGTGCCGGCGAGCTGATCGCCAACGCGCCGCACATGCCCGTACACCTGGGCTCGATGAGCGAGAGCATCAAGACCGTTATCGCGCGCAACCCGCAGATGCGCGAGGGCGACGTCTACGTGCTCAACGACCCCTACCACGGCGGCACGCACCTGCCCGACGTGACCGTGGTGACACCCGTCTACCTGCAGCCGGATGACGCCCAGCCGAGCTTCTATGTCGCGAGCCGCGGCCACCATGCCGACATCGGCGGCATCACGCCCGGCTCAATGCCGCCGTTCAGCAAGACCATCGACGAAGAGGGCGTGCTCTTCGACAACTTCCTGCTCGTGCGCGACGGCCAGTTCCGTGAGGCCGCGCTGCGCGAACACCTGCAGGGCGGCGTTGCGCACGGGGTCCCCCCGGGCGCAACACTCCCCTCGGGGGACGGCGCGCAGCGCCAAGGGGTCAACAAGTACCCTTCGCGCAATCCCGACCAGAACATCGCCGACCTGCGCGCGCAGATCGCCGCCAACGAGAAGGGCGTGCAGGAGCTGCGCGCAATGGTGGCTCAGTTCGGCCGCGAGACGGTGGCCGCCTACATGAAGCACGTGCAGGACAACGCCGAGGAGAGCGTGCGGCGCGTCATCACGGCTTTGAAGGACAGCCGCTTCGAGCTCGAGCTCGACAACGGCGCGCGCATCGTCGTCAAGGTCACGGTGCACCCCGAGCGGCGTGCCGCCACGATCGACTTCACCGGCACGAGCGCGCAGCTGCCGAACAACTTCAACGCCCCCAAGGCGGTGACGATGGCGGCGGTGCTGTACGTTTTCCGCCTGCTGGTGGAGGACGACATCCCGCTCAACGCTGGCTGCCTGAAGCCGCTGGAGGTGATCGTCCCTGAGGGCTGCATGCTGAACCCGAGGCCGCCGGCGGCGGTGGTGGCGGGCAACGTCGAGACCTCGCAGAGCGTGACCAACGCGCTGCTCGGCGCGCTGCAGGTGATGGCCTCCAGCCCCTGCACGATGACCAACTTCACCTTCGGCAACGACACGTACCAGTACTACGAGACCATCTCCGGCGGCAGCGGCGCCGGCGCCACTTTCGATGCCAACGGCAAGGTCACCGGCGGCTTCCCGGGCACGAGCGTCGTGCAGACGCACATGACCAACTCGCGCCTCACCGACCCCGAGGTGCTGGAGTTCCGCTTCCCGGTGCGGCTGGAGAGCTACGCCATCCGCGCCGGTTCGGGCGGCGCCGGTGGACCGGGGGGATGGCGCGGCGGCGACGGTGGCGTGCGCCGCATCCGATTCCTCGAGCCGATGACGGCCAGTGTGCTGAGCAACGGCCGGCGCATCGCGCCGTTCGGCATGGCCGGCGGCGAGCCGGGGGCGCTTGGCATCAACCGCGTCGAGCGGGCCGACGGCCGCGTGGAGAGCCTGACGCACATCGGCTCGGTCGAGATGGCGCCGGGCGACTGCTTCGTCACCGAGACCACCGGCGGCGGCGGTTACGGCGGGGCCGGTTCCTGAGGCCGCCGAGATGAAGCTGGCCGCGGCCGCGGCCGCGGTGTCGGCGGCTTCAGCGGCGGCCGCGTCCGCGGCGTCCGCGACCTTGCCCTACATGCTGTTCGCCAAGCTGGCCCTGGTGGCGGCCACGGTGTGGCTGGCCTCGCTCGTCTCGCGCCGCCTCGGCCACGCGGCCGGCGGCCTGCTGGCGGGCATGCCGATGATCGCCGGGCCGATCACCGGCCTGTTGCTCGTCGACCAGTCAGCGGACGCGGTGCGTGCGGTGTGCCTCGCGACGCTGGCCTGCCAGCCGGCGTTGATGGCCTACCTGGTGACCTTCGCGCACGCGGCGCAGCGCTGGCGCTGGTGGGCCTGCCTCTTCGTTGCCTCGGCGGTGTTCCTCGCCGGCGGCGCGTTGCTGCTGGCCTTGCCGCTGCCCGAGTGGGGACGGGTTGCGCTGGCGCTCGTCGCGCCAGCCCTCGGCCTGCGCACCATGCCGCGTGCTGCCCGGGTCGGCGCCGCCGGGCCCGTGGCGCTGCCGCGCGTCGAACTGGCCTTTCGCGTGGCCGTGGCGGTGGTCGTGGCCGCTGGTGTGATGTGGGGCGCGCAGCATCTGAGCGCGGGCCTGGCCGGCCTGCTGCTGGCCGCGCCGATCGCCGGGCTGGTGTTGCCGGCCTTCACGTTGCCTCGCCATGGCGGCCCGGCCACGGCAGCGTTGCTGGCCGGCTTCGCGCGCGGCCAGGCCGGGTTCGTCACCTTCTTCGTGGTGATGCTGATGACGTTGCCGCTCTGGCCGGCGCCGGTGTGCTGGGCGCTGGCGATGTTCGGTGCCGGGGCGCTGCCCTGGACGTGGGCGAGGATTCGCGGGGCGATCGCGCGGCGCCGTGCCGCAGGTGGCGCGCCAACGCCACGTTCAGGCTGAAGCACAGCCAGCCGGTCCACAGCGCATGGCTGGCGAAGTGCGCGCCGCGCACGAGCTGCACGCCGCCGAGCGCGAGGCCGAGGCAGAGCACGGCGAACATCCAGCGGCGCGCCGCCGCCGGGTGCGCGCGCCGCAAGGCAAAGCCGCCGCTGAAGAACGCAAACGCCGACGTGGCGTGCCCGGACGGGAAGCAGTGCCCGCCACCGCCGTCCGGTTGCGCGAGCGGGCCCAGTTGCAGCCAGTGCGGCACATGGCGTGCGAGGCCGCCGAACTCGGCCAGGTCCCAGGGGCAACTCGTCAGGCTCTGCTGCTTGACCAGCGGCACCAGCGCCGCGCCTGCCAGCGTGGCGAGCAGCCACCACACGCGTTCGCGCCGCGTCAGCGCCGGGGTCAGCGGCCACCACACGTTCAGGGCCAGCAGCCCGGCCAGCGCCCAGGCAAGTTGTCGCGTGCCGTCGTGCAGCACGGTGCTCAGCCACCAGTCGTGGCGCCAGGCAAAGCCCTGCGCGGAGCCGAAGAGGCGGCTGAGCGGCAGGTCGCCCGCGCCCAGCTCCCACAACATCAGCGGCAGCAGCGCGAGCAGGGCCAGCGAGCCCGCGCGGCGGTCATCCAGCGGCACGGGCCAGTTCGGTGGGCAAGGGGCGCGTGCAGCCGTGCGTCAGGTCCCAGGCCGTCTCGCGGGCGCTCGTCTGCACGTCGAAGAGGCCGAGCACAGTGTGGAAGAGGTGGTCGTGCCGCACACCGGGTGTGCCCGTGCCGGCGCCGCGGCTGGCAAGGCAACCGGCATCGAGGCCGCGTGCACCGGCAAAGCCGTCCGACAGCCACATCAGCATCGGCACGCGCTTCTGCACTTCCGGCGCGATGGCGTAGGGCATGCCGTGCAGGAACAGGCCGTGCTCGCCGAGCGACTCGCCGTGGTCGGACACGTAGATGACGGCGCTGTCGACCTCCGCCGCGTGCGCCCGCAACCGGGCGATGAGCGTGGCCAGCACGTGGTCGGTGTAAAGCAGCGCGTTGTCGTAGGCGTTGACGATGCTCGGCGTGTCGCACAGGCGCAGGTCGTCCTGCTCGCAGGCGGGCTGGAAGCGCTTGAAGGCCGCTGGCGTGCGGCGGTGGTAAGCGGGGCCGTGGTTGCCCAGCTGGTGTAGGACGATCAACTTTGCGGCTCCGACGCCGGCGCGCGCGGCAACGCCGGCACTGCGGACACCGGCGGCACCCGCTTTGCCGGACGAGGCACCGGGTAGCAGCGCCTCCAGGCCATGCAGCAGGCCCTCGTCGAAGCATTGGCCGTCGGCACAAGCGCCGGGTGGCGCCAGCGCAGTCACCGTGTCCTGCGTGAAGCCGTCGCACACGCCCTTGCAGCCCGACTGGTTGTCGCGCCAATGCACGGCCACCCCGGCGCGCGAGAGCACATGCAGCAGGTTCTCGCTGCGACGGATGCGCCGCTCGTCGTACTGCCGCCGGCCGACCGCGGCGAACATGCAGGGCAGCGAGGACTCGGTGTCGGTGCCGCAACTGGTGACGCCCTTGAACGGCATCAGCGGCAGCGCGGCCAGCTGGGGGGTCGTCTGGCGCGCATAACCCTCGAGCCCCCAATTGGCCGCGCGCGCGGTCTCGCCCACCACCAGGACCACGACGCGCGGACGCACCGGGTGCATCAGCGTCGGGCCGGCCTGCGCGTCGCTTCCCACGACCTCGAGGGGGCCGGCGGGTTCAGCGCTGGCACGGCGCGCGAGTGCACTCGCCGACCACAGCACGTTGCCGGGCGTCACCAGGTAGCGCAGGTCGCGCTGGCTGCGCATGAGCGAGGCGAGCGGCTGGAACGCGGCCCAGATCGCCCCCACCAGCACGAGCAGGCCGACGACGACCGCGGCGCCGCGGATCGCGAGCGTGCGCTGCCACGAACGCTGCATTACCGGCAGCCGCGCCAGCAGCCAGGCCGGCAGCACCGCGCCCAGCAGCACCGACGAGGCCAGGCGTGGGCCGATGAGCTCGCTGGCCTCGCCCCAGTGCGTGTGCAGCGCGTTGCGCAGCATCGAGGGATCGATGAAGGTGCCGAAGCTGTTGATGAAGTGCGCTGCCCCGGCCGTCAGCAGCAGCACCGCCACGACCGCCGGCTTGAACAGGCGTCCCCAGGCCAGCAGCGCAAGCAACAGGAAGTTGATGGCCACGAGCGCCAGCACGAGCGCCCCACCGAAGACCCAGGTCGACCCTTCGCTGACCGGTCGCCCTGTGAGGGCCAAGTCGAGAAAGTGCCGGTTGCCCACGAGCAGCATGCACAGACTGGCGCCGAGCAGCACGAGCTCGGGATTCCAGGCGCGAACGGTCGTGGGGCGCATGCCCCGAGTCTGGTCACGCGGCCTGAAGCGGACCTTAGGCCAGGCTGAAGCTGCGCTGAAGCGCCGCCGCGGGCCGTCGCAGGGACAATGGCCCCATGCGCCTGCTGCTGCTCGAGGACGATTCGCTGCTCGGCGAGGGCCTGCGCGACTTTCTGCGGGCCGAGGGGCATGTCGTGGAGTGGTGCACGACGCTCTCGGCGGCGCATGGG
Organism: Rubrivivax sp.; assembly: GCA_016790435.1. Taxonomy (GTDB): domain Bacteria; phylum Pseudomonadota; class Gammaproteobacteria; order Burkholderiales; family Burkholderiaceae_C; genus Rubrivivax. Next base: position 8,943 of record JAEUPE010000098.1, on the reverse strand, counting down.
CTGCAGGACGAGCCGTTCGATGCGCTGCTCGTCGACTGGCAGCTGCCGGACGGCTCCGGTGTCGACTGGGTGCGGGCGCGCCGTGCTGCAGGCGATGCGCGCCCGGTGCTGCTGCTCACCGCCCGCGACCGGCTGGCCGACCGCATCCGCGGCCTGGACAGCGGCGCCGACGACTATCTCGTCAAGCCGTTCGCGCCCGAGGAGATGCTGGCCCGGCTGCGCGCCGTGCTCCGGCGCACGGGCGCGGCGACGTCGGCGCCGCGCGTCGACCTCGGTGGCGGCGTGCAGGTCGACCTCGCGGGCCGCGGTGTCTGGCGCGTGCCGGAGGGGGAGAACGCGGGCGACGGTGGCGGCAGCGGCGGCTCCGGAGGCGAGCGCGTCGAGCTCACCGCGCGCGAGTGGGCGGTGCTCGAGGCGCTCGTGCGGCGGGCCGGCCGCGTGGTCACCAAGTCCGAACTCGACCGGCTCGTGCTGGGCCTGGATGCGCATGTGCAGAGCAATGCGCTCGAGGTGCATGTCTCGGCGCTGCGGCGCAAGCTCGGCAAGGACCTCATCGACACGGTGCGTGGCCTGGGCTACCGGGTGGCGGGGCCCAGGTGAAAGGCGTGTCCGACCCCGCCGTGCCGTCGCTGCGGCAGCGGCTGTCGCGTTTCGTCCTCTGGCTGGCGCTGTCCTGGGTGGCCCTGGCGTCGGTGGTGTTGGCGCTGTGGGTGCGGGAGGAAGTCTTCGAGCTGCTCGATGACGGCCTCGTCGCGGCGTCGGAGGCGCTGGCGGTGGTGCTGCACCCGCGCGCGGGTGATCCGGCGCCGCCCGCGGGGTTGAGCGCCGCAGCGCCCGGCGCGGGCGGGGACGCCCGGGATGCGATGGATCCCGGCAAGCGCGGCGAGAAGCGGAAGAGCGGCGAGACGCCTTTCGCCTGGCAGTTGCTCGACGGGCAGGGCCGGGTGTTGCAGCACTCGCCCCTGGCGCCCGTGCGGCCGCTCACCGAGCACCTGACGGCGGGCCTCTCGGACGGCCCGGGCGGCTGGCGTGTGCACGCGCGCGCCCTCGGCGAGGGCCGCTGGCTGCTCGTCGGCCAGGAAGCCAGCGAACGCAGCGAGGACTCGCTCGAGGTGGCCCTGGGCACGATGGCGGTGGCGATCGTCGTCAGTCTTGCCGGCCTGATCTGGCTGCGCTGGCGCCTCGACCGCGAAACGCAGCCGCTCGCCGATCTCGGCCAGGTGCTGGCTCGCTACGACCCGATGAAGGCCGATGCGGCCCTGCCGCCGCCGGCCCTGCGCGAGCTGGCGCCGGTGCACGAGGCCGTGCAGGAAATGGGGCGCCGGCTGGCCGAGCACGCCGCGGCCGAGCGTGCGTTCAGCGCCCACGCCGCGCATGCGTTGCGCACGCCGCTGGCGGGCCTGGATGCGCAGCTGGCCGTGGCGCAGCGCGAGGCGCCGGCTGGCGAGTTGCAGGCGCGGCTGGCGCGCATGCGGGGGGCGACGGCGCGCCTGTCGCGGGTCGTCGGCGCCTTGCTCGCGCTCTTTCGCAGCAGTGGCGAGTTGCGGCGCGCGCCGGTGGACGTGGAGGCGTTGCTCGCACGCGTGCCTTTGGAGGGGCTGGCGGTCGACCTGGTGAACCCCGCGGCCAGGCCGCGGGCCGACAGCGACCTGCTCGCCGCCGCGCTGATGAACCTGCTGGACAACGCCGTGCGCCATGGGGCGCACCACGTACGCGTGTCGGTGCACGACGAGCACATCACGCTCACCGACGACGGGCCGGGCGTCAGCGGTGAACGACTGGAACGCCTGCGCCAGGCGCTGGCGCGCGAGGATGCCGGGCTGGGCGTGCCCGAGCAGGCGCTCACCGGGCTGGGCTTGGTGCTTGCCGACCGCGTGGCGCGCGTGCATGGCGGCCGGCTCGAGCTGCTCTCGGTCGACCAAGGGTTCGCCGTGCGCCTCTGGCTGGCACCGCCCGCATCGGCCTTGCCGGCCGCCCTGGGCCACCGGACTCGGGATGCTTGACCGTGCGCTGCTCGGCCTGCTGAAGCCGGCCCTGCAGCGGGCCGCGCGTCGGCTGGCGAGTGCCGGCGTGAGCGCCGACGCCGTCACGCTGTGTGGTCTGGCCTTGGGGGTCGCGGCAGCGGCGGCCATTGCCTTGGCGCAGCCGCTGCTCGGGCTGGCGCTGATCGGGGCGTCGCGCCTGGCCGATGGGCTCGACGGCGAGCTGGCCCGCGCGACCGCGCCCACCGACCGCGGTGCCTTCCTCGACATCACGCTCGACTTCCTCTTCTACGCCGGCATTCCGCTGGCGTTCGCCGTGGCCGACCCCGCGGCCAACGCGCTGCCGGCGGCGGTGTTGCTGGCGGCCTTCATCGGCACCGGCTCGAGCTTTCTCGCCTTTGCCGTGCTGGCCGAGAGGCGCGGCCTGCGGAGCACCGGCTATCCGTCCAAGGGCTTCTACTACCTGGGCGGGCTCACCGAGGGGGCGGAGACGATCGCGTGTTTCGCGCTCATGTGCCTCGTGCCGCAGCACTTCGCTTGGTGGGCCTATGGCTTCGCGGCGCTGTGTGCGCTCACCCTCGTCACGCGGCTGGTCGCGGGCTGGGTGATCTTCGGGCAGCGCTGACGCCGGCGCATCCCGGCGTGTAACGTCGGCCCTTCGGCCGACGACCACTGCCGAGGCAATGCGGTTCGAGGAGACCCATGAAATCGAAAAAGCTGTGGCTGCTGGTACTGCTCGTGGCGCTGGTGGCGGCGTACTTCGCGTTCGACCTCGGCCGGTTCCTGAGCCTGGCCTACATCAAGGGGGCGCAGGCTGATTTCGCGGCCCTGTACGCCCAGCGGCCGCTGCTCGTGGCCGGCTTGTTCTTCCTCGTCTACGTGGCCGTGACAGCGCTGTCGTTGCCCGGGGCGACGGTGATGACCTTGCTGGCTGGCGCCGTCTTCGGGCTCCTCGTGGGCACGGTGCTCGCTTCCTTCGCCTCGAGCATCGGCGCGACGCTGGCGATGCTGGTCTCGCGCTACGTGCTGCGCGACAGCGTCAAGGACAAGTTCGGCGCGCGGCTGGCCGACGTCGACAAGGGCATCGAGCGCGAAGGCGCGTTCTACCTCTTCACGCTGCGGCTGGTACCGATCTTCCCCTTCTTCGTCATCAACCTGCTGATGGGACTGACGAAGATGAAGGCCGGCACCTTCTACTGGGCGAGCCAGCTCGGCATGTTCGCCGGCACGCTGGTGTACGTGAACGCGGGCACGCAGCTGGCCAAGATCGAATCGCTTTCGGGCATCGTCTCGCCGGGGCTGCTGGCGAGCTTCGTGCTGCTCGGCCTCTTCCCGCTCATCGCCAAGAAGATCGTCGATGCGGTGAAGGCGCGGCGGGTGTATGCGAAGTGGGCGGACAAGAAGCCGAACCGCTACGACCGCAACATGGTCGTCATCGGTGCCGGTGCGGCGGGCCTGGTGACCAGCTACATCGCGGCGGCGGTGAAGGCGAAGGTGACGCTCGTCGAGAGCCACAAGATGGGCGGCGACTGCCTCAACTACGGCTGCGTGCCGAGCAAGGCGCTCATCAAGACGGCCACGCTCGTGCGGCAGATGCGGCACAGCGCCGAGTACGGCATCGCGAAGGCCTCGTTCGAGTTCGATTTCGCACAGGTGATGCAGCGCGTGGCCGGCATCGTGCAGGCGATCGAGCCGCACGACTCGGTCGAGCGCTACACGGGGCTGGGGGTCGACGTGCAGATCGGCACGGCGAAGATCCTCGACCCCTGGCACGTCCAGATCACCGGGGACGATGGCAAGACGAGCGTGCTGTCCACTCGCAGCATCGTCATCGCCACCGGCGCGCGACCGTTCGTGCCGCCGCTGCCCGGCCTCGACGAGGTGGGCTACCGCACGAGCGACACATTGTGGGACCTGCGCGAATTGCCCAGGCGGCTGGTCGTGCTGGGCGGCGGGCCGATCGGCTGCGAGCTGGCGCAGAGCTTCGCGCGGCTCGGCTCGCAGGTGACGCAGGTGGAGATGTTGCCGCGCATCATGATCCGCGAGGACGAGGAGGTCTCGGCCTACGCGCGGCAGGCGCTCGAGGCCGACGGCGTGGCCGTGCTCACGGGGCACAAGGCGCTGCGCTGCGGGGTGGCCGGCGGCGAGAAGTGGATCGAGGTGGAGGCGGCGGGCACGACGAAGCGCATCGGCTTCGACCTGCTGCTCTGTGCGGTGGGACGCGTGGCGCGGCTGCAGGGCTTCGGGCTCGAAGAGCTCGGCATCCCGACGCAGCGCACGGTGGTCACGGACGAGTACCTGCAGACGGTCTACCCCAACATCCTCGCCGCGGGGGATGTCGCGGGGCCCTACCAGTTCACGCACACGGCGGCGCACCAGGCCTGGTACGCGGCGGTGAACGGGCTCTTCGGCACCTTCCGCAAGTTCAAGGCCGATTACTCGGTCATCCCGTGGGCGACCTTCATCGACCCCGAGGTGGCGCGTGTCGGCCTCAACGAGCAGGAGGCGAAGGAGAAGGGCGTCGCCTACGAGGTGACGAAGTACGGCATCGACGACCTCGACCGCGCCATCGCCGACAGCGCCGCGCACGGCTGGGTGAAGGTGCTTACGGTGCCGGGCAAGGACCGGATCCTCGGCGTCACGATCGTCGGCGTGCACGCCGGCGACCTGCTCGCCGAGTACGTGCTCGCGATGAAGCATGGCCTGGGGCTCAACAAGATCCTCGGCACCATCCACACCTACCCGACGCTGGCCGAGGCGAACAAGTACGCTGCCGGTGAATGGAAGCGCGCGCACGCGCCGCAAGGGGTGTTGCGCTGGGTGGAGAAGTTCCATGCCTGGCGCCGCGGGTGAAGCGCTGCGCCTGACCCTGCGGGTTGGCGGGCGGGCCGGAGGGCGGGCCGGCGTGCTCGTGGCCGCGGTGCTCGGAGGAATGCTGTCGGCGCTGCCGGCGGGCGCGTCGGCGCAGCCCACGCCCTTGGTGGCCGAAGGCCGGCGCCTCGGGCCGGGCTGGCGCGTGGCCGGCCTGCCGCGGCAGAAGGTGCCGCTCACGCGCTACGGCGTCGCCGAAGTCGACGGACGCGAGGCCGTGCGGCTCGACGCCTCGGCCTCTTACGGCAACCTGGTCTTCGACCTGCCTGGACAGCTCGCGCCCGCGCGGCTGCGCTGGAGTTGGCGCCTAGATCGGCCCAACGCGGCCGTCGACTTGGCGCGCAAGGAAGGCGACGATGCAGCGGCCAAGGTCTGCCTCTCCTTCGACTTGCCGCTCGAGCGGGTGCCGTTCATGGAGCGCCAGGTGCTGCGCATGGCGCGCAGCCGCGCCGGCGAGGCCTTGCCCGCGGCCACGTTGTGCTGGGTCTGGGGCCACGCCGAGGCCCGTGAAGCCGCACTGGCCAACCCCTACTCGCGGCGCGTGCGAGTCATCGTCCTGCGCAACCAGGAAGATGCGGCCGGCCGCTGGTTCGACGAGGATCGCGACGTGGCGGCCGATTGGCAGCGCACGTTCGGCGACGAAAGCGCCGAAGTGCCGCCGCTGGCGGCGGCCATCGTGGCCGCCGATGCCGACAACACGGGCGCCACGTCGGTGGCCCACGTGGCCGGGTTACGCTTCGGTCCGTGAAGAGACTTCTCCTTCTGGGCGGCGGCCATGCCCACGTGCACGTGCTGCGCGAGATGGGCCGCGAGCGCTTCGCCGCCGCCGAGGTGACGCTGATCACGCCGTTCCTGCGCCAGATGTATTCGGGCATGGTGCCGGGCGTCGTTGCCGGCCACTACCGGGCCGAGCAGGCGGCCATCCAGCTCGCGCCGCTGGCCGCGGAAGCCGGCGTGGCCGTGCTGGAAACGGCGGCCGTGGGGCTGGACGCCGCACGCCGGCTCGTGCGGCTGGCCAACGGCCAGGTGCTGGGCTACGACGTGCTGTCCATCGACACGGGTTCGGAGATGGACCGTGCGCGGCTGCCCGGGGCGCGGCAACACGCGCTCTTCGTGCGGCCGATCGAGCACTTCCTGGCCGACATCGACGACATGCTCGACGCCGCGGCGCGGCAGCCGCTCGACGTGGTGGTGATCGGCGGGGGTTCGGCCGGCGTCGAGCTGGCGCTGGCGCTGCAGTTCCGGCTCGGCGGGCTCGGCGGCGAGCCGGGGCGCGTGGCGCTGGTGGTGGGGGGCGAGCGCGTGCTGGCCGGCTATCCGGAGGCAGTGGCCAGGCGCGCCGAACGGGCGCTCGATCGTGCGCGCGTGACACTCTTCCGCGAGGCCTGCGTCGAGATCCGCGCCGACGCGGTCGTGCTGGCCTCCGGGGCGCGCGTGGCTTGCGACGCGCCGGTCCTGGTCACCGGCAGCGAAGCGCCGAACTGGCTGGCCGGCAGTGGTCTGGCGCTCGATGGCCGCGGCTTCATCGTCACCGGGCCGACGTTGCAGAGCGGCTCGCATGCCGAGGTCTTTGCCGCCGGCGACGTGGCCACGCGCATCGATGCGCCGCATGCGCGCAGCGGCGTGTATGCGGTGCGCGCCGGGCCGCCGCTGCTGAACAACCTGCGCGCCTTCTGCTCGGGCGCGCCGCTGAAGCGGCACATGCCGCAGGAACGGACGCTGAACCTGATCTCCTGCGGCCGGCGGCGCGCCATCGCGAGCTGGGGCGGCTGGTCGGCCGAGGGGCGATGGGTATGGTGGTGGAAGAACCGGCTCGATCGCGGCTTCGTGGACCGCTACACGAAGCACGGCACGTCGGCCACCGGCGTGCCTGCGGCACCACCGGCGGGTGCCGGTGCGGCAGGCGCAGCGGGCGAGGTCATTCCTTCGGCCGGAACGCGATGATGAGCACCGGCGGCACGCGGCCATCGGTGTCGGGTGGCAGCTTGCCGGTGCGGTCGATGGCGCGCAACACTGCGTCGTCCCAGGCGGTGTTGCCGCTGCTCTTGACGAGCCGCCGCGAGAGGATGGCGCCGCCGGCGGCCGTGCGCACCTCCACCTCGGCCGCGGGGTTGCCGCTCACCTCGCCGGTGAAGACCGAGTTGCTGCGGATCAGCGAGGCCAGGCGCCCGAGGTAGTTGGCCGAGGGCGCGGCATCGCGGGCGGCGGTGCCCGTGGGCGAAGCGCCGGCCGTGCCGGCCGCCTGGGTGATGCGGCGCAGCTGTTCCTCGCGCGCGCGCTCGGTGGCAGCGGCCTGCTGGCGTTCCTGCGCGGCAGCCCGTTCGCGCTCCTGGCGCTCCTGCCGTTCCTGCCGCTCGCGGCGCTCCCGCTCCTGGCGGTCGCGTTGTTCGCGCTGTTCGCGTTCCTGCCGTTCGCGCTCGGCGCGCTGGCGCGCCGCCTGCTCGATGGCGATGTCCGGCGGCTTGGGGGCGGCCACGGCGGGTGGGGGCGGTGGCGGGGGGGCCGGTGCGGGCACGGGCGCCGGCGCGGCCACAGGTGCCGGTGCGGGTGCCGGTGGCGCGGCCGCGACCTCGGGCACGCTCGACCACAACTCGGCCGCAGCCACCGAAGGCGTCTGCGTGCGCCACTGCACGACCCCGGCCAGCGCGGCGAGGAGCGCGGCGTGCACACCGAGCGACACGGCGAGGCCGGCGCCGGTGCCACCTGGGTCGCGCGGCAGCAACGATTTCGATGACGGGGCGGCAGCGTCCATGGACTCGATGTGATCGGCGCGCGTGCGTTCGGTTCAGTCGGGCGAGTCGAATCGGCGCTTCGGGGAGTGGATCAGCCCGAAGCCTGCTTGACCGACAGCCCGACGCGGCGCACGCCGGCGCGCTGCAGCGTGTCCAGCACCTTCACCACGACCTCGTACTTGACGTTGCGGTCGGCGCTGATGACCACCGGCGCATCGGCGTCGCCGCCCTGGCCCTGGCGCACGCGGGCGACGAGGTCGCGCAGCGTTGCCGGCGCGGGCTCGCCGCCGTCGACCTTGAGGCGCAGTTGCTCGTCGACGCCGACGATGACCTCGATCACCTTGGTCGGCCGCTGTGCGCTCTTGCCCACCGAGGGCAGGTCGACGACGCCGGTGGTGATGAGCGGCGCGGTGACCATGAAGATCACGAGCAGCACCAGCATGACGTCGATGAACGGCACCATGTTGATCTCGCCGATGCTGCGCCGGCGCCGCGCGCCGCCGAGGCCGCCGCCGCCGCGCCCGCTCACCGCCGGCATGTCGCCCTCCGCTGGTCGCCCGAAGCGACCGAGGCGCGCGCTGGGGGCAGCGAACGATGTGAGCTCGAGGGGGGCATCAACGCGCTCCAGGTGCGACGGTGGTGTGGATCTGCGTCGTTGCCGACGCCTGCGATCCGCCCGCGTTGCGCTGCAGGATGTTGGTGAACTCCTCGATGAAGGTCTCGAGCTGGATGGCGATGCGATCGATGTCGCGCGCCAGGCGGTTGTAGGCCACGACCGCCGGGATGGCGGCGAAGAGGCCGATGGCGGTGGCGATGAGCGCCTCGGCGATGGCCGGCGCCACGCTCGCCAGCGTCACCTGCTGCAGGGTGCCGAAGTTGACGAAGGCATGCATGATCCCCCACACCGTCCCGAAGAGCCCGACATAGGGGCTGACGGAGCCCACCGAGGCGAGGAAGCTCAGGTTGCTCTCCACCACGTCGATCTCGCGCTGGTAGCTGGCGCGCATGGCGCGGCGGGCGCCGTCGAGTTGCGCGCCTGCATCGAGCCGCTTTTCGCGCAGCTTCAGGAACTCGCGCATGCCGCTGGCGAAGATGCGCTCCATCGGTGCCGTGCTCGGCTTGCTGCCGATGGCCTGGTTCATCTCGGTGAGGCTGCGGCCGGACCAGAACTCGCGCTCGAAGCCCTCGTTGCCGCCGCGCACGCGCTTCAGGCCGATGAGCTTGGCGAAGATGACCGCCCAGCTCATCAGCGAGGTGAGCGCCAGGCCGGCGATGACCACCTGCACGACGGGGCTTGCCTGCAGGATGAGCGCGGTGATGGACAGGTTCTGGTTCATGGCAGGAGCTCGAGGATGTCT
>JAEUPE010000089.1 GCA_016790435.1 Rubrivivax sp. | reverse complement strand
GCCTGCCTGCTGCTGGCGCTGCCGGTGGCGTTCAGCCTGCTGCTGGCGGGCGCGCTCACCATCGTGTGGCTGGGCGACATCCCGCTCATGGCCGTGCCGCAGCAGGTGGTGGGCGGCATCGACAGCCTGCTGCTGCTGGCGATCCCTTTCTTCCTGCTCGCCGGCGACCTGATGAACAGCGGCGGCATGACGCAGCGGCTGCTCGACTTCGCCAACTCGCTGGTCGGCCGCTTCCGCGGCGGCTTGGCACTGTCGAACGTCGCATCGGCCACCTTCATGTCGGGCATCTCGGGCTCGGCGGTGGCCGACACGAGCGCGCTCGGGCGCGTGCTCATTCCGGCGATGGCCAAGGCGGGCTACTCGCGCGGCTTCGCGGCCGCGCTCACGGCCGCGGCCAACATCGTCGGGCCGATCATTCCTCCTTCGATCACCTTCGTGTTGATCGGCGTGCTCACGAACCTGTCGATCACCAAGCTCTTCCTCGCCGGCATCGTGCCCGGCATCCTGTACAGCGTGGCGATGGCGGCGGTGGCCTACGGCATCTCGCGGCGGCGCGGCTACCCGGTGCATTCGGGTGCCGGCTGGGCGGAGATCGGGCGCACCTTCCGCGCCTCGTTCTGGGCGCTGATGATGCCGGTGTTCATTCTCGTCGGCATCCGCAGCGGCATCTTCAACGTCACCGAGTGCTCGGCGATGGCGGTGCTGTACGCGCTGGTGGTCGGGCGCTTCGTCTACCGCGAGCTGACGCTGGCGCACATCGGCGCGGCGCTCGTGCGCACCGGCCGTGCCACGGCGATCATCATGATCGTGCTCGGCGGCGCGCAGGTGGTGGCCTGGCTGCTGGCCTACCAGAGCGTGCCGCAGGCGGTGGCGGCGTGGATGCTGTCCACCATAGGGCAGGCGTGGATCTTCCTGCTCGCGGCCAACGTGCTGCTGCTGCTCGTGGGCACGTTCATGGAGAACGGGCCGGCGCTCGTGATCCTCGCGCCCGTGCTCTATCCGATCGCAGCCAAGTTCGGCGTCGATCCGTACCACTTCTCGATGATCGTGGCGCTGAACCTCGTGCTCGGGCTGATCACGCCGCCGGTGGCGATCAGCCTGTCCATCGTCTCCGTGATCGCCGGCGCGCCGCAGCGCGAGGTGACGCGCGAGGTGTGGCCCTTCTTCGCCGCGGCCGTGTTCGTGCTCGCCGTGGTGACCTTCGTGCCGGCCGTGAGCCTCGCGGTGCCGGCTTGGCTTGGTGTGAGATGACTCCCATGACCGCAGCAAACACTTCTCCCGGAACTTCCCCCGAACGTGCCCCGGAAGGCGTGCCCGTTGCGCCGGTGCTGAAGGACCGCGTCGCCCTCGTGTTCGGCGCCGGCTCTTCCGGGCCGGGCTGGGGCAACGGCAAGGCCACGGCAGTCACCTTCGCGCGCGCCGGCGCCATCGTCGTCGCCATCGACATCAACGCCGCCGCCGCCGAAGAGACGCGCGCCATCATCGCCGGCGAGGGCGGGCGCGTCGAAGCGGCCACCTGCGATGTCACGAACGCGGCACAGATCAAGGCGCTGGTCGACGACGTGGCCGCGCGCCACGGCCGCATCGACGTGCTGCACAACAACGTCGGCATCACGGTGATGGGCGGCATCCTCGAGGAGACCGAGGAGAGCTTCAAGCGCGTGCTCGACATCAACCTGACGAGCGCCTTCCTCACCACCAAGCACTGCCTGCCGCACATGCTCAAACGTGGCAAGGGCGCCATCGTCAACGTGTCATCCGTGGCCGCCATCCGCTACAGCTACCCTTACCCTTCGTACCAGGCGAGCAAGGCCGGCCTGAACCAGCTGACCATGAGCACGGCGCTGCAGTACGCGAAGCAGGGGATCCGTGCCAACGCCATCATGCCGGGCATGATGGACACGCCGCTCATCTACCAGCAGATCGTGAGCCAGTACGAGAGCGCCGACGCGATGCGCGCGGCGCGCGCCGCCAAGACGCCGATGGGGCGGCAGGGCACGGGCTGGGACATCGCCAACGCGGCGCTGTTCCTCGCCAGCGACGCGGCCGGCTACATCTCGGGCGTGGCGCTGCCGGTGGACGGCGGCCTCACCTGCCTGGCCATCTGACGCGGGCCGCTCCGGGGGAACCCATGGCGCACGCCGCGCAAGTGATGAACCTGGCGCAGCTGCTGCGCCAGACGGCCCGCCTCTTTCCGCAGCGCCCGGGGCTGATCCACGGCGAGCGCACCTGGACCTGGGCCGAGCTCGACCGCCGCGTGGACGCCCTCGTCGCGGCGCTGCGCTCGCTGGGCGTGGGCCCCGGCGACAAGATCCTCGTGCACTCGCGCAACAACGTGGCGATGTTCGAGAGCTGCTGGGCCGCCTTCCGCCTCGGCGCCGTCTGGGTGCCCACCAACTTCCGGCTCGAGCCGCCGGAGGTGGCGTATCTCGGCAGCAGCAGCGGCGCGAGCGTCATGATCTGCGAACAGGTGTTCGCTCCGGCGCACGTCGATGCCGTGCGCGCGTCCACGCCGACGCTGAAGCATGTGGTGCTCATTGGCAGTGCGGGTGCGGCGGATGCCATGGCCGGCGCGCACGCCTACGAGGCGCTCATCGGCGCCCATCTTGCTGCCCACGCGCCGCCGCCCGGCGCCGAGGTGGCCGAGGCCACCGTCGCAGCCGACGATCCGCTGTGGTTCTTCTACACCTCCGGCACCACGGGTCGGTCCAAGGCCGGCGTGCTCACGCACGGGCAGATGGCCTTCGTGGTGGCGAACCACCTTGCCGACCTCATTCCGGGCACCGACGAACGCGATGTCTCCATCGCCGTGGCGCCGCTGTCGCACGGCGCGGGCATCCACATGCTGCTCAACGTGGCGCGCGGCGCGCCGACGGTGCTGATGCCTGGCGAGAAGCTGGAGCCCGACGTGTTCTGGCAACTCGTCGAGCGCCATCGCGTCAGCAACCTCTTCACGGTGCCGACGATCGTCAAGCTGCTCGTCGAGCACCCGGCCGTCGACGCGCACGATCACTCATCGCTGCGCTACATGATCTACGCCGGCGCGCCGATGTACCGCGCCGACCAGAAGCGCGCCTTGCAGAAGCTCGGCAAGGTGATGGTGCAGTACTTCGGCCTTGGCGAGGTGACGGGCAACATCACGGTGCTGCCGCGCGAGATGCACTCGGCCGACGACGACGACCCGAACGCCCACATCGGCAGCTGCGGCCGCCCACGCACCGGCATGGAAGTGGCCATCTTCGACGCCGACATGCGCCGCCTGCCGCCCGGCGAGGTGGGCGAGATCTGCTGCCGCGGCCCGGCCGTGTTCGCCGGCTACCACACCAACCCCGAGGCGACCGAGAAGGCGCTGCGCGGTGGCTGGTTCCACACCGGTGACCTCGGCCGCATGGACGAACGTGGCCTCGTCTACATCACCGGCCGCGAGTCGGACATGTACATCTCGGGCGGCAGCAACGTCTACCCGCGCGAGGTGGAGGAGGTGCTGCTCACGCACCCGGCCATCGCCGAGGTGGCCGTGCTCGGCGTGCCCGACGAGAAGTGGGGCGAGGTCGGCGTGGCCGTTGTCGTGCGGCGTGAGGGCGCCGGCCCGCTCGACGCGGCTGCGGTGCTGGCGCACCTGGAGGGACGCACCGCCAAGTACCGCTGGCCGCGGCACGTGTTCTTCTGGGATGCCTTGCCGAAGTCGGGCTACGGCAAGATCGCGAAGAAGGACGTGCGCGAGCGGCTCTACGAACGTGGTGACGTGCCGCGCCCGCAGCCGCTCTGAGGCCCCGCCCTCACGCCCTTACGCGGTCACGCCGGCACGCTCGGCAGCCCCGCCAGCGCCATCGCAAGCTCCTTCTCGTCGTAGGGCTGGTCGACGAGCTTGCCGGCAGCGAAGGCCGAGTAGGCTGTCATGTCGAAGTGGCCGTGCCCGCAGAGGTTGAAGAGGATCACCTCGCTCTTGCCCTCGCGCTTGCAGCGCAGCGCTTCTTCGATGGCACCTTTCACCGCGTGATTGGCCTCGGGCGCCGGGACGATGCCTTCGCTGCGAGCGAACATCACGCCGGCCTCGAAGCAGGCGTTCTGGTGGTAGGCCACGGCCTCGATGAGGTTCAGCTCCTTCAGGTGGCTGACGAGCGGCGCCATGCCGTGGTAACGCAGGCCGCCGGCGTGGAAGCCCGGCGGCGTGAAGGTCGAGCCGAGCGTGTGCATCTTGGTGAGCGGCGTCATGTGCGCCGTGTCGCCGAAGTCGTAGGCGTACTTGCCGCGCGTGAGCGAGGGGCAGGCGGCCGGCTCCACGGCGACGATGCGGCGCTGCTTCGCCTTCGGCCCGCCGCGCAGCTGGGCTCCGAGGAACGGGAACGTGAGCCCGGCGAAGTTGCTGCCGCCGCCGGTGCAGCCCACCAGCACGTCGGGGTCGTCGCCGGCCATTTCCATCTGCAGCATCGCTTCCTGGCCGACGATGGTCTGGTGCATGAGCACATGGTTCAGCACCGAGCCGAGCGCGTACTTGGTGTCGTCGTTTGTCGCCGCCACCTCTACCGCCTCGCTGATGGCGATGCCGAGCGAGCCGGGGTGCTCCGGGTTCTTGGCCAGGATGGCGCGGCCTGCATTGGTCTCGTTGGACGGCGAGGCGACGCAGCGCGCGCCGTAGGTTTCCATCAGCGCGCGGCGATACGGTTTCTGGTCGTAGGACACGCGCACCTGGTACACGGTGACCTGGATGCCGAAGAGCGCACCGGCGAAGGCGAGCGACGAGCCCCACTGGCCGGCACCCGTCTCGGTGGCGGTCTTCTTCACGCCGGCCTGGGCGGTGTACCAGGCCTGCGCGACGGCCGGGTTCGGCTGGTGCGAGCCGGCCGGCGACACCCCTTCGTACTTGTAGTAGATGCGGGCCGGCGTACCGAGCGCCTTCTCGAGCCGGTGGGCGCGGAAGAGCGGCGAGGGGCGCCAGAGGCGGTAGACCTCGCGGATCGGCTCCGGGATCGCGATCTCTCGCTCGGTGCTCACCTCCTGCCCGATGAGCTCCATCGGGAACAGCGGCGCCAGGTCGTCCGGACCCACCGGCTGCATCGTGCCCGGGTGCAGCACGGCTGGCGCGGGCTTGGGCAGGTCGGCCTGGATGTTGTACCAGGCACGGGGCATCTTGCTCTCGTCGAGCAGGAACTTGGTGGCGCTCATGGTTCTCCTCCGGTGGGTGCCGGCGGGCCCGGCACGGGCCGGCAGCATAGCTCGCGCGCCGGGCGGCCCGGCACCGGGGCAAGCCCGGTGAGGCGCGGCCGTGGAGCGAGCGGCGCGTGCGCGGACGCACTGCCCGGCCTCGCGCCGGTGTGCGTCGCGCCCGGCGACGGGCCGAGGCGCCTCAGGTGATGCGGCGGATGCTCTCGGCGATCTCGGCGCGATCGAAGACGTGCTTCCAGTCGTCGCGCAGCAGGCGCGGCTTGCCGAAGGTGATGGCCTTGTTGCAGGCGTCGGAGAACTGGCCGGGGATCTGCTTGAAGATCACGGCCGAGAGGATGGTGATGTGGCCGAGCAGGAAGTCGCGCGCCGCCTCCTCGGGCACGCCGCGCGCCACCACCTCGTCGAGCGCCTCGCGCATGGTGTCCAGCAGCGTGGCGCACACGGTTTCCGAGAGGCCCGGCTCCAGCAGCGCCATCTGCTCCACGCTCACGCGGTGCGCGCGCGAGACCGGCTGGTAGATGATCTTCGCGATCTCCTCGCCAAGGTCGAAGGCGCTCGCCGGCCCTTGCATCAGCGCGCTCACGATGGCCTGCTCGGCCTTCACGCCGCCGAAGTAGTCGGGCCCGGTGTGCACCTGCGGGTTGAATATCGACGGGTGGCAGGGGTGGGTGACGAAGTAGGTGAGGTCGGCGCGCTCCGGCAGGTGGCCCGCGAAGGGCGCGGCCGCGTCGAGCGTGATGACCATGGTGCCGGGCGCCAGCCACGGAGCGATTTGAGCCGCGATCTTGCCGATGAGCGTGTCGGGCACGGCCAGGATCACCACCTCGGCGCCGCGCACTGCCGCCTCGGGCTCGATGCAGTCGACGCCGAGTTCGGCCTTCAGCCGCTCGCGGCCGGCCGCGCCGGGCTCCACGTGGCGCACGGCAAAGCGGCTGCCTTGCAGGTTGCGGGCCAGGCGTGCGCCCATCTTGCCGCCGGCGCCGAAGAGGGCGATGGAGGTGAGGATCGTCTTCATGGCCGGTCCGCTTTCATGTCGAATGGTCGGTCAGTCGGTCAGTCGGTCAGTGGGTCAGTGCGTCAATGGATATGGCTGCCGCCGTTGATGTCGATCTCGCTCCCGGTGACGTAGCTCGAGAGGTCGGAGGCGAGGAAGAGGGCGCAGCCCGCCACCTCATGTGCCTGGCCGACGCGGCCCATCGGCACGCTGGCGATGATTTGCTGCATGCGCTCGGGCGTCATCAGGTCGCCCGCGATGTCGGTGGCGATGTAGCTCGGGCAGATGGCGTTGACGCGGATGTTGTCCGGCCCCAGCTCGCGCGCCGTGGCCTTGGTGTAGCCGAGCACGGCGCCCTTGGCCGCCGAGTAGTGGCTGCCGCCGAAGACACCGCCGCCGCGCTGCGCGCTGACGCTGCTGAGGTTGACGATGGCGCCGCGCTTCTGCTTGCGCATCTGCGGTACCACGGCTTGCGTCATGTACAGCGTGCCGCGCATGTTGATGTCGAAGATGCGGTCGTAGGTGGCGTCGTCCACCTCCATCAGCCGCTGCGGGCTGGTGATGCCGGCGATGTTGACGAGCACGTCGATGCGGCCCCAGGCCGCGAGGGCCTGCGCGGCGATGGCGTCGCAGTCGGCGCGCTTCGTCACGTCGCAGCGCGCGCCGTGGTGGCCGCTGCCGGGCAGCGTGGCGACGGCTGCGGCGGCCGCCTCGGCCGAGAGGTCGGAGATCTGGACCTTCGCGCCATGTTCGGCGAAAAGCTTGGCGCAGGCGAGGCCGAGGCCGCGCGGGCTGGCGGCGCCGGTGATGAGGACGGTGCGGTCTTGGAGCAGCATGGTGGTGGGCGGTGGTGGTGTCGTGGGGCCCTCGGTGGGCCGGATCAGTGAAGGGCGGAGTTGTGGCGTGTCGCCATCTCGCGGCAGCGGCTCGCGGCGGCAAGGGCCTCGGCGACGATGGCCTCGACGGTGATGCCGAAGTGGCGGTACAGCACGTCGGCCGGGCCGGAGGCGCCAAAGCCGCGCATGCCGACGAAGCCGCCGGCGTCTCCGAGCCAGCGGTCCCAGCCGAAGCGCAGGGCGGCCTCGATGCCGACGCGCGCCGTGCCGGGGCCAAGCACCGCGCGGCGGTAAGTGTCGTCCTGGGCCTCGAAGCGCTCCCAGCAAGGCATGGAGACCACGGCCGTGGGCACACCCTGGGATTGCAGTTGCGCGCCTGCTGCCAGCGCCAGAGCGACCTCGGAGCCAGTGGCGAGAAGCGTCACTTGGCGCGGCCCGCCTGTGGCTTCGGCCAGCACGTAGGCGCCGCGGCGAGAGAGGTTCTCGGACTGCACTGCCAGTCCAGCCTTCTCGGCCCGCTCCGCCCTCTCGGCGTCCGCTTCACCATCGCCGTCGGCGAGCCGCATCGCCCCGCGCACCAGCGGCAGCGCCTGCCGCGCGAACACCAGCGACACCGGCCCGCTGCGATGCTCGAGCGCCACCTCCCAGCACTCGGCGGCTTCCACCGCGTCGGCCGGGCGCATGACGAGCATGT
>JAEUPE010000063.1 GCA_016790435.1 Rubrivivax sp. | reverse complement strand
AGCGTCACGAAGCCCATGTGCGCCACCGAGCTGTAGGCGACGAGCTTCTTCATGTCGAACTGCACCATGGCCACGAGGCCGATGTAGACGACGGCGATGATCGACAGCGCGATGATCACCCAGTCGTAGGTGCGCGCGGCGTCGGGGGCGATCGGCATCGAGAAGCGCAGGAAGCCGTAGGCGCCCAGCTTCAGCATGATGGCCGCCAGCACCACCGAGCCGCCGGTGGGCGCCTCGACGTGCGCATCGGGCAGCCAGGTGTGCACCGGCCACATCGGCACCTTCACCGAGAACGCGGCCAGGAAAGCGAAGAAGAGCAGCGCCTGCGTGTGCAGCGACAGCGGCAGCTTGTGCCAGGTGAGGATGTCGAAGCTGCCGCCGCTCTTGAAGTACAGGAAGACGAGCGCCACCAGCATCAGCAGGGAGCCGAGCAGCGTGTACAGGAAGAACTTGAACGCCGCGTAGACGCGCCGCGGCCCGCCCCAGACGCCGATGATGATGTACATCGGAATGAGGGTCGCCTCGAAGAAGACGTAGAAGAGCAGGCCGTCGAGCGCCGCGAACACGCCCACCATGAGGCCGGAGAGGATGAGGAAGGCGCCGTAGTACTGCGCCACGCGGTCGGTGATGACCTCCCAGCCGGCGATGACGACGATGACGGTGATGAAGGCCGTCAGTGGCACGAACCACATCGACAGGCCGTCGACGCCCAGGTGGTAGTGCACGTTGAAGCGCGCGATCCAGCCCAGCTTCTCGACGAACTGCATTGCCGCCGTGCCGGTGTTGAAGCCGCTGATGAGCGGAATGGTGACGGCCAGGGACGCCAGGGACCCCACCAGCGCCAGCGCGCGCACCGTGCCCGCGTTCTGGTCGCGTCCCACGGCGAGCAGCAGCACACCGAAGGCGATCGGCAGCCAGATCGCGATGCTGAGCAAACCCATCGTCGTTCTCTCTCTAGTTCTTCTGTAGGGGCAGGGGCCTGCGAGCGCCTCAGCGGATCTGCGTGCTGAGGAAGGGCCAGAGCTGCCACGTGAGCAGGGCGAAGATGCCGAGCAGCATGACCAGCGCGTACTGGTAGAGCCGACCGGTCTGCCACGTGCGCATCACGCCGGCGAAGCCGCCCACCGCGCGCGCCGAGCCATCGATGAGCACGCCGTCGATGACCGCCTGATCGCCGCCCTTCCACAGGCCCTGGCCGAGCAGGCGCGCGCCGGCAGCGAGCACGTGCTCGTTGAACCAGTCCATGTAGTACTTGTTCTCAAGCACCGTGCGCAGCGGCTTCAGCACGCGGTCGAGCGCGGCCGGGATGGCCGGGGCCTTGAGATAGAAGAGCCAGGCGGTGAACACGCCCGCGGCGGCCAGCCAGAACGGGACCGTCTGCAGCGCGTGGGCGGCCATGCCGGCGGCGCTGTGGAAGTGCGAGGCCAGTTCCTTCATCGCCGGGTGGCGGGCGATGTCAGTGACGATGGCGCCCTTGAAGAAGTCGCCGAAGAGCATCGGCTGGATCGTGAGGAAGCCGATCACGACCGAGGGCACCGCCAGCAGCACCAGCGGCACGGTCACGACCCATGGCGACTCGTGCGGCTTCTGGCCGGGCGCCAGGCCGTGGTGCTCCTCGGCGTGGTCGTCCGCGTGGCCATCTGCCTTGCCATGCGCATGATCGTCGGCGTGCGCGTCGGCATGGGCTTCGCCGTGCGTGTCTGCATGGCCGTGCGCTTCATGCGCCTTGCCGAAACGTTCCTCGCCGTGGAAGACGAGGAAGTACATGCGGAACGAATAGAAGGCGGTGACGAAGACGCCCGCCGTCACGGCGAAGACCGCGAAGCCGGCGCCGGGCAGCGTGCTCGCGTGCACCGCCTCGATGATGCTGTCCTTGCTGTAGAAGCCGGCGAAGAACGGCGTGCCGATCAGCGCCAGCGAGCCCAGCAGCGAGGTGATCCAGGTGATGGGCATGTACTTGCGCAGGCCCCCCATGTGGCGGATGTCCTGGTCGTGGTGCATGCCGATGATCACGCTGCCGGCGGCCAGGAACAGCAGCGCCTTGAAGAAGGCGTGCGTCATCAGGTGGAACACGGCCACGCTGTAGGCCGAGGCACCGAGCGCCACCGTCATGTAGCCAAGCTGGCTCAACGTGGAGTACGCGACGACGCGCTTGATGTCGTTCTGGATGATGCCCAGGAAGCCCATGAAGAGCGCCGTGATGGCGCCGATGACGAGCACGAAGTTGAGTGCCGTGTCCGACAGTTCGAACAGCGGGCTCATGCGCGCGACCATGAAGATGCCGGCCGTCACCATCGTCGCCGCGTGGATCAGCGCCGAGATGGGTGTCGGGCCCTCCATGGAGTCGGGCAGCCACACGTGCAGCGGGAACTGCGCGCTCTTGCCCATCGCGCCGATGAACAGGCAGACGCAGGCCACCGTGAGCAGGCCCCAGTCGCTGCCAGGGAAGGTGAGCTTGGCGAGCTCACCGGCCTTGGCGAAGACCTCGCCGTAGTTCAGGCTGCCGCTGTAGGCGAGCAGCAGGCCGATGCCGAGGATGAAGCCGAAGTCGCCGACCCGGTTGACGAGGAACGCCTTCATGTTGGCGAAGATCGCCGTCGGCCGCTTGAACCAGAAGCCGATGAGCAGGTAACTCACGAGGCCCACCGCCTCCCAGCCGAAGAACAGCTGCAGGAAGTTGTTGCTCATCACGAGCATCAGCATCGAGAAGGTGAACAGGCTGATGTACGAGAAGAAGCGCTGGTAGCCCGGGTCCTCTTCCATGTAGCCGATGGTGTAGATGTGCACCATGAGGCTGACGAATGTGACGACGACCATCATCATCGCCGTCAGGCCGTCGACGAGGAAGCCGACCTCCATGACGAGCTTGCCGACCACCATCCACTCGTAGACGGTGGCGTTGAAGCGGGCGCCGTCCACCACCTGCATCAGCACCATCGCCGACACGATGAACGAGATCGTCACGCCGAGGATGGTCGCCCAGTGCGCACCACGGCGGCCGACCGCCTTGCCGGCGAAGCCGGCGATCAGCGAGCCGGCGAGCGGGGCCAACGGCACCGTGAGCAGCAGGCCTTGGGAGAGGGTGGAAGCCATGGGTCAGTGAAGGCGGGGGATCAGGGCTCAGCCCTTGAGGTCGTCGAGCTCTTCGACATTGATCGAGGCGCGGTTGCGGAAGAGCACCACCAGGATCGCGAGGCCGATGGCCGACTCGGCGGCCGCCACGGTGAGGATGAAGAACACGAAGACCTGACCGGCCATGTCGCCCAGATAGTGCGAGAAGGCGACGAAGTTCAGATTGACGGCGAGCAGCATCAGCTCGATCGCCATCAGCAGCACGATGAGGTTGCGCCGGTTGAGGAAGATGCCGATGACCGACAGAGCGAACAGGATGCCGCCGAGCGAGAGGTAGTGGCCGAGGGTGAGGGGACCGAGCGTCATGCCTTGCCCCCCTCTCCCGCTGCCGCGGGCGGCTCCGAGGCCTTCTCGATGGTCGGCGCGAGCTTCACGAGGCGGATGCGGTCGGCCTTCTTCACGCGCACCTGCTCCGACGGATCCATGTGCCGGCTGTCCTTGCGCGCGCGCAGCGTGAGCGCGATGGCAGCAATGATGGCCACCAGCAGCAGCACCGCCGCGATCTGCAGCGGGTACAGGTAGTCGGTGTAGATCTCGATGCCGAGCAGCCTGGTGTTGCCCATCTCGACATCCTTGGCCGGCGGCACGGGCGCGTTCTGCACGCTGAAGCCGCGCATCAGCACGAGCGCCATCTCGAGCGCGATGACGGCGCCGACCAGGCCGGCCAGCGGCAGGTGCTTCCAGAAGCCCTCGCGCAGCCCGTCGGTGTTGACGTCGAGCATCATCACGACGAAGAGGAACAGCACCATCACCGCGCCGACGTAGACGAGCACGAGCGTGATGGCGAGGAATTCGGCCTTCAGCAGCATCCACAGGCACGAGGCGCTGAAGAAGGAGAGCACGAGGTACAGCGCCGCGTGCACGGTGTTTCTCGCCGTGATGACGCAGAAGGCGGCCACCAGCAGCACGGCCGAGAAGACGCAGAACAGGGCGAAGGTGGTATCCATCGACGGTCTTGTTGTTGTCTGCGACGGGCGGCGCCTCAGCGATAGGGCGCGTCGGCCTTGCGGCGCTCGGCGATTTCGGCCTCGTAGCGGTCGCCCACCGCGAGCAACATGTCCTTGGTGAAGTAGAGGTCGCCGCGCTTCTCGCCGTGGTACTCGAAGTGGTGCGTCTCGACGATGCTGTCCACCGGGCAGCTCTCCTCGCAGAAGCCGCAGAAGATGCACTTCGTGAGGTCGATGTCGTAGCGCTTGGTGCGGCGCGTGCCGTCGTCGCGCACGTCGCTCTCGATGGTGATGGCCAGCGCCGGGCACACCGCCTCGCACAGCTTGCAGGCAATGCAGCGCTCCTCGCCGTTTTCGTAGCGGCGCAAGGCGTGCAGTCCGCGGAAGCGCGGGCTCAGCGGCGTCTTCTCCTCGGGGAACTGGATGGTGATGTTCTTGGCCAGGAAGTGCCGGCCGGTGAGCGCCATGCCCTTCCACAGCTCGAGCAGCATGAAGCTCGACAGCACGTCCTTGAGCGCGGTCAGGGTAGCCATGTCAAGGTTTCCAGATATTGAACGGCGACTGGATCCACAGACCCACGACGACGAGCCAGATCAGCGTCACGGGAATGAAGATCTTCCAGCCCAGGCGCATGATCTGGTCGTAGCGGTAGCGGGGGAAGGTGGCGCGCACCCACAGGAACATCGTGACGACGACGAAGACCTTTACGGCCAGCCAGATCCAGCCCGGGATGAAGTCGAGGAAGCCGAACGGCGACAGCCAGCCACCGAGGAACATCAGCACGCAGATGGTGCTGACCAAAATCATGTTGGCGTACTCCGCGAGGAAGAACATCGCGAAGCTCATGCCCGAGTATTCGATCATGTGGCCGGCGACGATCTCGCTCTCGCCCTCGACCACGTCGAACGGGTGGCGGTTGGTCTCGGCGAGGCCGGCGATGAAGTAGACGAGGAAAATGGGCAGCAGCGGCAGCCAGTTCCACGACAGGATGCCCAGACCCATGTCGGCGAACGTGCCCTTGCCCTGGCGCGCGACGATCTCGCCCAGGTTCATGCTGGCCGAGACCATCAGCACCACGACGAGCGCGAAACCCATCGCGATCTCGTAGCTCACCATCTGGGCCGAAGCGCGCAGCGCGCCCAGGAAGGCGTACTTCGAGTTGCTGGCCCAGCCGGCGATGATGACGCCGTACACCTCCAGCGAAGTGATGGCCATCAGGAACAGCAGGCCCGCGTTGACGTTGGCCAGCACCACGTCCGGGCCGAACGGAATCACCGCCCAGGCGGCCAACGCCGGCATGATCGTCATCACCGGGCCGAGGAAGAAGAGGCCCTTCTGCGCCGCGGTGGGGCGGATGATCTCCTTGAAGATCAGCTTCACCGCGTCGGCGATGGGTTGCAGCAGGCCGAACGGGCCGACGCGGTTGGGGCCGAGGCGGATCTGCGTGAAGCCGATGCCCTTGCGCTCCCACAGCGTGAGGTAGGCGACGCAGATCATCAGCGGCAGCACGACGGCGACGATCTTGACGAGGCTCCACACGACGAGCCAGAGCGTCGGGCCGAGATAGGTGTTGCCGACCTGGTGCAGGGGTTCGAACATGTTCTTCCTCGCGCGCCCCGGCTCAGACGGCTTCGATCCGCACCGGCCCGAACATCGGGCCCAGCGCGGCCATCGCCGGGTGGCCGGCGGGAATGCGCACCACGCCCACGGCAAGCGACTTGTCCTCGCGCGCTTCCATCAGCGCGGTGGTCTCGCCGGCGCTGATGAGCACCTTGTCCTTCAGGCGCAGGGCACCCCACAGCGGCGTGTTGATGCCGATCGCCGGCGCGGCCGCGTCGGCGGTGTGCTGCAGCGCCGGTGCACGGCGCACGATGGCGTCGGTGGCGTAGAGGGGCACGTCGGCGATGCGTTCGCAGTCCATGACCGAAGCGGCCAGCTTCGTGGCCGGCACGGCCAGCGCGGCGCTGCTTCGGTTGTCGAGCCGCGCGCCCAGCGCAGCCGGGTCGCCCAACGCCTCGGCACGCACGTCTTCGACCGTCTCCTGGTTGAAGCCGTCGAGGCCGAGCAGGTTGCCGAGCACGCGCAGCACCTTCCAGCCCGGACGCGTGTCGGCCAGCGGCTTGACGACGCCGTGGAAGGCCTGCGTGCGACCCTCGGCATTGACGAAGCTGCCGCCGGTCTCGGTGAACGGCGCGATGGGCAGCATCACATCGGCGATGTCGGTGTTGGCGTCGCTGAACGGGCTCATCGAAACGACCAGCCCGCCGGCCTTGAGCGCCTTGCGCGCGGCGGTGGCATCGGCCGCGTCGAGCTCGGCTTCGACGTTCAGCAGGAGCAGCGCCTTCATCGGCTGCGAGAGCATCTGGCCGGCGTTCAGGCCGCCCGGGCCGGGCGCGGCACGCACGAGCTGCGCGCCCACGCTGTTGCCGCTTTCGCCCAGGTAACCGCAGCTGGCACCGGTGTGCTCGGCGATCCAATGCGCCAGCGCGAGCAGCAAGCCCGCCTGCGGGTGCTGCGCAGCCGCGTTGCCCAGCAGCACGGCCTTGCGCTCGCCCGAGAGGAGCAGCTTCGCCACCGCTTCGGCTTCGGCGCCTGGCGTCGCGCCCACCGGCGAGGCCACGCCCTGCGCGGCGGCCACTGCAGCGGCGACTTCAGCCAACTGCGCCGCCCACGCCGAGGGCACGGCCTGCAGCCGTACGGCCACGGGCAGCGCCCAGTCGTCGACCAGCGCGTGCAGGCTCGCCACCTGCGCACCGTGGCGCGCCGCCTGCCGGAGGCGCTGCGCCAGCAGCGGATGGTCCTTGCGCAGGAAACTGCCGACGATGAAGGCCCGGTCGAGCTTCGACAACGAGGCGATCGACGTGCCGAGCCAACGCGCGCTGCCCGCCGGCGCCGCGTTGGAGAAATCGGCATGGCGCAAGCGATGGTCGATGCTCTCGGTGCCGAAACCGCGCATCAGCCTGGCCAGCAGGTGCAGCTCTTCGGTGGTGGAGGTCGGGTGGGCCAGCGCGCCGATGCCTGCGGTGCCGAACTCGGACTTCACCCGCTTCAGGCCGTCGGCGACGTAGTTGAGCGCGGTGGTCCAGTCCACCGGCTTCCATTCACCGCCCTGCTTGATCTGCGGTTGCTTCAGCCGGCGGTCGCCGTTGAGCGCCTCGTAGGAGAAGCGGTCGCGGTCGGCGATCCAGCACTCGTTGACTTCTTCGTTCTCGAGCGGCACGACGCGCATCACCTGCGCGCCCTTGACCTGGGCGATGAGGTTGGCGCCGACGCTGTCGTGCGGGCTCACCGTCTTGCGGCGGGAGAGCTCCCAGGTGCGCGCGCTGTAACGGAAGGGCTTGCTCGTCAGCGCGCCGACCGGGCAGATGTCGATCATGTTGCCCGAGAGCTCGCTGTCGACGGTGCCGCCGGTGACGGTGGTGATCTCGCTGTGCTCGCCGCGGTGGATCATGCCGAGCTCCATCACCCCGGCCACCTCCTGGCCGAAGCGCACGCAGCGCGTGCA
>JAEUPE010000226.1 GCA_016790435.1 Rubrivivax sp. | reverse complement strand
GCGCCAGCGCGTAGAGGTCCAACTCGTCGCGGTACGGCCCCTCAGCCAGCGGCCAGAGCACGCGCGTCGCGAGCCGGCTCTCGAGGTTGAGCCGCATCGCCGCCAGGGAGTCGCCGGTCGCGAAAGCGCCGCCGCGACCGGCTTCGACCAGGGCATCGGGCCCGAGCAGGCCGCGCACCTCGTCGACGAGCAGCCCCTCCACCCCTTGCGGGCAAGGCAGGAACAAGGTGACGGCGGCTGCGGCGGACGCCTGCGCCGCCGTGGCCCTGGGCTGCGTCACATCGACTTCCGCAACGCCGCGGGGGCGATCTTCAGCGCTTCGCGGTACTTGGCCACCGTGCGCCGCGCGACCTGGATGCCCTGCTCCTCGAGCATCTGGCTGATCTGGCTGTCAGACAGCGGCTTGGCCGCATCCTCGGCGGCAACGAAGCGTTGGATCAGCGCACGCACTGCGGTGGAGCTGGCGTTGCCGCCCGCTTCGGTGTTGAGCGAGCTGCCGAAGAAGTACTTGAGCTCGAAGGTGCCCTGCGGCGTGGCCATGTACTTGGCCGTCGTGACGCGCGAGATGGTGCTCTCGTGCAGCCCGAGCTCGTCGGCGATCTCGCGCAGCACGAGCGGCTTCATGGCGATGGCGCCGTGCGTGAAGAAGGCGCGCTGGCGCTCGACGATGGCACGGCTCACGCGCAGGATGGTGTCGAAGCGCTGCTGCACGTTCTTCACGAACCAGCGCGCCTCCTGCAGCCGCGCCGAGAGGCCCGGGTTGCCATTGGCCCCGCGTTGCGCGCGCGCGGCCTGCGCATAGAGGTCGTTGATGCGCAGCTTGGGCATGACGTCGGGGTTGAGCGCGACGGCGAGGCCGCGGCCGGACTTGCGCACGATGACATCGGGCACGACGATGTTGGCCTCGGCGTCGGAGAACGGCCGCCCGGGCTTGGGTTCGCAGGCGACGATGAGCGCCTGCGCTTCGCGCACGAGTTCCTCGGTGGCGCCGGTGAGCGACATGAGGCGCCGGATGTCGCGCTTGGCCAGCAGCTCGAGATAGTTCTGCGCGATGCGTAGCGCCAGGCTGCGTGCCGGGCCGCGCGGGTGGTGCCGCAGCTGCAGCGCCAGGCACTCGCCGAGGTCGCGCGCGCCCACGCCCGGCGGGTCCAGGCTCTGCAGCCAGCGCAGGGCGCATCGCAGCCGGTCCTGCATGGCCTCGGCGGCACTCGGTGCATCGGCCGCATCGCCGTCGGCGGCCGCATCGCGGCCGTTGGCGGGAGGGGCCGCCTGGACCTCCTGGGTCGCCAAGGCCGCGGCCCCCATCTCGAGCAGGCGAGCGCCGATCTCCTCCAGCGGGTCGGCCAGGTAGCCGTCGCCGTCCAGCGACTCGATCAGCACCAGCAAGGCCACGCGGTCCTCGGCCGAGAGGCGCATCGAGATGGCCTGGCGGCGCAGGTGTTCGGTGAGCGAGATGTCGGCACCACGCCGCTCGGGCATCTCGCCGTCGTCGTCGCCGCCGCCATCGCGCTGCACGCGGCCGGGCGTCTCGCGGATGCCGTCGAAGTCGTCGCCTTCGGTGCCGTTCTCCCAGTCGTCGCGGCCCGGGGTGCCGAAGTCGTCGGCCCGCATCTCGCCGATGGCCTCGGCGCCGTCGCCGCGCTCGGCGCTGTCGCTGGGCTCGTCGATGCGGTCGGCGGGCGCGGCGTCGGCAGGCGGCCGGTCCAGCGGTGTCTCGAAGGGGCTCGGGCTGTCCTCCTCGACATCGAGGAACGGGTTCTGCTCGAGCATCTGGCCGACTTCCTGGTGCAGTTCCAGCGTCGACAGCTGCAGCAGGCGGATCGACTGCTGCAGCTGCGGCGTGAGGGCCAGGTGCTGCGAGAGCCGGACTTGCAGGGTGGGTTTCACTCAAGGATCCCTGCGGTCACATCTTGAAGTGTTCGCCGAGGTAGACCTTGCGCACATCGGCGTTGGCCACGATCTCGGCGGGCGTGCCTTCGGCGAGCACGCTGCCTTCGCTGATGATGTAGGCGCGGTCGCAGATGCCCAGCGTCTCGCGCACGTTGTGGTCGGTGATAAGCACGCCGATGCCGCGCGCGCGCAGAAAACCGATGATGCGCTGGATCTCGATGACGGCGATCGGGTCGACGCCGGCGAAAGGCTCGTCAAGCAGGATGAAGCGCGGCTGCGTTGCGAGTGCACGCGCGATCTCCACGCGGCGCCGCTCTCCGCCCGAAAGCGCCGGCGCTGGCGAATCGCGCAGCTTCTCGATCGAGAGGTCGGCGAGCAGTTTGTCGAGCAGTTCGTCGATGCGCCGGCCGGGTAGGGCGCGGCCGTCAGGCCCGCGCTGCAACTCGAGCACGGCGCGGATGTTCTCCGCCACCGTGAGCTTGCGGAAGATCGACGCCTCCTGCGGCAGGTACGACAGGCCCAGGCGCGAGCGCTGGTGGATGGGCAGCGTCTGCACCGGCTTGCCGTCGATGCGGATCTCCCCTTCGTCGGCCCGCACGAGCCCGACCACCATGTAGAAGGTGGTGGTCTTGCCGGCGCCGTTGGGGCCGAGCAGGCCGACGACCTCGCCTGCGGCGACGGAGAGGTGCACGTCCTTGACCACCGTGCGCGCGCCGTAGCGCTTCTGCAAGTGCTCGGCTTCGAGGCGGCTGCGCGTCACGGCGGCAGTGGCAACGCCGGCCGCGCCGGGCAGCGGCAGCCCGGCCGGGAGTCGTTCGGCGCTCAACGCCGGTCCCCGCCGAGCCCGCGGCTGGGCGCGAGCGGCGCCGTGGCGCCATCAACCGCCGGACCGGACGCCGCACCGGATGCTGCACCTGCGGCCGGTTCGGCGCGCGGACTCAACACCACCCGCACGCGGCC
The DNA here is from genome assembly GCA_016790435.1 of Rubrivivax sp. Lineage (GTDB taxonomy): Bacteria > Pseudomonadota > Gammaproteobacteria > Burkholderiales > Burkholderiaceae_C > Rubrivivax. Next base: position 16,691 of record JAEUPE010000226.1, on the reverse strand, counting down.
GGTCGGGTTGGCGGCGGTGGCTGCACCGCCCTCGACACGGAAGACCTCGGCCAGGTTGTCCCAGACGATGGTGGCACCAGTGATCTCGTCGGCCACCGTGCCGGCGCGCATGCGGCGCACGGAGCCGTTGCCCATGAAGCGCAGGGTGTCGGCCTTGCCATCGAATTCGATGCGATCGGCGACGCCCTCGACCAGCTCCTCACCACTGCCGTCGCGGCGCTGGCGCCAACTCGCCTGGCGGCCGCTGCCGCCGATGGCGGTGGCGGCGCGAAAGCCATCCGGCGTCTCGCGCATCTCCACCCGATCCGCGCGCAGCACCATGGTGCCCTGGGAAATGACGACGTTGCCGTTGAAGACCACGACCTGGCGCTGCAGGTCCACCGTGCCCGGGCGGTCGGCCTCCACCACCATGGGCTTGCTGCGATCAGCCCGTTCCGCATGGGCGAGGGGCCAGAAGCCCAGTGTCGCCAGGACGGCGGTGGCCAGTGCCGCGGCACTGGGCAGAAACCAGGAGATTCGGGGGGGGATCATCAAATGGCACGCAAGTTGCATGCCATTCTAGACTTGGCTGGTGACACACCGCGGGATTCCGGACGAGGCGTACCTCACGCCGCAGGGTTTAAGGGGCCGCCCGCGGCGGGCAAGGCCGACCCAGACCCGCAGGGCGCCGGCGGTGCCGGCGGTGCCGGCGGTGCCGGTGGGGGCGGTGGGGGCGGTAGGGGCGGTCCCGATCAGCCGCGGGCGCGGCCGATCAGGAAGTCGGCCACGGACACCATGCGCTCCAGCGATCCCGCGAGACTGCCGGACGTGTACCAACGCCCCTGCACCCCGAGCGCCGGCACACCGTCGATCTTGTAGGCGTCGGTGAGCTGGCGCGCGCGCGCCGCCTTGGTGTTGACCCCGAACGACTTCATGGTCTCGACGAGCTTGGCACCGTCGATGCCGCTTTCGGTGCCGAAGGCCTTGATCTCGCTGTCGGAGATCAGTTGGCGGCGGTTGCTCGGCGCATGCATCGCGGCAAAGACCTTGCGGTGCATCGTTGGCAGCACGCCCATCTCCTCGAGCGCGTAGTGCAGCTTCTGGTGGATCTGGTGCTGGGCGCCAAAGCCGACGTGCACGCGGCGGAACGACACGTCCGGAGCCAGCCGCTTGACCCAGCCTTCGAGCATGGGCTCAAAGTTGTTGCAATGCGGGCAGCCATACCAGAAGAACTCGACGACATCGACTTTCTTGTCAGGTGTCGGCAGCGAGACGGAAGCAGGCGTCGACAGCTTGACGAAGTGCTGCCCTTCGACGGGAGCACCGGCCTGCGCGAGCAGGGCCTTGGGCGCAGCGAGCACCGCGCCGGCGGCGAGGACCTGGCGAGAGAAGTCGCGCCGGTTGGACATGTGTGATCCTTTCAGGACTCAAAGAGAGAGAGGTGAGAGGTGACGGTCGGCGGGCCGAGCCGCCCGCACTCAGGGTCGCTCGACGCGGACGATCTGCGCGTCGACGGACGCAGCCTGCAACTTGACGAGCAGGGCGTCGGCATCCTCGCGTGTCTTGAACGGACCCACGCGGACCCGGTAGACGACCCGACCGGCCTGTTCCCGTTCGCTGATGTTGGCCACCTGCCCCATGAGGGCCAGCCTGGCGCGCTGTTGTTCGGCATCTTCGTTTCGCGTGTAGGCCCCGGCCTGCACGAAGAACACGAACGGTTCACCCCCGGCCGCGGTGGACCGCTGCGGCACGGAAGCTCCCGGCGGCGACACCGGCGCCCCGGAAAGGATGGCCGCCGGATCGCGCGCCGCACCCGACGCGGCGCGCGCAGGCGGGGTGGCGGCCGGCGTGTCGACAGGGCCCGTGGCGGTGCCGGTCGGCGGCGGCAGGACGGGAGCGACGCCGGGCGCCGGCACGACGACACCGCTGTTGGCACTGGCCGGGGCGCCGCCGCGCGCCGCTGCACGGCCCCCGAGCGGCCCGTTGGGGTCCCAGCTGCGGTTGCGCTCCGCTTCGGCGTTGTCCTGCTCGGCCGTGCGGCCCGGCACCTTGTTCACGAAGGGCACCGGCACCTTGGCAATGTAGAGCGCCACGCCGAGCGCCAGCACCAGCCCCGCCAGCAGTCCCACCACGACGCCGATGGCGAAGCCGCCGCGCTGCATGTTCTTCAAACGTTCGCTCCCGCGGCGAGCGCCGCACCGGCCGGGGTGGCTTCGCGCTGCATCGACTCGGGGGCAGAGACCCCCAGCACGGCCAGCGCATTCCTGAGCACGCGCGCGGTCGCCGTGAGCAACGCCATGCGCGCACCAGCGAGCTCCGCATCGTCGACGAGGAAGCGCTCGCTGTCGTAGTAGGTGTGAAAGCAGGCCGCGAGGTCGCGCAGGTAGAACGCGACGTCGTGCGGCGCGAACTCGGCAGCGGCGCGCGACAGCATCTCCGGGTACTCGGCCAGCTTGAGCATCAGCGCCGATTCGCTGGGCGCCGTCAGGCGCGCGAGCTTCGCCTCGGCCAACTGCCGCTCACCCTTGTCGCCGGCGAACTGGGCCAGCACCGAGCAGATGCGCGCGTGCGCGTACTGCACGTAGTAGACGGGGTTGTCGAGATTGGTCGAGAGCGCGAGGTCGATGTCGAACGTGAACTCGGTGTCGGACTTGCGGCTCGCGAGGAAGAAGCGCACCGCATCGCGGCTCGTCCACTCGATCAGGTCGCGCAGGGTCACGTAGCTGCCGGCGCGCTTGGAGATCTTGACCTCCTGGCCACCCTTCATGACCGTGATCATCTTGTAGAGCACGTAGTCGGGGTAGCCGGCCGGGATGCCGCTGCTCACGGCCTGCAAGCCGGCACGCACGCGCGCCACCGTGCCGTGATGATCGGTACCTTGCACGTTGATCACCTTGGCGAAGCCGCGCTCGAACTTGGCGAGGTGATAGGCCACGTCGGGCACGAAGTACGTGTATGCGCCGCCGTCCCCGCCCGGCGCATCGGCACCGCCCGGCGTGTCGGCACGCGCTGGCGTGGAGCGCCGCATCACCCGATCCTTGTCGTCGCCGTACTCGGTGGTGCGCAGCCACAGCGCGCCGTCCTTCTCGAAGGTCTTGCCCGAGGCGATGAGCCGTTTCACGGTCTCCTCGACGCGGCCTTCGGTGTACAGGCTGCTCTCGAGGTAGTAGTGGTCGAACCGCACGCCGAAGGCCTGCAGGTCCAGGTCCTGCTCGTGCCGCAGGTACGCCACCGCGAACTGGCGGATGCCATCCAGGTCTTCCGGGTCGCCGCTGGCGGTGAACTGGCGATCGTCGGCGCGCACGGTCTTCTTCGCCGCGAAGTCGGCTGCGATGTCGGCGATGTAGTCGCCGTTGTAGGCCTGCTCGGGCCAGCCCGCGTCGCCGGGTTTCAGGCCCCTGAGCCGACATTGCGTGGACGTCGCCAGCGTCTGGATCTGCGCGCCAGCGTCGTTGTAATAGAACTCGCGGAATACGTCGTGGCCCTGCGTCTGCAGCAGATTGCAGATGCAGTCGCCGAGCGCTGCATTGCGGCCGTGGCCGACATGCAACGGCCCAGTCGGGTTGGCCGACACGAACTCGACCATCACCTTGCCGCCGCCGCTTTCGACGCGCGGCTGGCGGCCGTAGGCCTCACCGGCGACGAGCACCTCGCGCACCACGGCCTGCCTCGCCGCCGGGGCGAGGCGCAGGTTGACAAAGCCCGGTCCGGCGATCTCCAGCTTGCTGACCCAGCGCTGGAAGACCGCGTCGGATTCGAGTGCCGCCACCAGCGTGCCGGCCAACTCGCGCGGATTCTTCTTCATCGCACGCGACAGCTGCATCGCCGCGGTGATGGCCAGGTCACCGTGCGCGGCCTGCTTGGGTGACTCGAACGCCGCTGTGGGCGCCGACACGCCAGCGGCGGCGGCCATGTCGGTGAGGGCTCCCTGCAAGGCGCGCAGCAGCTCCTGCTTGGCTTGGATCATGCGGCCGATTCTACGTTTCGCCCCTGCCGGGCCCGGGTCGGGCGCCCGGTTGGCGCGGCGCTGGCGCCTGCGCGGTCGACGCGGCACCACGGGCCGGGTGAAGGTCCGGCGAGAAGGCGCCGGGGACAAGGCCGCCTTTCCCGCCCTGTTCGGCGCATCGGCGCCCGCGGGTTCGCCGACGATGACGGATGAACGCCAATTGACATGAGCGCCCCTCCTCCCGTCCCACAAACCGCTGCTGCCGCGGACGCCAGCGAGAGCTTGCCGCAGCGCATCGGCAAGTACCCGGTGAAGGCCAAGATCGGCGAAGGCGCGACGAGCGAGGTCTTCCTCGCGCACGACCCGTTCCGCGGCCACGACGTCGCCATCAAGCGAGTGCGCCGCGCGTCGCTCGTCGACGCGCGCGAGGCCCATTTCCAGAAGCGCTTCTTCGCGGCCGAGGCGGCACTGGTGGGCCAGTTGCACCACCCCAACGTCGTGCAGATCATGGACGCCGTCTCTGAAGGGGAGGAGCTGCCCTACCTCGTCATGGAGTACGTGCCAGGCGTGACGCTGCGCCGCTTCTGCCGCGCCGATGGCCTGCTGCCGCTGGCGCAGGTGATCGAGATCGGCTTCAAGTGCGCGATGGCGCTCAACTACTGCTGGCGCCAGGGCCTCATCCACCGCGACGTGAAGCCGGCCAACGTGCTGGCCGTGCTCGACGGCGACCAGATCACCGATCTGAAGATCAGCGATTTCGGCAGCGTCTTCAACAGTGGCGCCGACATCACGCAGGTGCACCGCGTCGGTTCGCTCGCGTACATGTCGCCAGAGCAGCTCGATGGCGACACGGTCGACTGCCGCGCCGACATCTACTCGCTGTGCGCGGTGCTGTACCACCTGATCGCCGGCCGGCCGCCGTTCGACGCCACCGAGCAGCGCGCGATCATGTACCAGATCTTCAACGCCACGCCGCCGCGGTTGATGGCCCTGCGCGAGGGACTGCCCGCGCCGCTGGCGGAACTCATCGAGCGCGGGCTCGCGAAGGATCGCGAATCCCGCCCCGCCAATTGGGACGAGTTCGCGCAGGCGCTCTCGGAGATGGCCAGCGCCCGCATCGTGCCGCGCGGGGCATTGCAGGCGGTGCTCGACTCCGAGCGCTTCACGCTCCTGCGCGCGCAGGAATTCTTTGCCCGCTTCGGCGATGTCGAGTTGTGGGAGGTGGTGCACCGAGCCAAGTGGGAGCGCCACACCTTCGGCCAGGCGCTTTACCGCAAGGGCGAGTCCGGCAACTCGTTCCACATCATCACTCAGGGCGAGGTCGAGGTCTTCCGCGAAGGCCGGCTCGTGGCCAAGCTCGGTGCCGGCACGTCGGTGGGCGAGATGGCCTATCTCGCGCCAAGCCCCGAGTTGCGCGTGCACGGTGCCGACGTGCTCGTGGCGCAGCCCACGACCACGGTCTCGTTCACACCCGATACCTTGGCACAGCTGTCGTTGACGACGATGAGCGCCTTCGACAAGGCTTTCATCGGCGTGCTCGTGCGGCGGCTGCACTCTGCGCACGAGGCGCTCGCCCACCCGCGACGCATCATGTAGCCGGGCCACCGCGAGGCGGGCAGCCGGCACGGCCCGCCGGGCCGCGGCCCCCGCTCGCGAGCGCTCACGCGCGCTTACGCACCGCGCGCCACCGGACTTGTCGGCGCCGATCGGCCCCCGCGCGTTTTCCTCCTTGCCCGGCGGCCCGGGCGGCGGTGCAATCGCCCGCGGCGCTCGGTCGCCCGGTCTTCAATGACACAACCCTTTCACCTCACCACACCACACGAGGAACTTCCACCATGAACAAGCTGCTCACCGCCTGCTTCCTGACCCTGGGCCTGATGGCCGGCCAGGCCTATGCCGCCAATGCCGCGTGCGAGAAGAGCGCGGACGACAAGAAGCTGGCCGGCGCCGCCCGCACCAGCCACATCAAGAAGTGCGAGGCCGATTCGGGCGCAGGCGGCAGCCCCGCCTGCGAGAAGTCGGCGGCGGACAAGAAGCTGGCCGGCGCGGCCAAGACCAGCCACATCAAGAAGTGCATGGAAGACTCGGCGAAGCCCGCTGCCGCTGCTGCTCCGGCCGCCCCGGCTGCGCCCGCCAAGCCGGCCGCTTCGGGCGACAAGAAGTAATCGGCACGGGCCCGCGCGGGCCCGTCGTCCTCAGGGGCGCCGCGAGGCGCCCCTCTTCTTTGTCGGTCGAGCATCGCGTGCCGCCAGGACACGAGCGGGGAGCGGCGCACCAGGCACTAGGAGCCGCGCCGCCAGTAGCCGGGATCGCCGAAGTGGTGCTTGACGAAGTCGATCCACAGACGCACGCGCAGCGGCAAGTGCCTGCGCTGCGGAAAGACGGCGTAGATGCCATTCGCCGGCGCGGCGAAGTCGGCCAGCACCTCCACCAGGCGGCCCTCGGCGATGTCGCCCTCGACCTCCCAGGTGCTGCGCCACGCCACACCGAGCCCGGCGAGGCACCACTGGTGGAGCACCTGCCCGTCGCTGCAGTCGAGCCGCCCCTGTGGCCTCACGTGCGCGAGTTCGCCTTCGACGCGGAAGGCCCAGCCGCGCGTCTGGCTTGCCTCCGAGCTCAACGTGAGGCAGCGGTGGCGCGCCAGATCGGCCGGGGTCCTCGGCACGCCCGCGGCCTCGAGATAGGCCGGCGCCGCCACACATTGCCGCCGGTTGTCGGCCAGGCGCAGGCTGACAAGGCTCGAGTCAGGCATGTCGCCGACGCGAATGGCGCAGTCATAGCCCTCGTTGACGATGTCCACGACCCGATCCGAGAGGTTCAGGCTCAGGCTCACTTCCGGGTGCTGGGCGATGAATCCGGGCACCAGCGGCGCCACGTGCCGTCGCCCGAAACCGCCGGGCGCCGTGACACGCAGGTGGCCGCTTGCCTTGACACCACCGGCACTGACGCTCGCCTCGGCATTGGCGATGTCGGCGAGGATGCGCTGGCAATCCTCGAGGAAGGCGCTGCCCTCGTGCGTGAGGGTGATGCGCCGCGTCGTGCGGCGCAGCAGCTTCACGCCCAGGCGCTCTTCGAGCCCGTCGATGCGGCGGCCGATCACCGCCGGGGCCACGCCCTCGGCGCCGGCCACCGCGGTGAGGCTGCCCTTGGCGGCCACGGCCACGAAGGATTCGATCTGCTTGAGCCGATCCACGTCCGGGATTATGTGTGTCGAACGCAAAAATGCATGGTGTCTAGCGTTCTTAATGTCGAAGGACGTCTGGAATAGAGTCCGCGCCCATGGCGTCGCCCCCCAAGAACCCACCTCGATTGCGCGCCGTGCTTTTCGACGCCTACGGGACGCTGTTCGACGTCTACAGCGTCGCGTTGCTCGCCGAGCAGCTCTTCCCCGGACACGGCGAACGCCTCGCCCACCTGTGGCGCGACAAGCAGATCGAGTACACGCGCCTCATCACGATGAGCTGCGCCGGGGCCGAGCACTACCGCCCGTTCTGGCAAGTCACGCGTGATGCGTTGCGCTGGTCTTGCGCCCGCCTGGCCCTGCCGCTCGACGCCGCCGCCGAGGAGCGGTTGATGAACCAGTACCACCACCTCTCCGCGTTCCCCGAGAACCGCGAGGTACTGCAGGAGTTGCACCGGCGCGGCACCACGGCGGGCATCCTCAGCAACGGCGACCCGGAGATGCTGGCCGTGGCGCTGAAGAGCGCCGGGCTGGCCGACCTGCTGGGGCCGATCCTCAGCGTGCATGCCGTGCGCCGCTTCAAGACCGACCCCGCCGCCTACGCGCTCGGCCCCTCGGTGCTCGGCCTGCCCGCGCGCGACATCCTCTTTGTCAGCAGCAACGCCTGGGACGCCGTCGGCGCCACGTGGTTCGGCTACACGACGCTGTGGGTCAACCGCGGCGGCGCACCGCCAGAGGAACTGGGCACGCAACCCACGCACACCGGCCGCTCGCTGCGCGACGTGCTCGCGGTGCTGCCCCCGCAGGCGGCAGGGGCCGAGCAGCCCTTGCCTGCGCCCCCCGCTCCTGCCTGACGTGGCCGGCCGCGAACGCGTCTACTTCACCCAAATCCGACTCCATCCCTCCGAGACTATGCGCACCACCATCCACGGCCTGCAAGTCGCCGACTCCCTCCATCGGTTCGTCAATGACGAGGTGCTGCCGGGCGCCGGCGTCGATCGCGAGGCCTTCTGGGCCGGCTTCGGCGCGATCGTGCGCGACCTCGCGCCGAAGAACGCCGCCCTGCTGGCCGAACGAGACCGCCTGCAGGCCGAGCTCGACGCGTGGCACAAGGCCAACCCCGGCCCGATCACGGGCGCGCGCGCCAAGGCCAGATACCGCGCCTTCCTCGAGAAGATCGGCTACCTCGTGCCGGTACCGAAGAATGCGCGTGCCACGACGAAGAACGTCGACGCCGAACTGGCGCTGCAGGCTGGCCCGCAACTCGTGGTGCCGATCACCAACGCGCGCTACGCACTGAACGCCGCCAATGCGCGCTGGGGTTCGCTCTACGACGCGCTCTACGGCACCGACGCACTGCCGGAGACGGATGGCTGCGAGCGCGGCCCCGGCTACAACGAGAAACGCGGCGCCAAGGTCATCGAGTACGCGCGCCACGTGCTCGACCGTTGCGTGCCGCTGAAGAAGGGGTCGCACCTCGATTCCATCGGCTACGCCGTGGTCGACAACCAACTCTCCGTGGCGCTGAGGAGTGGCGCGAAGGTCGGCCTGAAGAACGCGGCCCAGTTCGTCGGCTTCCAGGGCGAGATGGGCTCGCCCTCCGCCGTGCTGTTGTCACACCACGGGCTGCACCTGGACATCCGCATCGACCGCGCCCACGCCATCGGCGCCACCGACCCCGCGGGAGTCGCGGACCTGGTGCTCGAATCTGCCTTGTCCACCATCCTCGACCTCGAGGACTCGGTGGCGGTGGTCGACGCCGAAGACAAGGTGCAGGCCTACGGCAACTGGCTCGGCATCCTCAAGGGCACGCTCACCGAGGAAGTGAAGAAGGGCGGGCGCAGCTTCACGCGCGGGCTCAACCCCGACCGCCAGTACACCGGCCCGCGCGGTGAGGACGTGGCACTGCATGGCCGATCGCTGCTCTTCGTGCGCAACGTCGGGCACCTGATGACGAACCCGGCCATTCTCTGGGGCGAAGAGGGCGCGGAGATCCCCGAAGGCATCATGGACGCCGTCATCACGACGACGATCGCGCTGTACGACCTGAAGGGCCTCGGCCGCAACGGCATCCGCAACACGCGCCGCGGCTCGGTCTACATCGTCAAGCCCAAGATGCACGGCCCGGCCGAGGTGGCCTTCGCGAGCGAGCTCTTCGGCCGCGTCGAGAAGATGCTGGGCCTGCCACAGGCCACGGTGAAGCTCGGCATCATGGACGAGGAACGCCGCACGAGCGTCAACCTGAAGGCCTGCATCGCCGCCGCCGCCGACCGCGTCGCCTTCATCAACACCGGCTTCCTCGACCGCACCGGCGACGAGATGCACACCGCCATGTGGGCCGGCCCCATGCGCCGCAAAGGGGACATGAAGACGAGCGAGTGGATCCAGGCCTACGAGCGCAACAACGTGCTGGTGGGCCTCTCGTGCGGCCTGCGCGGCAAGGCCCAGATCGGCAAGGGCATGTGGCCCGTGCCGGACATGATGGCCGCCATGCTGCACTACAAGATCGCGCACCCGCAGGCCGGCGCCAACACCGCCTGGGTGCCGAGCCCGACCGCCGCCACGCTTCACGCGCTGCACTACCACCAGGTGGACGTGTTCAAGGTGCAGAAGGCGCTGGAGAAAACCGACGCCGAAGCAGAGCGCGAGACGCTGCTCGACGGCCTGCTCACCGTGCCGGTGGTGAAGGCCGCCAAGTGGACCGAGGCCGAGAAGCAGCAGGAGCTCGACAACAACGCCCAGGGCATCCTCGGCTACGTCGTGCGCTGGGTCGACCAGGGCGTGGGCTGTTCGAAGGTGCCCGACATCCACAACGTCGGGCTGATGGAAGACCGGGCCACGCTGCGCATCAGCAGCCAGCACATGGCCAACTGGCTGCACCACGGCATCGTCTCCGAGGCGCAGGTGCGCTCCACGCTCGAGCGCATGGCCGCGGTGGTGGACAAGCAGAACGCGGGCGATGCAGCCTACCGCCCCATGGCCGGCCGCTTCGGCCAGTCAGCCGCCTACCAGGCGGCGTGCGACCTGGTCTTCAAGGGCTTGGCGCAGCCGAGCGGCTACACCGAGCCGCTGCTGCATGCCTGGCGGCTGAATGTGAAAGGCAACTAGGCGCGGCGCCGGCAGTCGGCCGCCATCCCGCGCCGGGGCACAGGCGCCCTACTGTTGCCAGCCGCAGGCCCCGGGCCCGCCTGGGTGCCCGCACGATCCGCACGACCCGGCAGCCGCCATCTCGGCCGCCTTGCCCTCGGCAGCGCCGGCCGTCGCAAAGACCGAGAGCTTCTTCGCCAGCGAGACCGAGTGGCACTTCGGGCATTCGGGCTGCGTGGAGGCACGCGTGAGCGCCTCGAACTCGTGGTTGCAGTCCTGGCAGGCGTATTCGTAGATCGGCATGTCGGTTCCTCGTATCGAATCTGGGCGCTGGATCGTTAGACTGGGTTCGGCCGCATTCTCGCAACCCGTCCGCCGCTTGCGCTCATCGCGCCTCGCCGCCGGCCAGCCCGACGAGCGCCTGGCGATAAATCTGCCGCGCCCGCCACAGCACCATCTCCCGCCAGTCCTCGCGCGGCGGGTAGAAGAAGTCTCGCAGCGCCTGTCTGATCGGCTGCGCCTCGCGCGACATCGGGTCGCCGTGCCGCCACAACCAGGCGTCGTCGCGCAGCGCGTGTTCGCCATGCGGCGGGCCGAAGGTGCCGTACTCGAGGGCGACGAAGGCGATGTCGGCATGCGCGAGTGCGCGCTCGTAGCCGAACTCGGTGAGCCCCGTCTTTTCCTGCGACGACGAGGTGCCGAGCAACGGCTCGGTCACGCTCAGCCCCCACCAGCGGCGGGCGCGCTGCACCCGCGCGCCGCCCGGCGCGTGGTTGCAGATCGGCTCGCCGTAGCCATAGGGGCCGAGGCCCGTGTGCATGTCGACGACGGCCACCGTCTTCGCCCGGCCGAGGTGCTCGGCCAGGATGGACTCGCTCGTGCGCCGTGCCCACGTCGGCCCGGTGCCGCCGTAGAAGATGCCCAGTGGGTCTGTGTACTGGCCCGTGCTTCGCGCCACGCGCTCGGCGTGCACGCCCTGCGACGTTCGATAGGCCTCGATGGCCGCCTCATGCCGCGCCAGCGTTGCCGCATCCAGGCTGGCGGGGCTGTAGTGCTCGCGCATCTCCTCGTAGCCCGGGTTGGTTGGCAACGGCTGGCCGAAGTCGACCCAGTTGCGGTTGAGGTCGACGTTCTCCTCGGTGACCCGCCGCCACCAGGCAAAGCCGTGAGGGTTGACGGCGTGCAGGAGCAGGAGCGCCGTATCCCGGGGCAGCGCAGCCGGCACGGGGCCGCGCAGCAGGTCCACCTGCGGCCCGCTACCGGCAAAGCCCTCGACGCCGTGCGTGGCCGAGATGACCACGAGGACCTTGCTCGCGTCCTCGGCGCCGACCCAGGCACTGTCGGTGGACAGTGCTTCACCGCGCGGGCCGGCCATCGGATGAGGCCAATGCCGCACGCGCGCGGCGCAGGTTCGTGCCGCTTCGAGGAACTTCTGCCGCGCCTCGTCGTACTCGCGCGAGAAGGGGTCGTTCGTCGGGATGTCGATGCCCATCTGTCAGCCTCAGCGCCACTCCCATGGGGCGTCGAGGCATTCTCTGCGCTGTGGCCGCGGGCCAGGCCTGGGCGTCGCGCGCTAGCGACGCCGCTGCGCGGCCTGCTCACGCGCCGTCTCGCACGGCACGCAACGCATGGCCCAGGGCTCGGCGCGCAGGCGGTCGAAGGGAATCTCGTTGCCGCAGGCGATGCACAGCCCGAAGCCGTCGCCGTCGAGACGGCGCAATGCCTCACTCACCTCGCCCACCTCCTGCGTTTCCAGGTCAGACAACGCCATGTCCATCTCGCGTTCGCTTTCGCGTTGCGGCGCATCGTCGTCGTCCTGCTTGAGCACGTCGCGCGCATGCTCGGCGCGGCTGCGCCCGCCGAGGTGATCGGCCAGCCGGCGATCGAGCTGGTGCTGGCGCTGTTCCAGGGCAGCGCGCAGCAATGCCCGCTGGCCGGCCGTCAGGTGGGTGCTCATCGGATCGTCTCCATGCAAGTTTGAAGGCATCTTGCAGGGACGCGGCCAGCGGTGGCTTGAGTTCGGTCAAGCGGCTCGCGGACTCCCTGGCGGCAGGCGCCTCTCGCCTGACGGGGCCCCGAGCCAGGGTTTCCGGCCCCGCGATAATCGCCGCCCGATGTCCGCGACCTCCGAGCCCCTGCCGCACGCCCTTCCGGCCGACGGCGCCGAAACGGCACCGACCTGGCCCGGGCGATGCGACGTGCTCGTCATCGGCGCAGGCCCTGCCGGCAGCGCCTGCGCGCAAAGACTGGCCGCCGCTGGCATCGACGTCGTGCTGGTCGACCAGCACACCTTCCCGCGCGACAAGATCTGTGGCGACGGCCTCATCCCAGACGCCCATGCGGCCTTTCGCGCCCTCGGCGTCTACGACGAACTCTCCGCGCTCTGGCAGCCGGCACCTCACGTGCGCTGCGTCGGGCCGCGCGGCAAGCACTGCGACGTGCCGGGCGCGGTGGCGGTGCTGCCGCGCAAAGTGCTCGACGAGGTGCTGGTGCGCGCCGCGCAGCGCGCCGGCGCCAGGCTGCTGACGCCGCTGCGCTTCGAGGCCCCGCTCGAGGATGCGCAGGGCCGAGCCGCCGGCGCACGCCTGCGTGCCGGTGACCACACCCATGAGATCCAGGCCCGGTGGGTGGTGCTCGCCACCGGCGCCGTGCCGCAGGCACTCACCGCGGCCGGCATGTGCGAGCGCCACACGCCCAGCGGCGTGGCGCTGCGCACCTACATCCGCCACCCGGGCCTGGCGTCCACCATCCGCCAGTTGCAGTTCGTCTGGCACCCGCGCATGCGCGGCGGCTACGGCTGGATCTTTCCCTGCCCGGGCGGCGTGTTCAACATCGGCGCCGGACACCCCGGCAGCCACCGCACCCTCAAGAGCGGCAAGGGGCAGATGCAGGACCTCAACCTGCGCCGCTTCTTCGAGACCTTTGCGGAGGTCTACGAGCCGGCGCGGCGCCTGGTGGCCGAGGGCGAGCGCCTGAGCGAGCTGAAGGGCGCGCCGCTGCGCTGCTCGCTGCTGGGTGCCCGCTGGACGCGCCGCGGCCTGCTCGTCACCGGCGAGGCCGCCGGCAGCACCTATGCCTTCAGCGGCGAGGGCATCGGCAAGGCCATGGAAACCGGCCTGCTCGCCGCCGATGCGCTGCTGGCCTCGCCCCAGGTGCAAGGCCAGGTTGCTGGCGACGACGCCGACATCCGTCAGCGCTACGAGACCGGCCTGCTCGGACTGAAACCCAAGTTCGACCTGTACGAGCGCGCCGCCCGTGTCAACGACCATCCCTGGCTGGCCGACCTCGTGATCTGGCGCGCGAACAAGAGCGCACGCATCATGGCGCGCATGAGCGCGGTCATCGAGGAGCGGCAGAACCCCGGTTGGCTGCTCAGCTTCCGCGGCATGCGCAAGCTGCTCACCGAGTAGCGCCGCTGCCGCTCATGCGCCGCGTCGGCCCGTCCGACCGCCGCCGCTGCGGTTGGCCCTGCGGGGGCGCCGCCGCCGGCACGTCGCCCTAGACTGACTGCATGACGCCGCCACGGACCCCGCCCGCCTCCGTGACGCCCCCTGCCGCCTCCGGCATCGACTGGCGCACCGTCTTCATGCTGCTGCCGCAGCGGCGCTTCACGGCCGAAGAACTTCGACGCGCCATCCCGGGGCCGATGAGCCTGAGCATGAAGCTCAGCATCGCCTTCAACCTCGCGGTGCCCACGGTGGCGCTGATGGTGGCCTTCGGCAAGGAGGGCCCGTGGATCGTGCCGGTCGCCATGCTGGTGTTCGTGGCGCTGTTCACCTGGGTCGGCCTGCGCGCCTGGGTGGACCCTTCGGCACCGGCGGCGCGGCGCGGCTACTGGCTCGTGCCGCTGGGCAGCGGCTTCATCGCCGGCTGGCTGGTGAAGACGGGCGAACTGCCCCGTACCGGGACGGTGGCCCTGGCCATGTTGGCATTGATCGGTTCGCTTGGTCTGTGGTTCGTCATCGTGCACCGCCACCAGTACGTGCAGATGCGCCTGGCCGAACTGGCCGAGCGCGAGCGCGCCGTCGAGATGGCACGCCGCCTCGCTGCCGCCCAGCTCGAGCCGCACTTCCTGTTCAACACGCTCGCCTCGCTGCAGCACTGGGTGGGCACCGGCGACGCGCGCGCAGCACCCCTGTTGGAGGCGCTCACCGGCTACCTGCGCGCGACGCTGCCGATGTTCACGCGGCCCACGCTGGCCCTGGCCGACGAGGCGGAGGCCGTGCGCCGCTACCTACAAGTGATGCAGGCGCGGCTGGGCGCACGGCTCAGGTGGGAGGTGCGGATCGACCCGGCGCTCCAGGCACTGCCGGTGCCACCGGGCCTGCTGCTCACCTTGGTCGAAAACGCCGTCGAGCACGGCATCGAGCCGCAGATCGGTGGCGGCGAAGTGCACCTTCATGCTGCCGTGCAGGACGGCGTGGCCGTTCTCGTGGTCGAGGACACCGGTGCCGGCCTGGCCGGCAACGCACCCGAGGGTCTCGGTCTCACCAACGCCCGCGAGCGGCTGGCGCTCACCCATGGCCCGGCCGCCCGGCTGGCCTTGGCCGCGGGGCCGGCGGGCGGTTGCCGTGCCGAGTTGCGGCTGCCCCTGCCGCCGCCCCTGTCTTCTGCCATATCCCCTGCCCTGTCCTCTGCCCTTCCCACCGCCGTCCCCGCCAAGGAGGAACTGCCGTCATGACCGCCGCTGCCGCGCCGCCCGGCACGCCACCGCCCCTCCTGGCGCTCGTGGCCGACGACGAGGAAGCCCCGCGCGAGCAGCTGATCGCCGCGCTGCGCTCGGCGTGGCCGGCCCTGCGCATCGAGGCCGCCGTCAACGGCGTCGATGCCTGGGACCGCTACCTCGAGCTCGAGCCAGACCTGTGCCTGCTGGACATCCGCATGCCCGGGCTTTCGGGCATCGAGGTGGCCAAACGCATCGCCGGGCGCACGCCGGTGGTCTTCGTCAGCGCCTTCGGCGACCACGCGCTGGCGGCCTTCGACGCCGGCGCGGTGGACTACGTGCTGAAGCCCGTGGAGACGCCGCGGTTGGCGCAGGCGCTCGATCGATTGCGCCAGCGCCTAAGCCAACCGGCGCCGGCCGGCGCCGCCGCCTCACACACGGCGCCTGTGGAACCCGGGGCCGCGCCTGACGCGCCGATGCAGGCCCTGCTCGAACGGCTGGCCGCCGAGATGCGCCGGCCCGCGCCGCTCACGGTGCTGCAGGCGGCGGTTGGCCGCGAGGTGCGGCTGATCCAGCTCGACGAGGTGATCTACTTCGAGAGCGATGCCCGCTACACGCGCGTCGTCACCGCCGCTGGCGACGCGCTCATCCGCACGCCGCTCAAGGAGTTGCTGGCGCAACTCGACGAACGCGCCTTCTGGCAGGTACACCGCTCGGTCATCGTCAACCATCGCCACATCGCCAGCGCCGTGCGCGTCGACGAAGGGCACATGCACCTCACGCTGCGCGGCCGCAACGAGAAGCTGCCGGTCTCGCGCCACTTCCAGCCCTTGTTCAAAGGCCAGTGAGCCGGCCGCCACAGGTGGCGTCGCTGCGGCGCCACGCGTGCGCAGTGCTGCCATCGCAACACACGGGGCCGCGCTAGGGCAGATGGAGGCGGGCGGCGATAGCATGGCTGCCGGCCCGCACCGTCGCGCCAGCCGACTCAGCCCCCCACCATGCCCACCCCCGACACCGCCGAGATCCCCGTCCCCCGGTTCGACCTCTTCTACCGCCATCCCGAGCTCACCCGCCTGCTGCAGGACTACGCCAAGGCCGCGCCGCACCTGGTGCAGCTGAGCTCGCTCGGCAAGAGCCACGAGGGCCGCGACATCTGGCTCGTGACGCTGACCCGGCGCGACACCGGCGCGGCCGAGGACAAGCCCGCCTTCTGGGTCGACGGCAACATCCATGCTGCGGAACTCACTGCGAGCACCGCCTGCCTGTACTGGCTGCACCAGCTCGTCAGCAAGTACGACAACGATGCACAGGTGCGGCAGCTGCTCGACACGCGCGCCGTCTACCTCGTGCCGCGGCTCAACCCCGACGGTGCCGAGCTGGCGCTGGCCGACCGCCCGCGCCACATTCGCAGCTCCACCCGGCCCTACCCCTACGACGAGCAGCCGGTCGAGGGCTTGACCATCGAGGACGCCGACGGCGACGGCCGCATCCTGACGATGCGCCTCCCCGACCCGCACGGCCCGTACAAGAAGTGCACGAGCGACCCACGGCTGATGGTGGCGCGCGAGCCAGGCGAATTCGGCGGCGAGTACTTCCGCCTCATGCCCGAGGGCACGCTGAAGAACTTCGATGGCATCAAGGTCAGCGCCAACAAGGACCGCGAGGGCCTGGACCTCAACCGCAACTTCCCGGCCTACTGGCGGCAGGAGTTCGAGCAGCAGGGCGCCGGCCCCTACCCCACCAGCGAGCCCGAGGTGCGGGCCATGGTCGACTTCATCGTCAAGCACCCCAACATCGGCGCGGCGGTGAGCTTCCACACGCACAGCGGCGTGATC
>JAEUPE010000223.1 GCA_016790435.1 Rubrivivax sp. | reverse complement strand
GTACGCCTTGGCCTCACCACCAAACTTCGCCGCCAGCACCGACGTGATCGCCGCCGTCAGCGTCGTCTTCCCATGGTCCACGTGCCCAATCGTCCCCACGTTCACGTGCGGCTTGGTGCGCTCAAACTTGCCTTTTGCCATCTTCGAACTCCTGGCTGAATACTGAGAATGACCAGATCGGTGCTGCTATCGACGGTGGTTGGTGCCCATGGCGCGGATCGAACGCGCGACCTCCCCCTTACCAAGGGGGTGCTCTACCACTGAGCCACATGGGCATCGGTACGGGTCTGGCATCGGGCGCGAGTGATGCGCGAAGGACAGACCGGTAACGACAACGACTGAAACGAGAAAGATGACCTGATCGACTGGAGCGGGAGACGGGAATCGAACCCGCGTCATTAGCTTGGAAGGCTAAGGTTCTGCCATTGAACTACTCCCGCAGGCGATAAGCGAAGCCGGTTGGTGGAGGAGGCTGGATTCGAACCAGCGTAGGCATAAGCCAACAGATTTACAGTCTGCCCCCTTTAGCCACTCGGGCACCCCTCCAGGGAGAACCCGCGAGTATAGCAGCGCCGCGACCACCGGCCGTGGCTCGGGCCGAGCCACTCGGGCAAGCACGCCCTCTCGCCACAGCGAGAGGCAGCGGGCAGCATCGTTCGATCGCCGCATCGACCGCGGGCACCGAGCGCCCCGTCAGCGCCGGATACACGGCCCGATCGAAGGAGTTGGCGATCACACACATCGCCTCTCCGGCGGCTCGCAACGGGCTCTGGCGCAGCAGGTGTCAGGGCCAGCCGTCTCCGGATGGGCTCAAGCAAACAACTCCGCCAGCGCCACCCCCGGATCGGGCGCACGCATGAACGCCTCGCCAACCAGGAAAGCGCCGACGCCGGCCGCGCGCATGCGCAGCACGTCGCCCGGACCGAGGATGCCCGATTCGGTGACCAGCAGCCGATCGGCCGGCACCCGAGGCAGCAGGTCGAGGGTGGTCTGCAGCGACACCTCGAAGGTGTGCAGATTGCGGTTGTTGACCCCCAGGAGCCGCGTCTTCAGGCGCAGAGCCCGCTCGAGCTCGGCGCGGTCGTGCACCTCCACCAGCACGGCCATGCCGAGCCCGACGGCGCAGGCTTCGAGATCGGCCATCCGCGCATCTTCGAGGCAGGCCGCGATCAGCAGGATGGCATCGGCGCCGATCGCACGCGCCTCGACCACCTGGTACTCGTCAACGATGAAGTCCTTGCGCAGCGCCGGGAGCGAGCACGCGCCCCGCGCCTGGCCCAGGCATGTTGCGTGCCCCTGGAAGAAGGACACGTCGGTCAGCACGCTCAGGCAGGCGGCGCCGTGCTGCGCGTAGCTGGCAGCGATCTCCGCCGGCACGAAGTGCTCGCGCAGCACGCCCTTGCTGGGGCTCGCGCGCTTTACCTCGGCGATCACCGCGCTCTGGCCCGCCTGCACCTTGGCGCGCAGCGCGCCCTCGAAGTCGCGCAGGCTGTGCCGCGACTCGGCCGACTCCGCCGCCTCGCGCCAGCTCGCGAGGGAGCGTATGGCGCGGCCGGCGGCGATCTCCTCGCGCTTGACGGCCACGATGCGCTGCAGGATGTCCGCCATCGCCCCCCCTACCCGTACCGGGCCGCGTCAGGCCGCCGGCCTGAACTTGTTGGTCACGCTGACGAACTGCGACAGCTTGGCCAACGCGGCCCCCGACGCCACCGCCTCTCGGGCGCGCTTCACGCCCTCGGCCACCGAAGCCGCCACGCCGGCGCAGTAAAGCCCAGCACCGGCGTTGAGCAGCACCACGTCGCGCACTGGCCCATCTTCGTTGGCCAGCGCTCGCTGGATGCACTGTACCGATTCCTGCTGGTTGGCCACCCGCAGCACGCGCGAGTCGTACACGGGCAATCCGAAGTCGCTCGGATGCACGACGTATTCGCGCACCTCGCCGGCCTTGAGCTCGCCCACCAGCGTCTCACCCGAGAGCGACACCTCGTCCATGCCATTCATGCCGTAGACGACCATCACGTGTTCGCTGCCCAGGCGCTGAAGCACGCGCACCTGGATGCCGACGAGGTCGGGATGGAACACGCCCAGCAGCTGGTTCGGCGCACCGGCCGGGTTGGTGAGCGGCCCGAGGATGTTGAAGATCGTGCGCACGCCGAGCTCCTTGCGGATCGGCGCGGCGTGCTTCATCGCCGAATGGTGGTTCGGCGCGAACATGAAGCCGATGCCCGTCTCGGCCAGGCACGCCGCCACCTGGTCGGGCTTGAGGCCGATGAACGCCCCCAGCGCTTCCAGCACGTCCGCCGAACCGGAGGTGGAAGAAACGCTGCGTCCACCGTGCTTGGCCACGCGCGCGCCGGCCGCGGCAGCGACGAACATCGAGGCCGTCGAGATGTTGAAGGTGTGCGACGAGTCACCGCCCGTGCCCACGATGTCGACCAGGTGCGTGCGGTCGGCCACCGCTACCGGTGTGGCGAACTCGCGCATCACCTGCGCGGCGGCGGCGATCTCGCCGATGGTCTCCTTCTTGACGCGCAGACCCATCGTGATGGCGGCGATCATCACCGGGCTCATCTCGCCGCTCATGATGCGGCGCATCAGCGCCAGCATCTCGTCGTGGAAGATCTCGCGGTGCTCGATGACGCGCACCAGCGCCTCGGTGTTGCTGATGGTCATGGGCGGCTCCTCGATGGACTTGTTGTCGTCGGTGGTGGTCGGGCGGCGGCGACGGGATGTCAATGCGCCGGCCGCAGGAAGTTCCTGAGCAGCGCGTGCCCGTGCTCGCTCAGGATCGACTCCGGATGGAACTGCACGCCCTCCAGCGGCGCGGTGGTCGCCGCCAGCTCTCGGTGCCGTACGCCCATGATGATGCCCTCGTCGGTGCTCGCGCTCACGGCCAGCCCGACGGGCAGCGTCTCGGGTTCGATGACGAGCGAGTGATAGCGGATGACCGAGAAGCGCTCGGGCAGGCCCGTGTAGACCCCGCGGCCGTCGGTCCGGATGACGCTCGTCTTGCCGTGCATCGGCACGGGCGCGCGCACGATCTGGCCGCCGAGCGCCGCACCGATGCTCTGGTGCCCGAGGCACACGCCGAGGATCGGCAGGCGGCCCATGAAGTGGCGGATGGCCGGCACGCAGATGCCGGCCTCGGCCGGCGTGCAGGGCCCGGGCGAAAGCACCATCCGGTCGGGCCGCAGCGCCTCGATGCCCTCGAGCGTGATGGCGTCGTTGCGCACCACGCGCACCTCCTCGCCGAGCTCGCCGAAGTACTGCACCAGGTTGAAGGTGAAGCTGTCGTAGTTGTCGATCATCAGCAGCATGATCAGAACCCCTCCTCGACGAGCTCGGCGGCACGCAGCACGGCGCGCGCCTTGGCCTCGGTCTCCTTCCACTCCGCCTCGGGCACGCTGTCGGCCACGATGCCGGCGCCGGCCTGCACGTAGAGCACCTGGTCCTTGACGATGCCGGTGCGGATGGCGATGGCCACGTCCATGTCGCCGGCGAAGCTGAGGTAACCCACCGCACCACCGTAGATGCCGCGCTCGGTGGGCTCGAGCTCGTCGATGAGCTCCATGGCGCGGATCTTCGGCGCGCCCGAGAGCGTGCCGGCCGGGAAGCTCGCCCGCAGCACGTCCAGCGCCGTCAGCCCGGGGCGCAGGCGGCCTTCCACGTTGCTGACGATGTGCATGACGTGCGAGTAGCGCTCGACGCCGAAGGCCTCGGTCACCTTGACGCTGCCCACCTCGACGATGCGGCCGATGTCGTTGCGCGCCAGGTCGATGAGCATCACGTGCTCGGCGCGCTCCTTCGGGTCGGCCAGCAACTCGGCCTCCATGGCCGTGTCGCGCTCGGGCGTCGCACCGCGCGGCCGCGTGCCGGCGATGGGGCGGATCGTCACCGTCTGCCGGCTGGGCTCGGCCGCGTCGTGCTCCTCGCGCACGAGGATCTCGGGGCTCGCGCCGACGATCTGGAAGCCGCCCATGTCGTAGTAGTACATGTAGGGGCTCGGGTTCAGCGAGCGCAAGGCGCGGTACAGGGCGAGCGGACTTTCCGTGTAGCGCTTCTTCAGGCGCTGGCCGAGCACCACCTGCATGCAGTCGCCGGCCGCGATGTACTCCTTGGCACGCAGCACCACGCTCTCGAAGTCGGCCTTGGAGAACTCACGCTCGACGGCGTAGCTCGGGCCGCGCTTGACCTGCGGCGCGGCAACCGAAAAGCGTAGCTTGTCCATCAACTCGGCGAGCCTTCGCTTGCCCGAGAACCACGCCTCGGGCTGCGCCGGGTCGGCGTAGACGATGAGATACAGGCGGCCCGAGAGGTTGTCGATGACCGCCAGTTCCTCGGTCTGCAGCAGCATGATCTCCGGGGTGCCGATGCCCCCCGGCAACCGGCGGCCGGCGAGCTTCTTCTCGATGAAGCGCACCGTCTCGTAGCTGAAGTAGCCGGCCAGCCCGCCGCAGAAGCGCGGCAGCCCGGGCCGCAAGGCGACGCGGAAACGCTGCTGGTACTCGGCGATGAAGTCGAGCGGGTTGCCCTGATGGCTTTCGACCACGCGCCCGTCGGTCACCACCTCGGTGACGGCGTCGTCGCCGGTGCCGATGGCTCGCAGGAAGGTGCGCGCCGGCAGGCCGATGAACGAGTAGCGCCCGAAGCGCTCGCCCCCCACCACGCTCTCGAGCAGGAAGCTCAGCTTGCCGCCGCCGGCCAGCTTGAGGTACAGCGACAGCGGCGTCTCGAGGTCGGCAAAGGCCTCGGCGATGAGCGGGATGCGGTTGTAGCCCTGGCTGACCAGGCTCTTGAATTCGAGTTCGGTGATCACGGTGCTTTTCCTGGGGCGGGGCCAGCGGCGGGGCCGCGGCTCGGCAAGAAATTCGGCGGTGGGTCCGGCGGGTGGGTTCCCTGCAGGACAGCCGCCGACGCTGGCGGGTCAGACCGGGAGGGTCAGACGTTGCGGCGCCAGCGACGCCAGGGCCAGGCTCCCCGCGCTGCAGCCAAGGCAGCGCCGTCGATCGGGGTGGAGGCCAGCAAGCACATCGTGGTGGGATCTTAGCAGCGCCCGCCAGCCGGCCGCGCCACGGCGCTTCACGGGCCCGGCATCGGCCCCCTCTTTGGGCCTCGGCCTCCCGCTGTCGGCTCGCGGTCCGACCGCTACCGGCCCGCTACCGGCCCGCGACCGGCCCGAGCAGCGGCAGCAGCTCGTCCAGCCGATCGAACACCGCGTCGGCATCGACGTCTCTTACCGGCTCGCCGTGGTTGTAGCCGTGGCTCATCAGCACCACCGGGCAGCCCGCGGCGCGCGCGGCGGCTGCATCGTTGCTCGAATCCCCCACCATGAGCACCCGCTGCGGCTCGGCTCCCAGTACGCGGCACGCCTCCAGCAGCGGCAACGGGTCAGGCTTCTTGCGCGCGAAGGCATCGCCGCCGAACACGTGCTCGAAGAAGGGCGCCAGCCCCTTGGCCTCGAGCAGCGGCCGGGCAAACGCGCCGGGCTTGTTGGTCAGGCAGACAAGTCGCAAGCCGCGCCCGGCCAGCCCCGCCAGACCCTCGCGCACGCCCGGAAAGACCTCCGAGTGACGGCCGTTCACCTGCAGGTAGTGGTGCTGGTACCGTGCCCAGGCCCGGTCGTACAGCGACGCCGGTGCGCCCACCTCGGCGAGGGCGCGCGTGATGAGGTGCTCGGAACCCTTCCCCACCGTCTTCTGGATGAAGGCGCGCGGCACCGCGGCCAGGCCCAGGTCCGCGGCCATCGCGCCCAGTGCAACCTCGAAGTCGCCCACGGTGTCGACGAGCGTGCCGTCCAGGTCGACGATGGCGGCGCGCAACGCGCGCAGGGTGGCTTCGGGCAATCGCATCGGCGACAGCGTAGCGCAAGCCGCGCTGGCGTCGCATGACCCGCCGGCGACCGGGGCCGCGCCTCCCGGCCGGCCGGTTCGATTCGTCAGCTCGACGCCTCAGTTGAGCTTGAAACTCTCGACACGTTCGCTGAGTTCGCGGCCTTGCCCGGACAGCGCCTGCGACGCCCCGGCGATCTGATGCACGAGTTCACCGTTGGCGTCGGTCAGCGTCATCAGGTCGCGCACCTCGTCGAGGATCTCCTGCGAGCGGCCCTGCCCCTGGCGCGTGAGTTGCACGACGTCACGCATCGCCTCGTGCACCTGGAGCACGAGGCTGTCGGTGCTCTTGAGGTCCGCGCCGGTGCGGTCGGCGAGGGCGGCGCCGCGCTCGATGTCCTCCCTCGCGCGGCCGACGATGTCGCCGATCTGGTGCGCGTTCTCGGCGCTGCGCTGCGCGAGGCGGCGCACTTCCTGCGCCACCACGGCGAACCCGCGCCCCGCCTCGCCGGCCTTGGACGATTCGATGGATGCGTTCAGCGCCAGGATGTTGGTGCGGAAGGCGATGCCGTCGATCAACTCGACGATGGCATCGATCTCGCCGCTCTTGCGCCGCAGTTCGTGCATGCGCTTCTCCAGGGCGCCCATGTTGGCGCGGCTCTTGGCGGCGTCCAGGCGCATCGCCTCGACCACCGCCACGGTGTCGTCGACCCGCCGCCCGCACTGGTCGAGCAGGGCCACGCAGGCGCGCACGGCGTCGACGACACGTTCAAGCCCCTGGCGCGAGTGCACGGTGCGCTCCTCGAGGTCGGTGTTGCCGCGCGCGATCTCGCCCGAAGCGTGCGCCACCGCAGTGGCGCCCTGTCGCACGTGTGCAAACATGTCCGCGAGCATCGCCAGCGACGACGACAGTGAATTCAGCGCGCCCGCCACCTCGTCGCGGCCTTGCGCCGACGGACGTACGCTCAGGTCACCGTCGGACATGCGGCGCACCTCGTCGATCACCTTGACCATGCCGCCGGCCAGCACACGGTGCAAGGCCACCAGCAGGTAGACGGGCACCGCGGTCAGCAGCAGCAGCAGGGCCACGACGACCACGCGCTCGCGCTGCAGTCTGGCCAGTCGGGCATTGAACCTGCCGTCCAGTTCGCTCATCGCCGCGGCCTGCAACCGGCTCAACGCCTCGTGCGCCCGCAAACCCTCGGTGACCAGCGCCTGCGAGAGAGCGGCGTCGTTTGCCTCGGGTGCCTTGCGCGCCATGTCGCGGAGGCTCTCGATGAGTGCGTCCACATCCAGGACGAGGCCGGGGGACTTGAAGCCCAGTTCGACCAGCCGCTCGGCCGACGAGATCACGTCCGCGTGCGCACGTTCCAGTTGGAGCACGCGATGCAGCAGGCCGAAGCGCATGGAGATGTCAGGGGGCGCCGTGCCCATCAGGGCCGCCAGGTCGGCGACCGCAGCCAAGCGCACGGCCAGCCGCGGTAGATGCTGGGTCGCGAAGTGCGCCTGGTCCAGGTCGGGCGCGCTGAGCCCCAGGTCCAACGTGCCTCGGCCGATCCAGCGTGAGTAATCCAGCAGCGCGTCGCTGGTCTCGAGCAGCGACGTGAAACGCGCCGCCGAGCCCTCTGTCGTCGCAGCCGCACGAACCACGGCCTCCTGCAGTCTTGCCCAGTCTCGGGCGCTGCCCTTCTCTTCGCCGGCGCGCGGCTCATGCAGCGGCGCCAGCGCCTGCGGATCAAGCCGTTCGCGACTGACCGGCGAAACCTTGGCCTGCACGATGCGGGTCACCTGCTCCAGCCTTTGCAGGCGCAAAGTGCCGAAGGCCGAGTCAGCCAGGCGCCAACGGGCCATGCTGGCCAGCTGCCCGCGCGTGTGATCGAGTTGCCCTTCGATCTCGGCCAGGAACTGGACCGCCACGAATGTCAGGGGCAGGACGAACGCGCTTGCGACCACGGCGACCTTGGCACCCATGGGCAGGCTGCGCAGCAGGCGCACGCCCGGCGCCATCGCACCGTGATAGCGGAAGAACTCACGCAGGGCGGCCGCGGCGCCCAGGCCGCCGGCACTGCCTGTGCCGGCGTCCCGTCGCCGCCACCAGTTGCGCATCGTCGATGCCAGATTCATGCCACTCGCTCCTCTTGCGGCACGGCCGCGCCATCCCGCGCAGGCGCGCCGGACGAATCCCCGGTCTTCGGCGCCCCATCGGCCCGACTTGAGCGGCGATTCGCGCGGGCATGCGGCCCCTAGCGCACCATTTCGGTTCGTGGGCACCGCCGGAGATGTCGTCACAACCGATCGCTTCTTGGCGGATCTGACGGCCAGCACAGGCTCAAAGTCTCCCCGTGGAAGCCGATAAGCCGGCATGACCGCGTCCGAGGCCTCCTCGGACCCGGCGCTTCGTGCTGTCACCAGCACCGCCATGCCCGATCACGACGCCCACTGTCAAATGAGCGCAAGCGCGCACACCGAACCAGCCAGCCCGGCCGCGGCCGTGCGGGGCAGGCTCGCCGCTCCCGTCGCCGCAGCGAGTGTGGCTGCAGGCGCGGCCCTGGCCGGCGCTTGGGTTGCCGTTGCCAGCGCCGCTGGCGCGCCGGCCAGCGCCTTCTCCCCTCTGCCCGCCGCTGCGGTGGCGCTCGTGGCCGCCGCCACCGCAGGGGGCCTGGTGGCCCTGCTGCTGCGCGGCAGACCGCCCGTATCGAACCCGGCAGCCACGCACGACGACTCCACTCTCTTCGTCAACTCGAGCCAGTCCGCTCGCGGCGCGGGCACGGCCCTGCTCGCCGGCCAGGTCGTACCGGTGTGGCAACGCCAGCTCGAAGCCTCGCGCGCCGAGGCCGAGCAGGGCCTGGGCGGCCTGCTCGAGTCGTTCAACGAACTGAGCACCGGTCTATCGGCCGCCGCCCAGGCGGCCGGGCAGGGACACGACAAGACCCTGGGCGCCGGCGCCGCCGACGACTTCGTCGACCGCCACCAGGAACTCATCGACCGCCTGCTCGTGCCCGTGCAGGCCCTGCGCGCCGTGCGCGACGAGGTGCAGGCCGAACTCAGGCACCTGTCCGATCTGATGCTGGCCTTCCGGCGCACGGGCAAGGACCTCGACAGCCTCGCCCGCCATGGCCGCCTCGTGGCGATGAACGCTTCCATCGAGGCCAATCGCGCTTCGCAGAGCCAGAGCGGCTTCGGCGCCGTTGCGCGCGAGGTGCTCGAACTCGCCAGCCACACCGGCGGCAATGCGCAACGCCTGCTCGAGCGCCTGGGCGAAGCCGAGCGCCGGCTCGACGCGCTGCGCAGCCGCATGGAGTTGGATACCGACAACGCCGAGACGCTGTCGCTCTCGCTGCGCCAGCACGCCCGCGCCATCGTCACCGCGCTCGTCGGCGACCTCGGCGACGCACTCGCGGGCTCGCGCGAACTCAGCGAGACGAGCCAGCGGCTGCAAGCGGCGCTCGACGACGTCTTCGTCGGCTTCCAGTTCCAGGACCGCTTCTCGCAGATGCTGGGCAGCGTGCTCACCGACATGTCGCGCTTCAACGACTGGCTGGGCGAGGGCCGCGGCGCGTCGCATGCCGACGCCGTGGCTTGGCTGAAGCGGCTCGACGAGAGCTACACGATGGAGCAGCAGCGCTCGCATCACCACGGCGCCGTGCAGATCAGCAAGAGCGCGGCCGTCGAGTTTTTCCGAACTGTCCCACGGGCAAAGGCAAGGAGTCTCCACCATGAGCAAGACCGTGATGGTCATCGACGATTCGGGCAGCTTCCGCACCGTGGTCAAGCTGGCGCTGAGCAAGGCCGGCTACGGTGTGCTCGAGGCCTGCGATGGCGTCGACGCGACGAAGAAGCTGGGCAGCTCCGGCAAGGTCAACCTCATCGTCTGCGACGTGAACATGCCAAACATGGACGGCCTGACTTTCCTCAAGACGCTCAAGGCCAACCCGGCGCACAAGTTCACGCCCGTGATCATGCTCACCACCGAGTCGCAGGAGGCGAAGAAGGCCGAGGGCCGCGCCGCGGGAGCCCGCGCCTGGATCACCAAGCCTTTCCAGCCCTCGCAGCTGGTGGAGGCGGTGAACAAGCTGTGCGTGTAGCCACGATGCGCGCCCCGCATCCAGCCAGCCCGACCGCACCCGGAGCGCCCCACCCATGACGCAAGCCGTGCTTTCGCTCGGAAGGGATCTGACGATCGTGCGCGCAGCCGAGCTGCGCGAAGCACTGCTCGCCAAGCTGGCGGAGGCGCCCTCCGTGCTGGCGCTCGACCTCGCAGAGGTGAGCGACTTCGACAGCGCCGGCGTGCAGCTGCTGCTGGCCACGAAGCGCACGCTCGCCGAGGCCGGAGCGCGCCTGGCCATCGTCGCTGCCTCGTCCACCGTGCGCGCCAGCCTGGCGCTCTTCGGCCTCGCCGGCCTGCTCGAACCCGCCACCGGAGAAGCCTCGTGACCGCCGACGACGACGCCGAGATCCTCGCCGTCGCGCGCGAGGGCTTCCTCGTCGAGGCGCGCGAGCAGATGCAGGCCTTCGAGTCGGCACTGCTGGTGATGGAGACCGACCCGGGCGACGCCGAGAACCTGAACGCCGCCTTCCGCGCCGCGCACACGATCAAGGGCACGTCCGGCCTCTTCGGGTGCGACGCCGTGGCCGCCTTCACGCACGAGGTCGAGACCCTGATGGAGGGCCTGCGCTCGGGCACGCTGGCGGTAAACGCCGACATCTCCGCGGCACTGCTCGAGAGCCTGGACCAGATCGGCGTGCTGCTCGACGAGGTGCTCCTGCCTGCAGGCTCGCCGGACGTGGCCGCGCGCAGCGAGGAGCTCGCGGCACGGCTTCGCACGCTCGCCGGCTCGCCCCGCGCAGGGGACAGGTCCACCGCCATCCCCGCCGCCAAACCCGTGGCTGCGCCGAACGACACGGCGACGCCTGGCGCGCGCTGGCACCTGTCGCTTCGCTTCGGCGCCGACGCACTGCGCAACGGCCTCGATCCGCTGGCCTTCATCCGCTACCTCGGTTCGATCGGCCACCTGGCTTCTGTGCGCGTGCTGGAAGCCGATGTGCCGCCGCTCGACGCGCTGGACGCCGAAGGGTGCCACCTCGGCTTCGAGATCCGCTTCGACACCAGCGCACATCCGCAGACCGACCGCGCCGCCATCGAACAGGTGTTCGAGTTCGCCACCGAGGACGCGCAGGTCGGCATCCTCGACCCTTCGGCGTCCGAGGACGACTACGCAGCCCTGCTCACGGAGCGCTGCGGCACCGATCCCGCCCGCCGTGACGCCCTGCGTGCCATCTGGCGCGAGCTCGGCGTGCCGAGCGAGGCCGCGCAGACCCCGGCCATCGAAGAGGTGGCCGCAGCGATCGAAGCCCCGACCCCTCGCCGCGAGGCCGAACCCGAGCGCCGCGAAGGCGCGCGCGAACGCCGCGGCGGCGACGACACCCGCTACGTGCGCGTGCGTGCCGACAAGCTCGACCGCCTCATCGACGTCATCGGCGAACTCGTCATCGCCGGCTCCGGCGTGCAGACCGCCGCGCTCGCCGACGGCGCCGCGCTCACGCAGGAGGCGGCACAGCGCGTCGCCGACCTCGTGGAAGAAGTGCGCGACGGCACGCTCGCGCTGCGCATGGTGCCAGTGGGCGAGACCTTTGCGCGCTTCCACCGCGTCGTTCGCGACGTCTCCAAGCAGCTGGGCAAGGAAGTGGAGCTGGTCCTGAGCGGCGGCGACACCGAAATGGACAAGGCGATGGTCGACGCGATCGCCGATCCGCTCACCCACCTGGTGCGCAACAGCCTCGACCACGGCATCGAACCGCCGGCGCAGCGCACCGCCAACGGCAAGCCGGCACGCGGCCGCCTGGGCCTGCATGCCTATCACGAGGCCGGCTCCATCGTCATCGAGGTCAGCGACGACGGACGCGGGCTCGCGCGCGACCGCATCCTCGGCAAGGCCATCGAACGCGGCCTCGTCGAGCCCGACGCGGTGCTCAGCGATGCCGATGTGTGGGACCTCATCTTCGCGCCGGGCTTTTCCACCGCCGAGCAAGTAACGAGCGTGTCGGGCCGTGGCGTCGGCATGGACGTGGTGCGGCGCAATGTCGAGGCGCTGCGCGGGCAGATCTCGATCGCCAGCACGGCTGGCCGCGGTACGACGATGCAGCTGCGCCTGCCGCTGACGCTGGCCATCATCGACGGCTTCCTGACGCAGGTCGGCGCGGTGCACTACGTGATCCCGCTGGAAGCGGTGGCCGAGTGCATCGACCTGCCCGAGGAGTGCAGGACGGCGCCGGCCGACACCAGCAGCGGCACGGACCCCCGAGAGGTCAGTGGCACCTTCCACCTGCGCGGCGAGATCCTGCCGTGGCTGGACCTCGCCCGCTACTACGGCCACGAAGAGGCCGTCACCGAACCGCAGGGCCGAGCCACGAGGCGCAGCCTCGTGCTCGCACGCGCCGGCCACCAGCGCATCGGCCTCGTCGTCGACCGCCTGCTTGGCGAACACCAGACCGTGATCAGGCCGTTGGCGGCCATCTTCAGCCCGCTGAAGGCCCTCGCCGGCTCCACCATCCTCGGCTCGGGCGAGGTTGCGCTGGTGCTCGACATGCCCGGCCTCGTGGCCGCCGCCACGCACAGCAAGCGCCAGGCCTCTGGCGCACGTCGCGCGGCGCCGCCGCCGGCAGCACCCTCGCCGGTCGCCGCCCTCGAGCGGTCCATCGGATGACATCGCCCTCGCCGGCCAACGACGCCCGGTTTCACACCTTCTCCAAGCCAACAACGAGGCTTCCATGACACTCATCCTCCGCCGCCTGAAGCTGTGGCAGAAGTTCGCCACGCTCGGCGTCATCAGCGCCGTCATGTGTGCCATCCCATTGACGGTGGTCGTCCGCTACAAGAGCTCCGAAGTCGCCGTGGCCAAGGGTGAAGAGGCCGGCATCGACCCGGTCGGCGCGGCGCTGGCGTTGCAGAAGGCCCTGCAGGCGCACCGCGGCCTGGCCAACATCGTGCTGAGCGGCAATGCCGCCGCCGAGGGCGAACGCAAGCAGCGCGCCGGTGACGTGCTCAAGGCGATCGAGAAGGCGCACCAATTGGCCAGCGCCGCCGGCTACACCAAGGTGGCCGAGAGCGTGGGCCGCATCAAGGAGCAATGGCAGCGCGTCCAGGAGGGCGTCGACCAGCGCTCGCTGGCCGCCGCCGACAGCTTCGCGCAGCACTCGGCGCTCGTGCGCCAGACGGTCCAGACGATCGAGCAGATCGCCGACATCTCGGGACTCTCGCTCGACCCCGTGGCGGAGACCTACTTCGTCATGACCGCGGTCACGGATCACCTGCCCCGCCTGGCCGAGTACCTGGCCGTCGTGCGCGGCAAGGGCGCCGGCATGCTGGCGGGCAAGGAGATCCAGCCGGCCGACCGTGCTGCGCTCGACGTCCTCTTCACCGAGGCGAACTACCTCGCCGAACGCGCCAGCGGCCAACTGCAGAAGGCCGCCGACCTGCACCCCGACCTCGCCAAGGTGCTGGGTGGGGCCACGGCCACGAGCCGGGCCGAGTCCGAGCGCATGCTCAAGCTCGTGCGCACGCAGCTGCTGGCCGGCAACAAGCCCACCATTTCGCCGGTGGAGTACTTCAACGCCGGTACGGCGGCCGTGGACGCCCAGTACAAGGTGGCCCTGGATTCGCTGAAGGCCCTGGACGACCTGCTGCACACGCGCATCCACGAGACCGAGACCGCGCGCGCGCAGCTGCTGGTGCTGCTGGGCGTGCTCGGCTTGGCCGGGCTCGGGCTGGGCTTCGTCATCACCCGCTCCATCACGCGGCCGCTCTCGCACGCCGTGGCCGCTTCGGAGGCCGTCGGTTCCGGCGACCTCGACTTCCGCATCGAACGGCAAGGCAGCGACGAAGCGGCCGTGCTCCTCAATGGCTTTGCCACCATGCAGGAGAGCCTGCGGCAACGCCAAGCCGAGGACGCTGCGCGCATGGCCTCGCAACAGGCGCAGCACGAGGCGTCGATGGCCGTGGCCGCCGAGATCGCCGACCTCGTCGACGGCGCCACGCAGGGCGACTTCACGCGCCACCTCGCGCTCGAGGGCAAGGACGAATTCTTCCGCGGCCTGTGCCAGAAGCTCAACGAGCTGATCGACACGGTGAGCAGCACCATCCGCCAGGTGCGAGCGGCGGCGGACCAGCTGTCCAGTGCCTCCAGCCAGGTCTCGCAGACCTCGCAGTCGCTGTCGCACTCGGCCTCCCAGCAGGCCGCCAGCGTCGAGGAGACCACCGCCTCGCTGCAGCAGATCTCCGCCTCC
>JAEUPE010000152.1 GCA_016790435.1 Rubrivivax sp. | reverse complement strand
GCGATGTCGGTGCCGCTGCCCGCGCTGAAGGGCACGACGAGCTTCACGGGCTTGCTCGGAAAGCCTTGCGCCCAGCCGGTTGTGGCGGTGGTGGCCAGGCTCGCCAGCAGCAGGGCGGCGACGAGGGTCTTCATGCGGGTCTCCTGTTCAAGTCGTTCGATGTTCGAGGGTTCGGTCGAGCGTTCGCGTGATGCAGCAGCGGCTGCGTGCGCCGCCGCTTTCTTCAGTGCAGGCCCAGCGCGCCGACGATCTTGCGGCCGCTGGCTTCCAGCGCCAGCAGCTTGGGCTCGAGGTCCACGCCGAGCAGGCGGCCTTCGCGCTTCTTCCACTGGCCGGCCACCATCACGCTGTCGATGTTGGCGAGGCTCGCCTGGAACACCACCGCGGCCACCGGGTCGTGCACCGGGCGCATGTTGAGCGTGTCGGCGCGCACGAGCACGAGGTCGGCCTGCTTGCCCGGGGCCAGCGTGCCGATGCGGTGCAACTGGCGCAGCATGCGCGCACCCTCCACCGTCACCCAGCTGAGCGCCTCGGTGGCGGTGATGGTGCTGGTGGGCGGGATGCTGCCGTGCGCCTCGCGGTGCGCCACGTTGTCGAGGCTGCGCTGGATGCCAAGCGCCACGCGCGCCTGCGTGAGCATGTCGCCGGAGAGCACCGACTCGAGGTCGACGCCGAGCGAGGGCGCGCGCCCCAGCTTGCGCAGCCGCCCCGTGAGCGGGTGGCCGTGGCCCTGCGACATCTCGCTCTCGGCCGCGGCCGAGAAGCTCATGCCGAGCTCGCAGAAGCGCGCCAGCTCGTCGTCGCTGAGCGCGTGGCCAGGCACGATGTTGATCTGCTCGCCGAGCAGGCCTTCGCGGTCGAGCACCTGCCAGCCGCCGGGCGTGCGCGCCGGGCCGCCGCCCTGGTGCAGCGAGGCGATGACGCCCAGCTCGCGCGCCATGCGGAAATCGTGCCGCGCCACTTCCAGCGTGCTGTAGTGCGGGCCGAGCACGGCGGCATGCACGCTCAGCAGTTCGCGGCCCTGGTGCGCCTTCATCAGCCGCTCGACCTCGGCGCGCGGGTGCGGCACTTCCCAGAACGGCGTCTCGCCGGGCTTGGGGTCGGGCTTGGGCGTGCCGTGGAAGAACGCGGCGCGGATGCCGGATTCGAGCAACCCGGCCACCGCGGCGTCGTTGTGCGCCGGCGTGCGGTTGTTGTGGCACCAGTCGGCGAGCGTGGTGGTGCCGCAGTTGAGCTGGTTGAGCGCGCCCACCAGCGTGGCGATGTGCAGGTCCGCGGGCTCGAACACCGTGGCCAGGCCGGCATGCATCTTCTTGAAGTACTCCGGCAGCGTCCAGTTCGCGGCCACGCCGCGCAGCGCCGTCTGCCAGGTGTGCATGTGGGCGTTGATCAGGCCCGGGATGACGATGCAGCCGGTGGCGTCGATGCGTACGGCGTCGTCGGCGCTGATCTGCGGGGCTATCTCGGTGATGGTGTCGTTGGCAATGAGGATGTCGGCGCTTGGCAGGACACCCTGGCGGTCCATCGTGATGATGGTGGCGCCTTGGATGAGGGTGCGGGTCATGGGTTGCTGCTCTCGGCGAGGGGGCCTGCGCCTTGGCCGTCGTCGGGTGGCATTCGACGGGCTGCGCGAGCAAGGCGGCGGGTGGGAGCCCGTCGGGGCTTAGATGCGGCGGTCGACTCGCTGGCGCTCGCCGACTTCGCTGCGCTGCTCGGGCTGGGGTCGCGCTCACAACTCGCTTCACTCGCTGCGCTCGTTTCGCTCAGACAGTGTTCGCGAGTCAGTCTTGGAAGCGCGCGAGTACGCGCGCCGACCCCAACCCTGCGCTGCTCGCCGCCGCATATGCGCCCCGCCGCGCTCCCACCCGCCGCCTTGCGGGTACCGGTTTCTGTTCTCCCACAGACTGCGGGGCAGCGGGCCTCCGTTCCGCCAGAAGCACGGGCAGTCATGAGGGGCGAAATGCCGGCGCATGCCACACCAGGAACAGCGGTGCTTGTTCTCCACAGAGCACAGCGAGCGGTTCCGCAAAGGGCGGTGTGGGCCGGGCGCGGCGCGCATATGCGGCGCCGAGCAGCGCAGGTCTCGTGGCCCGCGCGTGTACTCACGCGCATCCACCTCTGACTCGGCGCGGGTGTCTGAGCAGAGCGAACGGAGTGAGCGGAGCGAGTTCCGCGCCGTGGGCCACGAAACCGAGCAGCGCAGGGGAGTCGGGCCCCCCAGGGCCCGACCGCCGCATCTAAGCGCCGCGACCGGCCCGCACCGCCCTTT
Organism: Rubrivivax sp.; assembly: GCA_016790435.1. Lineage (GTDB taxonomy): Bacteria > Pseudomonadota > Gammaproteobacteria > Burkholderiales > Burkholderiaceae_C > Rubrivivax. The sequence continues at coordinate 8,733 of JAEUPE010000152.1, read as the reverse complement.
GCCGCAGCGGCCTCAGCAGTCATCAATCTCGGCGGCGAGGAACGAGGCAAGGCCCTACCCAGCCAGCCCATCGTCCACCTTCACGTTCTCCGGCTTCAACTCGAGCCCCGCATCAGCCGCCGTCTCCTTCAGCAGCACCGCGAAGTCCACGTTGTCATAGCCACGGCCCACGAGCCGCGCCACCGACTCGCGCGTCGCCGCCGCCGCCGGCATCGCCACGCCCTGCGCCTTGGCGGCACCAAGGCCGAGGTCCATGTCCTTGAGCAAGAGCTTGGGTGTGAACGTCACCTGATCGAAGGTCAGGTTGGTGAGCACCGGCGACTTGTAGCGCGTGTACATGCTGCCGAGCACCGAATCGTTGATGCTCTCCAGGAACACGTGTCGCGGAATGCCCGCCTTCTCGGCCAGCACCGTGATCTCGCACAGGCTCTGGATGATCACCCCGAACATCGTGTTGTGCGCGATCTTCCACACGCGCGCAAGCTCGCCCTCGCCCACCCACATCATCTTGCGGCCCATTGCCTGCAGCAGCGGTGCCACGCGCTCGTAGTGCGCCTTCGGGCCCGAGGCCACGATGAGCAGCTTGCCGGCCTTGGCCACCTTGGCATTGCCCGACACTGGCGCGCACAGGTAGGCCACGCCCTGCGCCTCCAGGCGCTGGCGGATCTCGGCCGAGCCTTCCTGCGAGATGCTGGAGCTGTCGACCACCATCCTCGGCTTCTCCGGCCCGGTGACGAGGCCACCCTCGCCGAACAGCACCTCCTTCAGGTCGTCGGTGGTGCTCACCATCGTGAACACCACGTCGCAGCCGGCGAGGTCGAGCTTGTGCTCGACGATGGTGGCGCCGTAGTCGGCGAGCGGCAGCGCCTTGGCGCGCGTGCGGTTCCACACCTGCACGCCGTGGCCGGCTGCGGTGAGGCGCTTGACCATCGCCTCGCCCATGCGGCCGAGGCCGATCCATCCCACAGAAAGTGCAGCAGCGTTTGTCATTCGTGATTCCGAAGTCCGCGGATTGAAGAGCGTGAATGGGGTCAGGGGGGGTGATGGCTTCAGGCGAAGCGCGGGCAGGCGCGCTGGCGCTTCGTGCAGTCAGGGCTTTGCGGTCAGGACTTCCCGGTCAGGATTTGGCAGTCACGACAGTGCCTTGGGCCCGCGTTCTCAATCGACCTGCGCGCCGGATCGCCGCACGGCCTCGCCCCAGCGCTGGATTTCCTGCGCGCCGAACGCGGCCAGCTCGGCCGGAGCCAGCGTGCGCGACTCGACGCCGAGCTCGGCCAGCTTGCCCGCCACCTCGGGGCGCGCCAGGCCCTTGGCGAGCGCGTCTCGCAGCTTCGCCACTTCGGCCGGCGGTGTCGACGCGGGCGCATAGACCATGAACCAGGCGACGAGGTCGAAGTCGGCCACGCCCTGTTCCTGCAACGCGGGCACGTCGGTGGCCGCTGCACTGCGGCGCGCGCTCGAAGCGCCGAGCGCACGCAGCTTGCCGGCCTTCATGTGCGGCAGCACGGCGGCCGGGTGATAGAACATGAACTGCACCTGCCCGCCGATGACATCGGTGAGCGCCTGCCCGCCCTGGTTGTAGGGCACGTGGATCATCTTGCCGCCCGACCCACTGCCCGGACCACTGAGGCGCGCGCTGAGCAGCTCGCCCGCGAGGTGGCCCGAGGTGCCGTTGCCCGCCGAGGCGAAGGTGACGCCGGCCGGCAGCGCGGCCGCGGCCTTCAAGTCGGCCAGCGTCTTGATCGGCGAGTTGGCCGACACCACCAGCAGCGTCGGCGTGAAGCCCGCCAGGCCGATGGGCACGAAGTCCTTCTGCGCGTCGTAGGGCAGCTTGCGGTAGAGAGTGGCGTTGATGGCGTGGGTGCCGACCGTGCCCATCAGCAGCGTGCGGCCGTCGCCCGGCGCCTTGGCCACGAGGTCGCTGCCGATGGTGCCGCCCGCGCCCGGCTTGTTCTCGACGACGAGCGGGCTGCCCAGCGCCTGCGCCATCGCATCGCCCACCTGGCGCGCGACGATGTCGGTGGTGGTGCCGGGGCCGAAGGGCACCACCATCTTCAGCGGCTGCGTGCCCTGGGCGTGCACGGCGCCAGCCAGTAGCGCGGAGACGGCGAAGGCGGCGGCGCGCCGGGTGAGCAGGGCGAGCGGGGTAGGCAGGCTGGGCGTCATAGGTTCGTGCGGATCATGTGCCGCTCAGTTGCAGGTCAGTGGCAGGTCAATTGCTGGTCAAGGGACGCCTCGGCGTCGTGGGTGTCTTCATTCGTCGCCGCGTACCGCCGGCGATGCTGTGATCGGTCTCGCCGACAGCAGCGGCCACATAGATTGCTTCAGCGTCATTCGCCTTCGCGCGGCTGCCACAGCGGCTTGCCCGAGCGCAGCGCCGCGTCGTGGTCGCCGAGCAGCGGCGGCGCCGTCACCTCGAGCGCGCGCTCGCCGTCGAAGCTGACGGGTGAGCGCACCGTGGTCCAGCGCTTGCCGGGCTCGCCGGGGTGCGGCGCATCGACGAACAACTGCAGGTGCTTGGCCTGCGGGTCCTCGGGCACCTCGTTGGTGTCGTACATCGGCGAGTGCGGTACATCCAGCGCCGCCAGCCGCCGGCACCACTCGGCGCGGTCCTGCCGGCGAAAGAAGCCGCCGAGCACGTCGATCAGCGTCTCCTGGTTCGTGATGCGCGCCTCGCGCGTGGCGAAGCGCGGATCGTCGAAGAGGTCGGGCTTCTCGATCGCCTTGGCCAACCCTTCCCAGAACTTGGGCGGCGAGCTCATGTGCAGCGCGATCCACTTGCCGTCGCCGCAGCACAGCACGTAGCTCTGCGAGACGCTCGGGCGGCTGTACGGCCCCATCACCTCGCCCTCGCTGAAGAGGTGCGTGAAGGCGTCGAGGTTGAAGTGCGTCATGGCCTCGAGCATGGAGACCTCGACGCGGCGGCCGCGCCGGCCGGTGCTGGCCGTGTCGGCGGTCATGTTGCCGGTCACGCCGCCCGCCTTTTCGCCGGCCCGCGCCGCGCTCCCGGCCTTCTCCCGCTCGTACAACGCCCCCAGGATGCCGTAGGCCGCATAGAAGCCCGTCAGCGCATCGGCCAGCGCCGGCCCCACGACGCGCGGGTTGGCCGGGTTGATGAGCAGCTTGAGGAAACCGCTCGCCGCCTGCGCCACCGTGTCGTAGCTCGGCCGCCCAGCGTGCGGGCCGTCCTGGCCGAAGCCGCTGATGGCGCAGTAGATGAGGCGCGGGTTCAGCTCGCGCAGGCGCGCCTCGCCGGCGCCGATCTTGGCCGCCACGCCGGGGCGGAAGTTCTGGATGTAGACGTCGGCCCCGGTCAGCAGCTTGTCGAACAGCGCCAGGTCGGCCGGCTGGCGCGTGTCGAGCCGCACGCTCTTCTTGTTGCGGTTGTAGGTCTGGTAGTGCGGGCTGTAGGTGCCGCCGCGGAAGGCGCGGAACGGGTCGCCCTCGGGCTGCTCGACCTTCACCACGTCGGCGCCCAGGTCGGCCAGCAGCATCGAAGCCGCGGGCCCGGTGATGAAGGTGCCGTGCTCGAGCACGCGCACGCCGGCAAGGACCTTGGCCATGGATGCTTCTCCCGCTCTCTCTTCAGCCGTGCGCCTTGAGCGTCACGCCCGCCGGCAGCTCGCCGGTGTAGCGCTGCTCGCGCGTAGCCTGGTAGCTGAGCGCAAAGCCGATCGGCCTCGCCAGCTCTTCGGTGAGGTGGCCGATGAGCCCGGCGCAGCGGGCCAGGATGGGCACGCCCTTCAGCGCATCGGCCGGGAAGCCCACGTCCAGCAGCACCGCCGGAATGGCGGCCGAGACGTTGAGGCGCAGGTCGCGGTTGGTGAGACCCGGCAGCACCTTCTCCACCGCCTCGGCGATGGCGATGAAGTGCCCCGGCGTGCCCGCCTCGGCCGCGACGGCGAAGAGCCGCGCCACGCGCGGGTCTCGGTCCTTGTGCAGCGGGTGGCCGTAGCCCGGGATGGCGTGCTTGGCGGCACGCATCTCGCGCACGACTTCGGCGGCCGCGTCCTCGAGCGACAGCGACTTCTCCTTCGCCAATGCATCGATGCGCAGGAAGAGCCGGCCCGCCGTCTCCGAAGCGCCGAGGATCACCGAGCCGCAGCCGAGGATGCCCGCGGCCACGGCGCCCTGGATGGCGTCGGGCGCGGCAGCCAGCGTCATGCGCGCCGCCTGCACGCTCGGCACCAGGCCGTGCTCGGCGATGGCCACGAGCGTGGCGTCGAGCACGCGGCTCTGTTGCGCGTTCGGTCGCAGGCCGGTGACGAGCAGCCAGAAGTAGTCGGTGAACGAGACCTTGCCGATCAGGTCGCGGCACAGGTCCGCGCCGCGCACGACGATGGTCTCGTCGTCGCTGCCGCAGATGGCCGATTCGGGGACGGTGGCTTTGCCGATCTTCATGGTGGGCGTGTTCTCGGAACGAGGTCAGGCGGGCGCGAGGGCGAAGTCGTACTTCGCCGTGTGGAAGGGCTTGTCCATCGCGCGGCCGTCCGGCGCCTTGCCGGGCGCGTGTTTCTCGAACGGCAGGATGAGGCTGTCGCGCACGCCGAAGACGGCGTCGGAGTCGAGGTACGGGCTGTCGTCGGGGAACAGGTGCGTCGTCAGCGGCACGAAGCCGTCCTTGTAGACCATGGCGTGGATGTGGCCGGGCCGGTTGGGGTGGCGGCCCATGGCGCGCAGCATGTCGCCCACCGGGCCGTCGTCGGGCACCGGGTAGTAGGTGGGCTTGATCGACCAGAAGTGGTAGCGGCCCTCGGCGTCGGTGTGGAAACGCGCGCGCAGCCGCATGCCGGCGTCACCGCCCATCTGCATGTCGTACACGCCCTCGCCGTCGCCGCTCCACACGTCGACGCAGCAGCCGGCGATGGGCTTGCCGTGCGTGTCGGTGACGCGGCCGCTGTAGTACGCGGGCTCGCCGGGCATGCCCTTTCCGATGTCGCTGCCGAGCGGCAGCACCGGCGCGTTCTCCCAATAGAAAGGGCCCTGCACCGTGGCTTCGGTGGCGGGCACCGTGGCAGTCTTGTCGGCCGCCGCGCGCTTGGAGCGGCGCGCCTGGTCGAGCTGCACCACCAGCATCGAGATGCCCAGCGTGTCGGACAGCAGGATGAACTCCTGCCGCTTGTCGTCGCAGGTGTGGCCGACCTTGGTGAGGAACTGGATGGCCGCCATCCACTCCTCGGGCTTCAGGTCCATCTCACGGATGGCGGCGTGCGCATGCTTCACGACGGTCGTGATGATCTGCTTGAAGCGCGGGTCGGCGTCTTCGGCAAGGCGGCCGAGCACGGCCTGGGTGATGTCGGCGGTCTGGTGCGGCTGGGTCATCTTCGTTCTCCGGAAGGGATGGCGGGTCGGGCTGGCGAGAGTCTGGCGAGGGGCTGGCGAGGTGAAGGGCCGCGAACATGCCGCTGCCGCGGCCGTTCTTTCGCCTCAGGAAGGCCTGAACAGGTCGCGCGGGATGCCGGCCGAGGCGAACAGGTGGTCGCGCGACGACTCCAGCTCGCGCCGCAGGCGCCCGAGGTTGACGTCGAGCAGGCGCCCTTTCCACTTGCGCACCTTGCCCGCGACGATGACGGTCTCGACGTTGCTGCGCTCCATCAACGACACCACCGCACCCGGCACGTGGTTCAGCGGCGCGACGTTGATGGCGTCGGCGTCGAGGATGACGATGTCGGCCTCCTTGCCCGGCGTGAGCGAGCCCACCTTCTTGTCCAGGCGCAGGTCGCGCGCGCCGTTGATCGTGGCGTAGCCGATCACGTCGCGCGCCGTCAGCAGCGGCGCGCCGGGCGTGGGCGGCATGTTGGTCTCGCCCAGCTTGTTGGCGTTGACGAACATGCGCTGCAAGGCCATCGTCGTGCGCATCTGCGTGAACATGTCCGCCGTCAGCGTGCACTCCACGTCGCTGGAGAGCGACGGCCGGATGCCGAGCGCCTGCGCCTTGATGATCGGCGGCGTGCCGTGCGCCATGTTCATCTCGATGGGCACAGCCAGCGACACGCTGGCGCCGACATCGCGCACCCGACTCCAGGCCTCGTCGGACATGCCCGTCATGTGGATGAAGAAGTTGTCCGGCCCGATGCCGAGCGTGCCGCTGTCGCCGCCCTGCCCCTTGGCCAGCGCGTCGAGCGTGGGCCGCATGCCGAAGGTGCCGACGATGTGCGCCGCCACCGGCAGCCCGAGCTCGCGCCCGAGCTTCCACGCCACCTCGTAGCCGGGCAGGTAGATCTCGCCGCCCATGAACATCGTGATGAGCTGGTCGGTGGAGCTGAAGTGCTGCAGCTTGAGGCGCTTGGCGTCGGCCGGATACTGGTTGCCCGCCACGGGGCCGGCGCTCTCGAAGTAGCCGAACACGGCGCGCCGGCCGGAGTCGCGCAGGGCCTTGATCTGCACGTCGCTGTGCGTGGGCGAGTGGTGGATCTGCGAGATGTCGTGCACCGTGGTCACGCCCGCGTCGAGCTGGCTGAGCGAGCCGAACAGCGTGCTGATGTACACGTCCTGCGGCCGGTACTGCGGCGCGAAGGTGAGCAGGATCTTCTGGAAGTAGTTCTGCGTGATGTTCGGATCCAGCCCGTCGAAGAGCAGGCCGTCGGCGAGGAAGCTGCGCAGCGCGGTCTCGAACAGGTGGTGGTGCGTGTCGATGAAGCCGGGCATGACGATGCGGCCGCGCGCCTCGATGACCGGCACGCCCCAGGCATGCAGGTTGGGACCGACGGCGAGGATCTTCCTGCCCTCGACCAGCACGTCGGCCTGCGCGAAGTCGCCGATGGCCGGGTCCATCGACATCACGGCGCCGCCGCGGATGAGGTAGCGACGGCCGTGGTGGCCGCTGTGCGGCGGCTCGTGCTCGTTCTCGGTGGCCTGCGCCGGCCGCGGCGCGAACAGCGCCATGCCACCGGCCGCCGCGGCCGTGGCCGCCGAGGCCTTCAGGAATCCTCGTCGCGCGTCCCATCGGCGGCTGCCCTCCGGCACCTGGGTGTCGCGGGCCTGGCGTTCATGGGTTTGCGGATGGCCTTCATCACAGAGCTTGCACATGGTCGTTGTCTCCTGGATGCGGTTGGCCCGCCGCGATGGGTCCCAAGGCCCCGGCGGGAAGGGATGAAAGGGCGCGGTCCGTGGCCGCGGCCTCGTTGCCGTCTCGAGCCGCCCCGGCAGGGGCCGCTCGATGGATCTCGTTCACTTCGTAGTCGACCTGGTGGCGCGCGCTGCGCAGGTCGCCGAGCGTGCGGCGCACGCGCAAGTGCTCCGGGTGCTGCGCGTAGGCCGCGAGCGACTCACGCGAGTCGAACTCGGTGTAGAGCACCACGTCGCAGGCGTATTCGATGCGGCTCTCGTCGACGCCCACCTCGAGGTGCAGCATCCCCGGCACGCGCCCACGCAGCGACTCGAACTCCGACTTCAACAGCGCCAGGTGGCGCGCGTGCGTGGCGGCGTCGTCGCCGCGCACGTTCCACATGACGATGTGCTTGATCATGGGTGGCCGATCCGGGGTGGCCGATCTGGGGTGAACAACCGGGCCTCAGGGCGCGGGCGGGAAGCCGGACTTCTGCGGCCACAGGTTCACGAAGGCATGCACCTCGACACCGGCATACAGCCCGGCGCGCGTGAACGGCTCGTCGGCCAGCCATGCTGTTGCCGCCTCACGCGAGGGGAAGTCGATGGCCAGCAGGCTGCCGATCATCGCCACGCCGTCGTCGTGCGTGAGCGGGCCAGCGAAGGCGATGCGCTCGGCCACCGCGGCGAGGTAAGCCTTGTGCTCGGGCCGCACGCGCTGGCGCAGCTCGGCGGCGCCGGGCTTGTCGAGGAGGCGGAAGACGTAGATCAAGGCGGTTCCTCGTGGGGCGCTTCGTGTGGGCTCGGGCGTGTGGGCTCGGGCGTGTGGGCTCGTGCGGGCTGGTATGGGCGCCGGAGCTCAAAGCCCCAGGTAGGCGCGCCGGATCTCGTCGCGCTGCATCAGCGCGTCGGGCGTGCCCTCGGCCACCATGCGGCCTTCTTCGAGCACGTAGGCGCGGTCGGCCACGCGCAGCGCGGTGGCCACGTTCTGCTCCACCAGCAGCACGGCCGTGCCCTCGCGGTGCACGCGCTGGATGGCGCCGAAGAGCTCGGTCACGATCAGCGGCGAGAGGCCGAGCGAAGGCTCGTCGAGCAGCAGCAGGCGCGGCCGCGCCATCAGCGCGCGGCCGATGGCCACCATCTGCTGCTGGCCGCCGGAGAGCTCGCCCGCGGCCTGGCCGAGCTTCTCCTTCAGCGCCGGACAGAGCGCCAGCACCCTGGCCAGAGATTCGGCGCGCTTCGCCTTCGCGGCCGGCAGGATGCTGCCGATCTCCAGGTTCTCGAGCACGCTCATCGAGCCGAAGAGCCGCCGCCCCTCGGGCACGATGGCGATGCCCGCCTCGCAGAAGCGGTGCGCGGGCAGCGCGGTGATGTCGCGCCCCTCGAACACCATGCGGCCGGCCTTGGCGCGCAGCACGCCGGCCAGCGTGTTGATGAGCGTCGTCTTGCCGGCGCCGTTGGGGCCCACCACGCACAACAGCTCGCGCCCGCGCAGCTCGAAGGTCACGCCCCACAGCGCCGGCGCGGCGCCGTAGGCCACCTGCAGGTTCTGCACCTCAAGCATGTCGGGGCTCCAGGCCGGAGGCGGGCGTGGCGGGCGGCCGGGCCGCCGCAGCCGTGTCCGCTTGGCCGGCGTCCGACGGCGAGCCGCCCAGTGGCGCATGCGTCTGGCCGAGTTAAGCCTCC
>JAEUPE010000138.1 GCA_016790435.1 Rubrivivax sp. | reverse complement strand
ACTACACCAAGCCCGACGACCACCCGGCCACGTGCGACAAGAGCGGCATCACGCCGGCCATCATCGAATACAACAACTGCACGGCCAAGCCGCAGGGCTGCATGGGCATCTCCATCACCGGCGGCTATGTCTACCGTGGTGCCAACGCGGCGTGGCGTGGCAAGTACTTCTTCGGCGACTGGAGCAAGGGCTTCGCCGAGATGGACGGCCAGATCTTCGTCGGCACCAAGGGCAGCGACGGCAAGTGGTCGATGGAGCAGGTGCAGGTGACGAACATGCCCGGCAAGCTGCCGTACGTGCTCGCCTTCGCGCAGGACGCCGCCGGCGATGTCTACGTCCTGACCTCGGTCACGACGGGCCCGAACGGGTCGCTCGACACGATCTACAAGATCGTTCCCTGATCCGCCGGTTGAACGGCTGAAGCACGCCACCGCGGTGTCGGCACCGCGGTGGCGCTTTTCGTTCTAAGGGGCGCCCATCCGGCGCGCCCCACCCTGGAGCCGATGCATGCCGATCCGACCGACCGTCGCCACGCTGAAGCTGGCCGTCTGCTTGGCCGCCACGCTGGCCATGGCCTCATTGCTGGTGCACGCGCAGACACCGCCCGCGCCCGCGCCCGCGCCGGCGCCCGGAGGCGCGGAGCCCGACGAGCCCGTGCCGACCTTTGCGGCGGCGTTCCTGCAGGACGCGAAGGTGCAGGCCGCTGGCCGCGAGGTCTGGCAGCAGCAGTGCCGCCACTGCCACGGCAACAGCGCCTACCCCGGCAAGGCGCCCAAGCTCAGCCCCGGCAGCCTCGACCCCGTCTACATCTTCGACCGCGTGACCTACGGCTTCAAGGGCATGCCGGCGTGGCGCCACGTCTTCACCCGCGAGCAGCGCCTGTCGGTGGTGGTCTACATCAAGAGCGAGGGCTTCTCGCCCTGAAAGCCGGCCGCTCGGCATGCCCAGCCCCTTTTGCCCGCCGCCCTGGAGGACCGACTTCGATGCTGCTGCGTGCCTTGAACCTGCTGCTGTGCGTCGCCATGCTGGCGGCCGTGGCCGTGCAATACAACGATCCGGACGGCCCGTTGTGGATGCTCTACTACGGCGTGCCCGCGTTCTGGACCGGGTTGATGGTGTGGCGCTCCCAGTTGCCGCAACCTCCCGGCCGCTGGCGCCTGGCGTTGTGGGCGAGCCTTGCCTTCTCTGCCGGCCTGATGATCTTCTACTGGCCCACGATGCCGGGCTTCTGGCGCAAGGAAGTCTGGTGGGTCGAGGAAGGGGCGCGCGAAGGCATGGGCCTCATGATCGCCTTCGCCGTCACCGTGGTGGCCTGGCTGACGAGCCGGCGGACCGGGCCAGGCGCCTGAGCAGGGTCTCTACCCCTTCACCGCGCCCGCGGTGAGCCCGGTGATGATCTGCCTCGCGGCCACGAAAGTGAAGATGAGGGGCGGTATCGCGATCAGGCTGCCCATGGCCATCACGCGGCCCCAGTCGACCCCGATGTCGGTGATGAACAGGCTGGCCGCCACGGGCAACGTTCGCGTCTGCCGGTCGGTGAGCACCAGGGCCAGAATGAACTCGTTCCACGCGATGCGGAACGTGAAGATCGAGGCCGCCGCGAGCCCGGGCGCCATGAGCGGCAGCAGCACCTGCGTGAACACGCGCAGCGGGCCGCAGCCGTCGATGGCGGCGGCCTCTTCCAGTTCCACCGGCACCTGCAGCACGAAGCCGTAGAGCAGCCAGATCGTGAACGGCAGGTTCACTGCCACGTACAGCAGGACCAGGCCCCAGAGACTGTTGACGAGCTTCCACTCGCTCCAGATGAGGAACACCGGAATGGCCAGCACGGCCAGCGGTACCGTGCGCAGCAGCAGCGTCGTGTAGGCGATGGTGGTGCGGCCGGTGAAGCGGAAGCGCGCCAGACCGTAGGCGGCCATGCAGCCCAGCACCAGGGTGATGACCGTCGAGACCACGCCCACGAAGAGGCTGTTGCCGAGGTAGCGGTCGAACTTGTCCTCCTGCAGCACGGCGCGGTAGTTCTCCAGCGTCGGCGTGAAGAGGAAGTCCAGCGGCGCGCCGAAGATGTCCACCTGCTGGCGCAGGCTCGTCGCGAAGATCACGAGGATGGGCGCCAGGCACAGGAACGCGAGCACCCCCAGCATCGCGTAGTGGCCCGCCACGAGCCACGCCGGCCGTCTCATCGGGCGTCACCCTTCATCGGGTTGCTCAGCCGCAGCGCGCCCCAGCTCAGCAGGGCCACCACGCCGAGCAGCAGCAGGCTGATGGCCGCCGCCACCCCGAGCTGCTGGCCCACGAACGCCGTCTTGTAGATGTGCAGCGCCAGGATCTCGGTGCTGTCGCCCGGCCCGCCGAAGGTGAGCACGTAGACCACCTCCAGCACGCGGAAGGCATCGATGAGGCGCATCATCAGCGTGATGGCGATGACGTGCATCACCATCGGCAGCTTGACCAGCAGCGTCTGCTGCCACCAGCGCGCGCCGTCGATGCGCGCCGCCTCGATCACCGAGCCGTCCACGCCGGCCAAGGCGGCGATCATCATGATGAAGACAAAGGGCGTCCACTGCCAGATGTCGGCCACCACGATGGCCGCAAAGGCCAGGGTGGGGTCGGCCAGCCAGGTCTGCGAGCTCAGGCCCACGGCCTTGAGCAGGGCGTTGATGAGCCCGAACTGCGCGTCGAACATGTAGCGCCAGGCCAGGCCCACTGCGATGGGCGCGATCATCATCGGCAGGATGAAGAGCGTGCGGAAGACGGCCATGCCCCGCACCGGGTGCTCCAGCGCCAACGCGAGCGCGATGCCCAGCAGCATCTCGGCGGTGACGCAAACGGCCGCGAAGACCAGCGTCGTGCCCAGGCTGCTCCAAACCCTCGGGTTGGTGAAGGCCGAGACGGCGTTGTCCCAGCCCACCCACCGTGCGCTGGCCCAGGGCGTGCCCATCGACCAGTCGAAGCCGGCGAGCTGGAACGCGGCCAGCACCGGGTACAGGCAGGCCGCCGCCATCACCAGGACGGCGGGGCCGAGGTAGAGCGCTGGCACCCAGCGCGGAGTTCTCATCGTCGCCGCTCGGTATGGCGGTGCTGCCTCAGACCTTGTAGCCGCCCTCGCGCATGATGCCGGTGACCTGGGGCACGAGGTCGTTGAGAGCCTGCTCGGGGCTCTTCTTGCCGGTCAGCGCCTCAGAGAGGCCCACGCCCAGCGCCTGCACGTTGATCTTGTCCCACACCGGGATGATCGGGCGCCAGTCGGGATGGCTGTACTTCAGCGCTTCGATGAATGTGATGAACTCCGGGTACTTGCGCACCGCATCGGCGTCGCGCAGCGTGCTGTTGCGCATCGGCGCACCACCGGCCATCGTCACGGCCTTGTCCTGCGCCTTGCTGGTGAGCCACTGCATCAGCAGGAAGCCGGCCTCGGCGTTCTTGGCGTTCTTCGGAATCGCCAGGCCGAGACCGCCGCTCTGCGAGGCGCGCTTCACGCCCTTGGGGTGCAGGGCCCAGCTCACGTTGCCGACGATCTTGCTTTTGCTCGGGTCGTTCACCAAGCCGGCGATCGAAGTGCTGTCCAGGTACATCGCGGCCTGCCCCTGCAGGAAGGCCGTGTTGCTCTCGCCCTGGCCATAAGCCGCAATGCCGGCCGGCCCGGTCGCCACCACTTCCTGCAGGAACCGCAGCGCCTCGACACCGATCTTGTCGTTGAACCGGGGCTGCCACTTCTCGTCGAAGACGCTGCCGCCCAGCGGGTTCAGGTGCAGCAGCCAGGCGTGCACGACCTGGTGCCCGGCCTGGCCGCGGCTGGCCAGCGCGCCGATGCCTTCCTTGTCCTTGATCGTGCGCAGCAGCTTGCGGAACTCGTCGTAAGTCTCCGGCGGCTTGAGGTTGTGCTTGGCGAAGATGTCGCGCCGGTAGGCGAGCACCGAGGTCTCGGCGCCGTAGGGAATGCCGTAGAGCTTGGCACCCGGCCCCGCGAGGTAGCCCTTGGGGCCGCCCACCAGCCCGAGGTTCTCGAGGTAGATGGGGACAATGTCCTTCACGTCGTAGGCCGGGTCGGCGAGCGCCGCGTTGGCGAAGAACGGCTCCAGCGGCTGGATCAGGTTCTTCGCGACGTACTCGCCCTTCCACATCACCACGTAGCACCCGAGGTCGAAGTCGCCGCTCGGCTTGGCCATCTCGAGCAGTTGCTTCTCCTTCATGCGGCCCATGGCGAGCTTGTCGGTCTCGACCTTGATGCCCGTCTCGCGCGTGAAGTCCGGCAGGATCTTCATCATCGCGTCGTAGTGCGGGTGCGCCGGGACACTGAAGACGACCGTCTTGCCGGCGTACTTGGCATAGCGGTTCTGCGCCTGCGCGCCACTGAACGGGAGGCCGGCACCGAAGACGGTGATCGTGCTGCCCTTGACGAAGTTCCTGCGGTCCATGCGATGTCTCCTTGGGTTTGCGGGAAACGGAAGTTCAGGCGCGCAGCGACGCGCCGGTCGTGGAGTCGAATACATGCAGCCGTTCGGCCTGCGCCGAGAGGCGCAGCGTCTGGCGCAGGCTCCCGTGGGCATCGCCGGGCAGCGTGGCCACGAGGCGCGGCGTGGCGGTGGCCGCCGCTGCACCGGCTGCCGCGCCCGCTGCCGGGCGTGCGTCTGCGACGCCTGCCGCCAGGCGCCCGACCACCTGGCTCTCGGTGCCGAGGTACTCGACCACCTCCACCTGGAGCCGCAGCGGGCCGTCGGCGGCGGGCTGCAGGTCTTGTGGCCGCACGCCCACCGTCAGGGCGCGGTCGGGCGCCACGCCGAGCGTGCGCAGCCATGCCGGCGCGGGCAACGAGAAGCCCTCGCCCACGAGCAGACCTTCAGCCTGCGCGCGCACGGCCAACAGGTTCATGGAGGGCGTGCCAATGAAGGAGGCGACGAAGAGGTTGGCCGGGCGCTGGAAGACCTCTGCCGGCGTGCCCACCTGCTGGATACGGCCCTTGTCGAAGATGACGATGCGGCTGGCCAGCGTCATCGCCTCGATCTGGTCGTGCGTGACGTACAGCGTCGTCTTGCCCAGGCGCGCATGCAGCAGGGCGAGCTCGGCCCGCATGTGGCCCCGGAGCTTGGCGTCCAGGTTGGACAGCGGCTCGTCGAACAAGAACACCTGCGGTTCGCGCACGATGGCGCGGCCGATGGCCACGCGCTGGCGCTGCCCGCCGGAGAGCTCCTTGGGCTTGCGCGCCAACAGGTGCTCGATGTTTAGCACCTTGGCCGCGGTGGCCACCTTGGCCTCGATCTCGGCGCGCGGCCGGCCGGCCAGGCGCAGGGCGAAGGACATGTTCTGCGCCACATCCATGTGCGGATAAAGCGCGTAGTTCTGGAACACCATCGCGATGTCGCGGGCCATCGGATGCGCGTGCGTGACGTCCTTGCCGCCGATGAGCACCTGCCCCTCGGTCACGTCCTCCAGGCCCGCGACCATGCGCAGCGTCGTGCTCTTGCCGCAGCCCGATTCGCCCAGCAGCACGACGAATTCCCCCGCCGCCACGGCCAGGTCCAGCTGCTGCACCACGGTGACATCGCCAAAGCGCTTCACGAGGCGGCGGAGTTCGAGATCGGCCATGGTGGTGGGTACTCGGCCTCGGGGTCAGTCCAGCGGCCGGCGCACGCCCCAGCCGATCGGCCGGATGCGGTTGCCGGGGTGGGCGCGGTCCGGGCCCCAGATGGCCTGGTAGGTGTCGATGCAACGCCCCTGCGCTTGCCAGCGCCAGGCGGCCCAGCCGAGTGCCAGCCACCAGGCGGCGAGGACCAGCGGCATCCAGCGTGGCGCGTCGGCCAGCACCAGCCCCCCGGCGATGACACCGGCCGCCAGCAGCACCGTCAGCCAGCCCAGGCCCTTGTGCAGCCGCTCGAACGCCTGCCGGTACGGGGTCATGTCGTAGTGGTCGCCGCGCAGCCGCGCGTCGGTGGGGCCGCCCTTGCTGCCGCGAGCCAGGCCCGCGATGACCTGCAGCCAACCCATGGCCACCAGCGCCCAGCCGGCCCAGCCGTGGACGGCGGCCAAGGGCGTGGCCCGCACCCCCAGGAGCCACGCGATCAGCGCGCCGACGCTCATCACGGCGATGCCGCTCCACTGAAGGGCGCGGTGCGCGTGCCACCAGGCCTTGTTGTCCAGTTGATCTGGCCAACGCTGTCGCCCGGTCACCTTGAAGTAACGCGCGACGAGCGCGCCCACAGGCAGCAGGACGCCCCAGCCCACCACCATGCAGCGCGCATGCCAGGATGCCCAGGGGGCGATTGCGTGTTCGGCAGCGCCGCTGAGCGGGGTCGTGAGCCAGTCCAGCAGCATGACCTCAAGGCGCCTTCGAAGGCCAAGGCGGGCGCGAATGCGGCGTTCGGTACCGCGTGCGCCTCACGAGGTGGCCCCCCGCGTTTGGAGCGCGACGCGGTACAGCGAGGTGCTCGCGCAGATGAAGAGTTCGTTGCCCGCCGCGCCGCCGAAGCAAAGATTGCCCACCTTCTCGGGCACGGGGATGCGGCCGATGCGCGTGCCGTCGGGGTGGTAGACCTGCACGCTGTCTTCGCTGCTCGTGTAGACGAAACCGTGCGCGTCGACGCGCAGGCCGTCGGCGAGACCCGGCTCAACGACCGCGAAGATGCGCGGTCGCGCGAGATCCTGGCCGCCGACGACGTCGAAGGCGACGATGTGGTGGTGGCCGCCGCCGTCCTCGCGCAGGGCGGCCGAGGTGTCGCTCACATAAAGCACACGCTCGTCGGGCGAGAAGGCGAGGCCGTTGGGTTCGTCGACGAAGTCGCTGACGATGCGCAGCGCGCCGCTGGCCGGATCGAGGCGGAACACGTAGTAGTCGCCGAGTTCGCTCTCGGCGCGGTGGCCCTCGCGGTCGGAGAGGATGCCGTACGGCGGGTCGGTGAACCAGATGCTGCCGTCGCGCTTGACGACCAAGTCGTTGGGCGAGTTCAGGCGCCGGCCCTGGTAGTGGCTGGCCAGCACCTCGTCATTGCCGACTGCCTCGCCGTCCGGGCCCAGCCGCGTGCGCACGATGGCGCGTTGGCCGTGCGAACAGTGCAGCAGTGCGCCGTCGGCCTCGCGCACGTGGCCGTTGGTGAACTCGGCGGGCGCCCGCCACACGCGCATGCCGCGCGCTGCGTGCCACGCGAGCATGCGGTTGGCCGGGATGTCGCTCCACAGCAGTTCGCCCGTCTCGTGCAGCCACACCGGGCCTTCGCTCCAGGTGGCGCCGGTGCACAGGCGTTCGAGCATGCCCGCCCCTCGAGCCAGGGGCGCAAAGCGGGGGTCGAGCACGTGCACCGAACTCATGCGCGGCAGTGTCGCGAGTGCATGTGTTACCGGTAACTGGTACTTTCCCGGTCACGCGGGCGCCCCCCGGTTGCGAGAAGATCGGGGCCGCTCGCGGCCGAGCGCCTGGCCAGCCCGTTCCTTCGCGCCCGAATCCGACTTGCCGACCCGCAGAACCCCTCTCTCCCAGCCCGCGCCTGCCGCCCCGAAGGCGTCCAGGGCCAAGGCCGCCGCCGCCAAGGGCCAAGCCGCAAGGGCGGCCGAGCCGCGCCGCCGCTCCGAAGGTGCGGTCTGGTCCGCCGCCAGCGCGCCACCGCGGGCCGCTGCGACGCCACCGCGCCCGGTGACCATGGCCGATGTGGCCGCGCGCGTGGGCGTGTCGAAGATGACCGTCTCGCGCGCGCTCAGCGGCGCTGGCGGCAGCAGCGGTCGACACGACAGCGCCGCGCTGCGCCAGCGCATCCTGCAGACCTGCCACGAGATGGGCTACGTGCTCGACCAGACGCCGCGTACCTTCTCCAGCAAGCGCTCGGGCTTCGTGGCCGCCCTCATCCCGGCGCTGAACAACTCCAACTTCTCCGACATGGCGCATGGGCTCACCGCTGCCGTGGAGGCCAGCGGCCTGCAGGTGTTGCTGGGCTACACCGACTACGACGTGCCCACTGAGGAGCGGCTGCTGCGCGCCATGCTCACGCGTCGGCCGGAGGGCGTGGTGCTCACCGGCGGCAGCCACACGTCGGCGTCGCGCGAACTGCTCCAGGCCGCCGGCGTGCCCGTGATCGAAACCTGGGATCTGCTCACCAGCCCCATCGAGCACACGGTCGGCTTCTCCAATGCCGAAGCCGTGGCCGACCTCGTGCGGCAGTTGCACGCCAAGGGCTACCGACGCATCGCCTTCCTCGGCGGCGTGCCTGAGAGCGACGCCCGCGGCGCCGATCGGCGCCGCGGCTTCGAGGAGGCGATGCGCGGGCTGGGCCTGGACGCACGGCGCACGTTGAGGGTCGGGCAGGCCCCGGTGTCGATGGCGCACGGCGCACAAGGCGTGGCGCAGTTGCTGCTGCGCTGGCCGGACGTCGAGGCACTGGTCTGCGTGTCGGACCACGCCGCCTTCGGCGCGCTGGCCGAGTGCCAGCGGCGGGGCTGGGAGGTGCCGGGCCGGCTGGCCATCGCGGGCTTCGGCGGCTTCGAGGTGGGCGCGGCCTGCCATCCGCGCCTCACGACGGTGGCCGTGGACTGCGTGGGCATCGGACGCGCGGCGGGCGAACTGCTGCTGCGGGCCATCGAGGCCGTGCGCCAGGGCCGGCGGTTACCGCCCGAGACGGTCATGGTGCCGTACCGCATCGAGCTGCGGGGCAGCACGTGACGGCGGTGCCCGGCTCGCGCGATGCCCGGGTGGCCGACCCGCCCGCGCGCCCGCCTCGATACCGGTAACCCTTCAGGTCCGAAGGGCGGGGCGACACGCGCCCACCGATCCGACGGCGGGCCCTGGCTCAGAAGCTCGCGGCCACCTCGGCCCGCACACGTCGGCCCTGCGCCGGGAAGCCGACGAACTGTTCGTAGGTCTTGTCGAGCACGTTGTCCACCGCCAGCTTGGCGCGCCAGGCGCCGAAGGCCACCGTGTAGGCGGCGTCGAGCACCGTGTGGCCGGGCATCGAAATGTCGCCCGTGGGGTTGGCACGGTCGAGGAAGCCGCCGCTCACGCGCACGCCCGCGAAGACGCCGCCGAAGCGGCCGAAGTCGCCCTGTGCCGACAGGTGCGCCGTCTTCTCGGGGCGGTTGCGCAGCGGCTGCAGGCCGTCGCGCTCGTCGATGGACAGCAGCGCGCCGCCGAGCGTGACGCGCCAGCCCGGCAGCATGCGCAGCGTCACCTCGGGCTCGACACCGCGCACGACGATCGTGCCGCGGTTGACGTTGGTGAAGGTGTTGCCGTCGAAGTCCACGAGGTCGCGGTAGCGCGTCTCGAACACCGTCACCTGCGCCAGGCTGCCGGCGCCGTTGAGCTGCTGCGCGAAGCTCGCCTCGGCATTGCGGCTGCGCTCGGGCTGCAGGCCCGGGTTGCCGCCGATGGCGAAGCCGAGCGCGAAGAAGCTCGGTGGCTTGTAGCCCTCGTTGGCGGCGAACTTGAGCGTGCTGCCCGGCCGCACTTCCCACACGAGGCCGAGGTGCGGTGTCGTGACCGCCTTGATGCCCTGCACCTTGTCGTTGCGCACGCCGACCTGCAGGCCGATGGCTGGCGTCAGCTTGACCAGCGCCTCGGCGAACACCGAGGACGTGTCGCGCTCGAGCGCGAAGGTCAGCGTCTGCGGCGTGCCGGCACCGAAGAAGTCGCCGATGCTCGTGAGCGAGCCTTCTTCGGTCTGGTGCTCGACGCCGGCCACGAGGCTCAACCCCAGGCCCGCCGGCTCCCAGCGCACCGAGGCAGCGAGGTTGCCGCGCTCGAAGTCGGTGTCGCTCGTGAAGGCCGGCACCGGGAAGCGCACGCCGCCATCGACGGCGGCGTTGTTGGCCGACTCGCGGCGGTCGTACATCGAGGCGCTGAAGCTGGCGTGCAGGCCGGCCGACAGGCCGGCCTCGACGCGCGCGCCGATGACGCGGTCGCGGCTGTCGCGCGTGGTCTTGTCGCGGATGACGGCCAGGCGCGGGCCGCCGCTGTCGTCGGCGAAGGCAGCGCTCTCGCGCCTCACCTCGGTGGCGAAGACGCTCGCGTCCACGCCGGCGAGCGGCTGGAAGCGCAGCGAGCCTTTGACCGTGTCGACGCGCAGGCGTGCATCGCGTGACGCGCCGCCTTCTTCGCCCCGCCCGGCGCTCACCTCGCCCTGCAGCGCTGGCGTGCCGAAGGCGAACTGGCCGCCGATGCGGCGGTGCCCGTCGCCGCCGGCGCCGACGTAGCCGCCGCCCGCGAGGCCCGTGCCCACGGCACGGCGGGTGATGATGTGCAGCACGCCGGCGAGCGCCTCGCCGCCGTAGACGGCCGAGGCCGGCCCGCGCAGCACCTCGATGCGCTCGATCTGCGCCAGGTCGAGCGAGCTCAGGTCGTAGGCGCTGCCGCGCGTCGTGGTGGGGTCGTTGAGCTTGACGCCATCGAGCAGGATCAGCAGGTGGCTGTTCTCGGCGCCGCGCATGTACATCGAGGCGAAGCTGCCGCTGCTGCCGGCCTGGTCGACGTAGACGCCGGTCAGGCGGGCCAGCACGTCCTCGATGCGGGCGGCGCCCATCTGCTGCAGCGCCTGCCGGTCGATCACCGTCACCTGCTGCGCCAAGCCCGCAGGTGTGATGGCGATGCGGGTGCCGGTGACGACCACCGTTTCGGCGGCGGTCGAAGGCGCTGCCTGCGCCAGCGCGGGCCCGGTGGGCCCGAGCGCCCCGGCCAGCGCCAGCAGGGTCGCCGCGGCGACGGGTGCGCGCTGGAGGGTGGTCGCGGTCGTGGACGCGAGCACGGTCGCGGCCGCGACGTGCGGGTTTGCATGCATGGTTGTCTCCTCGTCCGCCCGCTTCGTGCATGCCCCAACGCATGCTCACTGTTCCGGGTCGTTTGACGCAGCGCACTCTAGTGCACCGGCCCCGGGGCGATGCCCATGGTTTGCGCTTGCCGCAGCCTGCCTGTCGGGCGCGCGCGACAGGCGCGAGGGCGCATCAGCGTGGCTTCAGGGACGAAGCCCTGGGCCGTCCATCGAGCCGGCGAGGAGGGCTCTGCGCGCCGGTCGCCCTGACGACCGCCGAACGGCGCCTCAGCCGGCGCGCACGTTGTCCAGCAGCGCCAGCGTGGCGGCGTCGCGTTGGCCGCCGAAGTACTTCTCGAGCAGGTGCGTGAACAGGGGCTCGTCGGGGTCGGCACGCTCGAAGAGCGTCAGGCACGAGCGCAGCTTCAGTTCGTCGACGGCACCGAAGATGGCCAGTGCCGTGCGTCCTTGCGTCCGCTCGAGGATCTCGCAGCATTGGCGCAGGCGCGGGCCGAGCAGCGGGTGTGCCACGTAGGCCTCGGCCTCGGCGAGCGAGGCGATCCCGAAGCGGCGCGCGATGTCGCTGCGCCCCAGGCCGCGCAGCTGCGGAAAGATGAACCACATCCAGTGGGTCGTCTTCGCGCCCTCCTCGAGTTCCTCGACCACGTGCTCCCAGGCCGGGTCCTGGGCATGCACGAATCGCTCGAGCTCGTTGGAGCCTGGCGCGGGGCCGGCGGGTTGCAACTCGCCCGGCAGTGTGGTGTGGGCCCAGGGGTCGGGCCGCTTGCCGTTCATGGGGTCCAGTCTACGGCGCTGCAGTGCCGGAGGGCCGCTGCCGCCTTGCTGTAACTTCAAGTCACGTTCGGGGAGGGAAGGCCGATTCTGCGCCGAGCCGCGAAGCTCGCCAAGGTGGGCCGCTCCCGGGGAGAGGGGAGGTCCTGCAGAAGCCGGGCGGTCCCCGGCGCGTGCGTTCAGGCGCGGGCGCGGCGCCGGCGAGCGGCGGCCGGGCGGGTCGATTCGCCGCCTGGGCCACCCTCCCGGTAGGCCGCGAACACGTCGCGCAGCGCCGCAGGGGCGCTGGCCTGCGGGCGGGTCAGCGACTGCTGCAGCTCGGCCAGATGGCGCTTCATCTCGAGTGCGGCCGCGGTGCCGCCGCGCGCGAGCGCGTCGATGAGGTCGACATGGCGGTGCGCCACGCACACGGGCTGCCCGCTGGCCGCGAAGCGCGACATCAGCACCGAGGTGGTCGGCAGCAGCGAGTCGAGCAGGCGACCGAGCACCGGGTTGCCGTGCATGCGCGCCAGGGCCTGGTGGAACTCGCCCGAAAGGCGCACGGCACGCGCCGCATCGCCGCGTTCGTCGGCGCGTTGCTCCTCCTCGGCGAGGCGACGCAGTTCGCGCAGTTGCGCATCGTCGAGCCGGCCGCCGAGGCGGCGCGCGATCTCGCACTCGGCGACGCGGCGAGCCTCGAACACGTGTTCGGCGTCGGCCAGCTCGGGCAGCGGCACACGGGCCCCGCGGTTGTGGATGAGCTCCACCACCTGGTGCTGGGCCAGCCGTTGCAGCGCCTGCCGCACGACGGTGCGCGAGACGCCGAACGAGGCGGCCACCTCCTCTTCGCGCAGCCAGGCGCCGGCGGCCAGTCGCCGCTCGAGCACGGCGCGGTAGATGCCTTCGTAGACGCGGCCCGTGGCGGTGCCCGCGCCTGGCTCAACCGCCGGCCCCGCCTGGGGGGCAGGCCGCGGCGCACGCGGGCGGCTGCGGGTGGTGGTCATCTGTTCGTGCCGCAGCGCAGGGCCGTCCGATGCCTCGAGAACCTGGGGTCGTGCTGCCGCATGTTGGGACGCGCAGTCAGTGAAGCGCGGCCAGGAACTGCCTGAGCTCGGGCGTCTGCGGCGCGCCGAAAAGCTGCTCCGGCGGCCCCATCTCGTGGATGCGCCCGGCGTGCATGAACACCATGCGGTCGCTCACCTTGCGCGCGAAACCCATCTCGTGCGTCACCATCATCAGTGTCATGCCCTCGGCCGCCAGGCCCTCCACCACGCGCAGCACCTCGCCGACGAGCTCGGGGTCGAGCGCCGAGGTGATCTCGTCGCACAGCAGCACCGCCGGCTCCATGGCGAGCGCGCGGGCGATGGCCACGCGCTGCTGCTGGCCGCCGGAGAGCTGGTCGGGCCGGGCGTCGAACTTGTCGGCCAGGCCGACGCGCTCGAGCAGGCGGCGCGCCTGCCCGGCCGACGCTTCGCGGTCGCGCTGCTTCACGAGCGTGGGCGCCAGCATCACGTTGCGCCCCACGCTCAGGTGCGGGAAGAGGTTGAAGCTCTGGAAGATCATGCCCACGTGCTGGCGCAGTTCGCGCATCGCCTTGGCCTGGCCATGCGCGAGCGGCAGGCCCTGCACCTCGAGCGAGCCTTCCTGGAAGGTCTCCAAGCCGTTGATGCAGCGCAGCAGCGTGCTCTTGCCCGAGCCGCTGCGGCCGATGATGGCCACCACCTCGCCGGACTGCACCTCGAGGTCGATGCCCTTGAGCACCTCGTTGCTGCCGAAGCGCTTGCGCAGCCCGGCGATGCGCACGATGGGCGCCGTGCCGGCTGCGCTGGGGGTGGCGTTGGCGGTGTCAGTGGCCATGGGCGAGTTTTCTCTCCAGGCGCCGGCTGGCCGCCGAGACGGGCCAGCACAGCGCGAAGTACAGCAGCGCCACGCAGGCGTAGACGGTGAAGGGCTGGAAGGTGGCGTTGGCGATCATCGTGCCGGCCTTGGTCATCTCGATGAAGCCGATGACGCTGGCCAACGCCGTGCCCTTGATCACCTGGACGAGGAAGCCGACGGTGGGCGCGACGGCGATGCGCAGCGCCTGCGGGCCGATGACGTGGCGCATCTTCTCGCCGAACGAAAGCGCCAGGCTGTCGGCCGCCTCCCACTGGCCGCGCGGAATGGCCTCGACGCAGCCGCGCCAGATCTCGGCCAGGAAGGCGCTGGTGTAGAGCGTGAGCGCGAGCGCCGCCGCCGTCCACGCCGATACCTGCAGGCCGAGAAGCGCCAGGCCGAAGTAGGCGAGGAAGAGCTGCATCAGGAGCGGCGTGCCCTGGAAGAGCTGCACGTAACCCGCGACGAAGGCACCGGCGCCCGGCCACTTCGCCAGCCGTGCCAGCAGCAGCGCCATGCCGACGAGCCCGCCGCCGACGAAGGCCAGCAGCGACAGTGCCACTGTCCAACGGGCCGCGAGCAGCAGGTTGCGCAGGATGTCCCAGAGGGTGAAGTCGACCATCGTTGAGGTGCGCCCGAAGGGTCCGAGGTGCCCGCTCAGCGTGAGAAGAACCAGCGCCGCCCCGCCCAGTGCAGCGCCTGCCGCGCGGCGATGGAGAGCACGAGGTACATGCCGGCGGCGACGATGAAGGCCTCGAAGGCGCGGAAGTTGCGGCTCTGGATGAGGTTGGCCTGGTAGCTGAGCTCCTGCGCGGCGATCTGCCCGCACACGGCCGAGCCGAGCATGACGATGACGATCTGGCTCGTCATTGCCGGCCACACGCGCGCCAATGCCGGCGGCAGCACGACACGCGTGAAGACCTGGAACTCGTTGAGCGCAAGCGAGCGCGCCGCTTCGATCTGGCCGCGCGGCGTGCCCTCGATGCCCGCGCGCACGATCTCGGCCGCGTAGCCGCCGAGGTTGATGACCATGGCCAGCACCGAGGCGATCTCCGGAGTGAGCTTGACGCCCAGGCTCGGCAGGCCGAAGAAGATGAAGAAGAGCTGGACGATGAAGGGGGTGTTGCGGATGAGCTCGACGTAGGTGGCAGCCGCGGCGGCCAGCGTCTTGGGGCCCCAGGCGCGGGCCCAGCCGCAGGCGATGCCCAGCGCCAGGCCGAGCACCGTGGCCACGGCGGTGAGGGCGAGGGTGTAGGCGGCGCCCTTGAGCAGGGCCGGCCAGTGCGCCAGCACGGCTGGGAAGTCCAGCTCGATCATCGGTGTGGGCTCTTGTGGCTGCTGCGCGTTGCTGGGGAAACGGTGGTTCGGACGCGTGCCGGGTCTCGCCCCGGCGGGCGAGTCACTTTCATTTGCTGGCCCAAATGAAAGTAACCAAAGCAAAGGGCCTGATGTCCTGAGCCGATGGATTGCCTGCGGAGGCGGGACTCGGTTTGGCCAGCGCGCTTCGGACGCCAGAACGGCTGCGTCTACCTGTTGCACCGCTGCGGCTTGAGCGGACAGCGCGTTTCCGGACACGGCTCGCTACGCATCGCCTTGAGCCGGCGTGCTCGGTGGCTTGGTGCCAAGGGCGATGCGAAGCGAGCCCGTAGCGAGGCTGGGCGGAACGATCGAGCCGCACCCGACAAACAGTCAGTCGCATGAATCTCGTGGCCGGGGCGCGCCGGCCAAACTGAGGCCCGCATCCGAAGCGGGGCCAGGGCATCAGGACATCAAGGCCCTTTGCTTTGGTTACTTTCATTTGGGCCAGCAAATGAAAGTGACCCGCCCGCCGGGGCGGGGCCCGGCATGCGTCGAGTCCACCATCTCAACCGAAGCGCTCAAGGCAGCTCACCGGCCGGCCTGCCAAGCCACTTCACCGCCATCTTGTCGAGATCCCCCGCCGCCTTCGCGGCCGCAATGATCTCGTTCACCCGCAAGCGAAGCTTGTCCTCCCCCTTCGCCACCCCAATGAAATTGGGCGAGTCCTTCAGCACGAACTTGTACTCGGCCCCGAGGTTGGGGTTGCGCCCCATCATGTTGCCGGCCACCGAGGCCCCGGTGGCCAGCACCTGCACCTGCCCCGACACGAAGGCCGCGACCGTCGCGTTGTTGTCCTCGAAGCGCTTGATGTCGGCCGAGGCCGGCGCGATCTTCGTCAGCTCGATGTCCTCGATGGCGCCGCGCGTCACGCCGACCGTCTTGCCCGCGAGGTCGCCCGCCCCCTTGATGGGCAGCGACTTGTTGGCGAACACGGCCTGGAAGAAGGGCGAGTAGGCGGCGGTGAAGTCGATGACCTTTTCGCGCTCGGCGTTCTTGCCGAGCGTGGAGATCACGAGGTCGGCCTTCTTCGTCTGCAGGTAGGGGATGCGGTTGGCGCTCGTCACCGGCACGAGCTCGACCTTCACGCCGAGCTTGGCGCCGATGTAGTTGGCCATGTCGATGTCCAGGCCCTGCGGCTTGAGGTCCGTGCCGACGAAGCCGTAGGGCGGGAAGTCGGTCGGGATGGCGATGTTGATCACCTTCTTCGCGAGCACGTCGTCGAGCGCCGTCTGCGCGTAGGCGGGCGCGGGCGCCAGGGCGGCGAGCGCGCCGAACGTGAGTGCCGCGGCGGCGGCGAGCGCGCGGCGGCGCGAGAGGCAGTGGATCATGGAGCAGCTCCAGTGGGGGAGGAATGGGGGCGTCGGTGCTCGGGCCGCGTGCCTGGTGGCCGGGCTTGAGGGCGGCGAGTGCGGGCTTGGCGCCTCCGCAGCCGGCCCACCTTGTATGCAATGCACATGCCATGGGGCCCGACTCGGCCGCGAGCCAGCCGGCGGCCGAAACATCGGAGGGCGCGGCCCCATCTCGTGCCTGGCGCACCTTCGAGTGGCATCGGGCGCCCGCGCTGCACCACCGCGACGCGCGACGCGGCGATGCCGGGCGTGATACGCGCTTTGTATGCAATGCAACTGGCCGCACCTGGGCCCGCGTCAGGCGCGCGCCGCCGCCACGCCGGCTGCGGCGGCGGTGTGCCCTCGCGCCCGGCGCGGTGACAATCACGCCTCGGAGCCGAACCTCACCATGACCACGATCCTGCAATCCCTCCCCGCCGGCGAACGCGTCGGCATCGCCTTCAGCGGCGGCCTCGACACCAGCGCTGCCGTGCACTGGATGCGCGCCAAGGGCGCCATCCCCTGCGCCTACACCGCCCACCTCGGCCAGCCCGACGAGAGCGACTACGACGAGATCCCGCGCAAGGCGCGCGCCTACGGCGCCGAGCTCGCGCGCCTCGTCGACTGTCGCGCGCAGCTGGTGGCCGAGGGCATCGCCGCCATCCAGTGCAGCGCCTTCCACATCAGCACGGGCGGCGCCACGTACTTCAACACCACGCCGCTCGGCCGCGCCGTCACCGGCACCGCGCTCGTCGTCGCGATGCGCGAGGACGGCGTGCACATCTGGGGCGACGGCAGCACGTACAAGGGCAACGACATCGAGCGCTTCTACCGCTACGGGCTGCTCGCCAACCCGCAGCTGCGCATCTACAAGCCCTGGCTCGACCAGCGCTTCATCGACGAGCTCGGCGGCCGCAAGGAGATGAGCGAGTACCTCATCGCCCACGGCTTCGACTACAAGATGAGCGTCGAGAAGGCCTACAGCACCGACAGCAACATGCTCGGCGCCACGCACGAGGCCAAGGACCTGGAGTTCCTGAACAAGGGGCTCACGATCGTCAACCCGATCATGGGCGTGGCCTTCTGG
>JAEUPE010000227.1 GCA_016790435.1 Rubrivivax sp. | reverse complement strand
TGGCGAACGGCGACATGGTGACGATGACGCTCATCCAGGGCGTGATGAACACCTTCGTCGTGTTCCTGTCGCGCGTGATCGGCTACTTCGTCGACAAGGTGGTGCTGCGCAACGACCGCGACGGCGTGGGCATCGGCTACTACGTGACGACGATCGTGCTCGACATCGTGCTCGGCCTGCTCGCCGCCATCATCGTGGCGTGGTTCTCCCGCCAGCGCGAGTACCGTGCCGACGCCGGCGCGGCGCAGCTGATGGGCCGCAAGCAGCCGATGATCAACGCGCTGGCGCGGCTGGGCGGCATGGACCCCGGCCAGTTGCCGCAGAGCGTGGCGACGATGGGCATCAGCAGCAAGCCGAGCGGGCTGATGGCGCTGTTCTCGTCGCACCCGCCGATCGAAGATCGGATCGCGGCGCTGCAGCAGCGGGCGGCGCAGTAAGGATCTTGCTTGCCTGGCGCGAGAGGGGCCCTGCGGGGCCCTTCTTGCTTTCCGGCAGTGGTTCGCCTTGGGAGAAGCGAGGACTTTGCTGCGTGCCGGGTCTCGCCCCGGCGGGCGAGTCACTTTCATTTGCTGGCCCAAATGAAAGTAACCAAAGCAAAGGGCCTGATGTCCTGAGAAGCTGGATTGCTTTTCTGAGGCGGACCTCAGTTTGGCCGAAGCGCTTCGGCCACAAACACCATCGAAACTCTGACGCCCTGCGACCCTCGCTCATGAGTTCGGCACCGCGGCTGGCGCTCGCTGGACTTGGCCGAACTCACGAGCGCGGCCCGCAGCGCGAAGCTCGAACGAGGGTGTTTCATGCCGGAGCGAGCAGGTCAAATAGAGGCCCGCCTCCGCAGGCAATCAATCCGTGCAGGACATCAGGCCCTTTGCTTTGGTTACTTTCATTTGGGCCAGCAAATGAAAGTGACTCGGCTGCCGGGCCGAGACCCGGCCTGCTTCGACTGAAGCCAGTCGCCCGCCGAAGCGAAACCCGGCACGCTGAAAGGTCAGCCACCGCCCCCGGAGCCAAACCCCAGCCGCGACGCCGTCGCCTCCAGCTCCTTCCCCCAAGCCGCCTTCTCCGCCGCAGCAGCAAAGCTCGCCTCGAAGCTGTTCCGCGCCAGCACAAGCGCGTGCGACGCCCCCAGCTGCGGCAACGCGGCAAACGTCTCGACGAAGTTCTGGTTGATGTAGCCGCCGAAATACGCCGGGTCGTCGCTGTTCACGGTAACGCACAGCCCGGCGTCGAGCAGCGCCGGCAGGTTGTGCTCGGCCATCGTCTTGAACACGCACAGCTTGACGTTGGACAGCGGGCACACCGTGAGCGGCATGCGCTCCTTCGCCAGCCGGGCGACGAGCGCCGGGTCGTCGACGCAGCGCACGCCGTGGTCGATGCGCTCGACCTTCAGCACGTCGAGCGCGCTGCGGATGTATTCCGGCGGGCCCTCTTCGCCGGCATGCGCCACCACGTGCAGGCCCAGTTCCCGGCAACGGGCGAACACGCGTGCGAACTTCTCCGGCGGGTTGCCGCGCTCGGAGCTGTCCAGGCCCACGCCGATGAAGTGCTTGCGGTGCGGCAGGGCCTCCTCCAGCGTGGCCACCGCCGCCTCTTCGCTCAGGTGGCGCAGGAAACACAGGATCAGCTTCGCGGAGAGCCCGAACTCGGCGTGCGCGCGCCGGCAGGCGTGTTCCAGGCCCTCGATGACCACGGCGATGGGCACGCCACGCTCGGTGTGCGTCTGCGGGTCGAAGAAGATCTCGGTGTGCACCACGTTGTCGGCCGCGGCGCGCTCGAAGTAGGCCCAGGCCATGTCGAAGAAGTCCTCGGCCTTCAGCAGCACGCTCGCGCCGGCGTAGTAGATGTCGAGGAAGCTCTGCAGATCGGTGAAGGCGTAGGCGCGGCGCAGCGCCTCGACGCTGCCGTGGGCGAGCTTGACGTGGTTGCGCTCGGCGAGGCGGAAGATCAGCTCTGGTTCGAGCGAACCCTCGATGTGCATGTGCAACTCGGCCTTGGGCATCTGCCTGAGCAGTGCTTCGAGCTGGGCGTTCATCGGCGTGTTCCTTCCCTGGGTTGGATCCTGTTCGAGCCCGGCTGAATGCAAGTCCCAGGCCGGGTCTCCGGCCGGGTTTCAGGCCTGTCCCCGGGCGCGCTCTCGGACCGATTCACTGGCCTACTGCGGCGGCGCGCTCGGTTTGAAGTCACCGCCCCAGGCCACCGCCACGCGGGACAGGTCGAAGTGGCGTCGCCAGGCCCGATTCACGTCGGCCAGCGTGGCTGCGGCAATGCGCTCGTCGATCTGCTGCGCGAAGGCGAAGCGCCGCGCCAGGTGCAGGTTGTTCGCCGCCTGCGCGGCCACCACGTCGTCCTGCGCGCGCGACAGGCGGCGGAAGTTGAGCAGCGCCGACTTGGCCTCGTCCAGCTCGGCCTGCGTGAAGCCTTCGCGCGTGGCGCGCTGCAGCTCCTCGCGCCAGGCGGCCTCCACCTTGGCCTGGTTCTGCGGCGCGAAGATGGCGCTCGAGGTCCAGCGCGAGTTCGCCTCGAACGGGTTCCACTGCACGCCCGAGCGCACGTCGTAGCTCAGGCCTTCCTTCTCGCGGATGCGCGTCCACAGCCGCGAGGTGCCACCCTGGCCGACGATCCAGTTGGCGAGCATGAACGGCACGTGGTCGGCATGCGTGTCGTTGAGGGGCAGCGGCAGGTACGCGAGCAGGTTGGCGTTCTGCTTGTCGGGCGCGGGCAGCACCAGGCGCTCGGGCTTGATGGGCACCAGCGGCCGCGGCACGCGCTTGTAGGCCAGTGGCCCGGCCGCGGGCTGGCGCCAGTCGCCGAAGGCGGCCTCGAGTGCGCGCGAAACCGCCTGCGCGTCCATGTCGCCCACGGCCGAGAACTCGGCGCGCTGGGCGCTGTAGAAGCGGCGGTGGAAGTCGGTGAGCTGCGCCAGCGTCACCCCCTTCACGCGCGCCTCGAGCTCCTCGAAGGTGGGCGCGTAGCGCCAGTCGGCCGCCGGGTAGGGGTTGGCCAGGCGCGCCAGCGCGTTGGCCACCAGGGCCTCGGGTTCCTTGCGGTCGTTCTCGATGGCCGCGAGCCACTGGCGCCGGGCCTCCTCCAGCGGTGCTTCGGCGAAGGCCGGCTGGCGCAGCAGCTTGCCGATCAGCTCGATGCTCGCCGGCAGGTGCTCGCGCACCGTGCGCAGCGTGACGACGAGGCCCTGCTCGCCCGCGTCCCAGCCGACCTCGGCGCGCAGCTGGTCGAGGCGGTCGGCGATCTGCTGCCGCGAGAGGCCGGCGCCGCCCTTGGCGAGCATGCTGGCGA
Source organism: Rubrivivax sp. (assembly GCA_016790435.1). Taxonomy (GTDB): domain Bacteria; phylum Pseudomonadota; class Gammaproteobacteria; order Burkholderiales; family Burkholderiaceae_C; genus Rubrivivax. The sequence goes on along the minus strand of JAEUPE010000227.1, from coordinate 10,896 downwards.
CGAACGCGTCGGCCGGCTTGCGCCCGGCAAGCGAGGTTTCGTCGCCGTAGCGCAGCATGAGCTGCGCGAACACCGCGCGCCCGCGCGTGCCCTTGGGCAGCAGCGTCACCTTCATGCCGCTGGCCAACGCGGAGGGCTGGCTGCGGCGGTCGAGGTTGGCCGGCGTGGCGTCGAATGCCTCGGCGAGCGCCACGTTCGGGTCGCCCTTGTAGTCCTTGACGAGCGCGGCCACGTCCACGCGCGCAGGCGCGGGCGCGCGCTGCGGCTCGGCCACCGGGCGGTAGAGGGCCACCGTGCGGTTGTCAGGGCGCAGGCGCTCGCGCGCCACCCGGTTGACGTCGGCGAGCGTGGCGCGCCGCACCTGGTCGCGGCCGAGGAAGTACAGGCGCCAGTCGCCGAGCGCGATGGCCTCGGAGATCTGCACGCCGATGACCTCGGGGTCGGAGAAGCCCTTCTCCCAGCCGTTGAGCCACTGCGTGCGCGCGCGCTCCAGTTCCTCGGCAGTGATGGGCTCGGCGCCGCCGGCGGCGTCCAGCACCTTGGCCATCTCGGCGCGCACCCGGTCCAGGTCCTGGCCCGGGCCAAGCTGTGCGCCGACGAATACCGGGCTCGGCTCGGCCAGCGCGAGCGCAAAGCCGAAGGCGCCGGCGGCGAGCTGGGTCTCCACCAGGCGTTTGTGCAGGCGGCCGCCGGGCGTGTCGCCGAGCACCTGCGTGAGCAGCGAAATGGCCGCGAAATCGGCGTGCGCGCCGGGGCCGGCGTGGTGTGCCATATAGACGACCGGCGTGCCACCGACGCGGCGCACGGTGACGACCCGCTCGCCGTCCTGCGCCGGGTCGAGCGTGTAGGTGGGCGGCAGCGTGCGAGCGGGCTTGGGGATGCGGCCGAAGCCCTCGGCCACGTAGCCGAGCACACGGGCCGCATCGAAGCGGCCGGCGACGATGACGGTGGCGTTGTCCGGCTGGTAGTACTGGCGGTAGAAGGCCTGCAGGCGCGAGATGTCGACGTTCTCGACGTCGCTGCGCGCGCCGATGGTGTCCTTGCCGTAGTTGTGCCAGTCGTACATGGCGGCCAGCGTGCGCTGGTAGAGCACCTGGCCGGGGTTGTTCTCGCCCATCTCCATCTCGTTGCGCACCACCGTCATCTCGCTCGCCAGGTCTTCCTTGGCGATGAGGCTGTTGACGAGGGCGTCGGCGAGCCAGCCGATGTACCAGCGCAGGTTGGCCTCGTTCTCGGTGAAGCTGGCGAAGTAGTTCGTGCGGTCGAGCCAGGTGGTGCCGTTGGCGCGCAGGCCGCGCTTGGTGAACTCGCCCCACACATTGCGCGTGGTCGGCGTGCCCTTGAAGATGAGGTGCTCGAGCAGGTGCGCCATGCCCGTCTCGCCGTAGTTCTCGTGCCGCGAGCCGACGCGCAGCGTCAGGTTGACGGTGGCGCTGGGCTTGGAGTTGTCGGGCACCAGCAGCAGCTGCAGGCCGTTGGCCAGGCGGTACTCGGTGATGCCCTCGACGCGCGTGACCTCGGTGACGCCGGTCGGCAGCGCCACCGCGGGCTGCGCCAGGGCGGCAGGCGCGGCCACCAGCGCACCGAGTGCCAGCAGACCAAGGGCGAGGGGCCGCGACAGGCGCGCGGCGAGGGTGGGGAGGGACGTCGGCATGGGCACCTTCGAGGCGGGGCAAGTCACGTGGGTCGCGGGGCGTTGGCAGTGTATCGACGGGCGCGGTCGACGCGGTGCGCGACGCCCGCACCCCGACAGGGGCGTCGCCCTCCGCCACGGCTCGGCAAGGGCAAGGCCGCGCCGTGGCGCACCGCCATTGCGCATGCTCAACGGCCGTCGGGCGGCCCGGCCGCACATTGGCTGCGGGTGGTCTCCCGACCTTCTGCGCAAGTGCCCGGCGGAGCAGGTTGATTCAAACAAGCGGGCCGGACGATGGAGTGGACATGAACCTCAGCAACCAGGCCGCGGCAACCCTGCTGGCCTTGACTTGTGCCGCAGGCGGCACGTGGGCGCAACCCTCGAGCGCCGATCTCGGCCGGATCGAGTTCGAAGCCAACTGCGCCAGTTGCCACGGCGTCACCGGCAAGGGCGACGGCCGACTGAAGGCTTTCCTGACGAAGGCGCCGAGCGACCTGACGACGTTGTCCAAGCGTTATGGCGGCGCGTTCCCGAACCAGTTGGTGTGGGAGGTGATCGACGGGCGCACGAGCACCGACATCGGCCCGCACGGCAACCGCGAGATGCCGGTGTGGGGCAGCGCCTTCCGCACGCAGGCCCTGCAGTACCCGGGCATGGCCGCCCAGCCCGAGTGGTACGTGCGCGGCCGCATCGTGGCGCTGCTCGACTACCTGGCGCGCATCCAGGTCAAGTGAGACAGGCGCCAGCGGCGCGGGGCCGGATGGCCCCCCGCCCCCTAGCTCACGGCAAGCAGCACGGCCAGCACGCCCAGGAGCACGCTGAGCACGCCGATGGCCGACAACCCGGCGTGCTCGGCCACGCCCCGGGGCGAGGCCAGTCCGGCGGGCGCGTTCATTGCGGTGCCGGCACGGCCACGCGGTTGGCCGGCACGATCATGGCCTGGTACGAGAAGACTTCGCGGCTGCGCGGGTCCACCGTCACCTTCAGCCACTGCACGTCGTTGTTGCCGTTGCCGGCGCTGTTGCCGAAGGTCTCGACGCGGGTGAAGTTCTCCAGCCGGCGACCGGCGGCATCGAGCAGCGGGCGGTCGACGCGGAAGTAGTGCGAGTCGCCGTGCACGTAGGCCACCGGGCGGCGGAAGGCGATCACCTCCTCGCGCAGCGCGAGCAGGTAGTCCTTGAAGCCGTCGGGCTGGCCGTCCGTCTGTGCCAGCGTCTTCGCGTCGCGCAACGGCGCGCGCGTGGGATCGGTCCCGTCCCAGCCCGGGTTGCCCTGCGAGATCAGCATCACGGCGCTCGAGCGGCGCGCCTTCGCCGCGGCGAAGGTCTCGCGCAGCCACCGGATGTTGGCCGCGTTGCGCGCCGCCCACTCGGCAGCGTCGGGAGCGGTGTCGCAGAGGTTGTTGCACGAACCCTGCACGTTCAGCGTCGCGTAGGTCACGCCGCGCACCGTCCAGCGGCGGTTCTCGACGCAGGGCACGGGGCCGTTCAGCCCCAGGCACAGCACCGCCGTCTGCACCTCCTGGCGCAGCTTGCGCTGCCCCAGCGTGTAGGGCGCGGAGAAGAAGAGCGCGCGCTCGCGGTCCAGCCGCTCGAGCGAATTGAAGCCGCCATTGGCCGGGCGGTCGCAGTCGGTCCAGTCGTTGTCACCGGGCGTGAAGACGGCCGGCGCCCTGAGCAGGTCGAAGAAGGCGAGCGCCTGGTGGTAGAGGTTGTCGTCGCACAGGCTGCCGGAGCCCGCCTTCAGGTCGCCGTTGTGGGCGGTGAACACGAGCCGGTTCGCATTCATGTCGGCGATCAGGTTCGGCACGCCGACAGCCGCCTGCTCGGCCGAATACGGCAGATCGCCCCACAGGCCGATGGCGTAGGCGCGGCCCTCGTCGCGGCCGTAGGGGTCTTCATCGTCGTGGGTCGCCAGTGTCGGCACCGCCGCGCATGCGGTCAGGCCGAGCAGCGCCAGCGTGCGCGCCAGGCGCATCACCCGGGAAGCCGGGCGCTGGAGGGGGTACCTGGTCATGGGTTCTCCTGTGGGGGTCTCGATGGAAGCGGCGCAAAGGTTCAGTGCCGAGCCATGCTGGCCGCCATTTGTGTCGGCGCTTTGACGCCGGACCACCCGCGTCAGGGGCGCCGAGGCACGATGCGTCATGCCCGCGTCACCATGCCGTCACCGGAGCCGGCGAACATGCCAGGGGTTCGATCGTCGTCGCGCTCACATTGATGCCTGACCCCCACCCGATTGGCGGGACATCTTTGCCCAAGCGCCCACCTCTCGAACCGATGCCGGCGCGCTGCGGGCGCTCGCTGAGGAAGACAGGCCTTGCTTGATCTGGCCGAAGTCGCGCTGCGCCCCGCGCGATATGCTCCACGCCATGACACCGCGCGCGGGAGAGCCCGAGTGACCGACGGCCAGTCGATCGCCGCCATCGACCTCGGGTCCAACAGCTTCCGGCTCGAAATTGGCCGCGTCGCGCACGGCCAGGTCGAGCGGGTGGAGTACCTGAAGGAGATGGTCCGGCTGGGCGCCGGGCTCGACAGCGAAGGCCGGCTGGGCACCGCGGCCATGCAGCGCGGCTGGGACTGCCTGGCCCGCTTCGCCGAGCGCGTGCGCGGCTTCGCGCCGCACCAGGTGCGCGCCGTGGCGACGCAGACCTTCCGCGAAGCGAAGAACCGCACTGAATTCCTCGTGCCCGCGCATCGCGTGCTCGGCTTTCCGATCGAGGTGATCTCCGGGCGCGAGGAGGCGCGGCTCATCTACAGCGGCGTCGCGCACCTGCTGCCCGAGGCCGACGAGCAAAGGCTGGTGGTCGACATCGGCGGTCGCTCGACCGAGCTCGTGCTCGGCCGCGGCTACGTGCCGCGCAAGGTGGAGTCGTATCCCGTCGGCTCGGTGAACCTCTCGATCCGCCATTTCGCCGACGGCCGCCTGACGCGCGGCGCGCTCGATGCAGCCACGCTGGGCGCGCAGGCGGTGCTGGAGGACGCGCTCGACTTCCTCTCCGAGAAGAGCTGGGACGTGGCCTACGGCTCGTCGGGCACCGTGGGGGCGATCGCCGACATCCTCGCCGCCAATGGCCGCGGCGACCACGTCGTCACCACCGAAGGGCTCGACTGGCTGGTCGAGCAGTTCGCGCGCGCCGGGCACATCGACCGGCTGCGCTTGGCCGGCCTGAAGGACGACAGGCGCCCCGTCATCGCCGGTGGCGTGGCCACGCTGCGCGCGGTGTTCACGCTGGCCGGCCTCGAATCGATGCACAACGCGCGCGGCGCGCTGCGTCATGGCGTGCTGTACGAGATGCTCGACCGGCAGGGCAGCACGCTGGACGTGCGCGAGCGCACGGTGCAGCGGCTGCGACAGAAGTTCGGCGCCGATGCCGAGCAGGCGACGCGCGTGCGCGAAGTGGCGCAGGCACTCTTGGCGCAGCTCAACCCCAAGCGCGACCGCGCGGCGCAGCAGACGGCGCGCAAGCTGGGCTGGGCCGCCGAGGTGCACGAGATCGGCCGCGCCGTCGCGCACGACGAGTACAACCGGCACGGCGCCTACATCCTGCAGCACTCCGACGGCGCCGGGTTTGCGTTGCACCAGCTCGAGCGTCTGGGCGTGCTTTTGCTCGGCCAGCGCGGCGGCTTGCGCAAGACGGCGCAGTGGCTGGACGACGCCGAGTTGTGCGACCAGTTGCTGTGCCTGCGCCTGGCGGTGCTGCTGTGCCACGCACGGCGCGCGCCCGGCATCGAGGGCCTCAGGCTCTCGCGCCGAGGCAACGGCTACCGCTTCGAGGTCGCGCGCGATTGGGCGGCGCACCACCCGCGCTCGGTGGTGCTGCTCGAGGAAGAGGCCGCGCACTGGCGGCGAGTCGAGCGCACGTTCGAGTTCCTGACGGCCTGAAGGCTGACCCGTGGTGGGTCGGCTCTGCGACTGCGCGAGCCATGGCCGCGCCAGGGGCCGGATGGGGGTGCAGGAGGGCGGGTCGCCACCCGGACGGCGTCGGGTAAACGATCTATACTGTTTATACCTTAACTGCCCGGAACGCTCGCAATGTCCATGGCCAGCTCCAGCGCGTCCACGCCGACCTCCCGCGCCGCCGCGCCTCTGAAGAAGGCGGCCGCCGCGTCCCGCCGCGCCAAGACGGCCCCGGCGGCCAAGACGCCGCGCGTCGGCGCCAAGACGAAACAGGCCACGGGTGCGAGCGCAAGCGGGGCCAAGGCGCAGGATGCCGTCGCGGCCGTCGTCCCCGAGAAGACCGAGCGCGTGAAGCTCGTGCGCGACAGCTTCACGATGCCGAAGGCCGACTTCGAGATGATCGACGCGCTCAAGCAGCGGGCGCTCAAGCAGGGCCGCGAGGTGAAGAAGAGCGAACTGCTGCGCGCCGGCCTGCATGCCCTTGCCGCGCTCGGCGAGGCGGCGTTCGGTGCGGCCGTGGCCGCCGTGCCGCGCCTGAAGACCGGGCGCCCGCACCAGAAGAAGGGCAAGTAAGCCCCGCACCACCCGCCACCCGCGCCGGCCATGGAGATCGAGCTCAAGCTGTCGCTCGACCCCGCCGCGGCGGCGGCGCTGCGCGCGCATCCGCTGCTCGCGCACTACCGGCAGAACCGTCCCTGGAGCCGCCGCGTCGAGAACCACTACTTCGACACGCCGGCACTGGACCTGCAGCGTCGCGGCATCGAGGTGCGGCTGCGACGCGAGGGCAGCCGCATCCTGCAGACGCTCAAGGTCCTGAAGTTTCCCGGCTCGGTTGGCCGTGCCGCCGGCGGGCTGCATCGCCTCGAGGAGTGGGAGGTGCCGCTGGCGACACCGGCGCTCGACGTCCGGACCTTGATCGACTGGCTGCCGGCCAGCGCCGCCGCGGCGGCCGATCACCTCCAGGCCGCCGCCGCGCAGGCAGGCTTCGGCGTGCGCGTCAGCACGCGTTTCCGCCGCACGACCTGGCCGCTGATGTCGGTGCACGGCGACCTCGTGGAACTGGCGCTCGACATCGGCGAGATCCACGCCGGCGGGCGCACGATGCCGCTGTGCGAGGTGGAACTGGAACTGAAGGGCGGCGAGGAGCGTGTGCTCTTCGAACTGGCGCATGGGCTGCACGCGAGCCTGCCACTGCGCCCCGAGTCGCGCGGCAAGGCCGAGCGCGGCTTTTCGCTGCTCGCGCAGCAGCCGCTCGAGCCGCCGCGGACGGCCCGGGCCCCGCGCCTGACGCGCGGCACGCCCTGGGCGGCGGCCCTGCGCACGATCGTCGAGGAATGCCTGGCGCAGATGCAGGCCAACGAGGCCGGCGTCGTCGGCTCGCCCGACGCGGAGTACGTGCACCAGATGCGCGTCGGCCTGAGGCGCCTTCGCTCCGCGCTCGGCCTGTTCAAGGAGTTCGCGACGCTACCGGAGCCGGTGCTGGAAGACCTGCGCTGGATCGCGGAATGCCTCGGCCGCGTGCGCGACGCCGAGGTGCTGGCGCACGAGACGCTGCCGCGCGTGCCTGCGCCGGCCGAGGCCGATCTCGCCTGGCCGGCCTTGTGCGAGGCAGCCGTGGCCGCGGCCGACGCGGCGCGCCGTGCTGCGGTGAAGGCCGTGTCCTCGCCGCGCCACGTGGGCTGGCAACTGGCGCTGATGGCGTGGGTGAGCGGCCTGCCCGGGCAACCGGTCGCCGGTCGCTCAGGCAGCGCTGCCGAGTCGGACGAAGATCCCCTGCCCGCCTTTGCCCAGCGCCGCCTGCGGCGGCTGCGCAAGCGGCTGGCGCGCGACGGCCGGCGCCTCGAGGATACCGACGCCTCGGCGCGCCACGACGCGCGCATCGTCGCCAAGAAGCTGCGCTACCTCACCGAAATGCTGGGCGCGCTGCAGCCCGGGCACGCCCGCGAACGCGCGCCTGCCGAGCGGCAACGGCTGCGCTCGCTCGCCACGCTGCAGCAGCAGCTCGGGCTGCTCAACGACGCCGAGGTGGCGGGCGGGCTGCTGGCGCAGATGGCGAAGCACTCGCCGCGCCTGGCGCCAGCCGCGTCGTACGCGCAGGGGTGGCTGGTCGCCGACGCCGCGCAGCGCGTGCGCCGTCTCGGCCGCGTCTGGCGGCGCGTGCGCGAGGACCTGTGAGCCCGCCCACGGACCACGTGCGTCGCGGAGGCCGCCCGCTTCGAAGCACTCGCCCGCGCCCATCGGCGCCACCCACCCACCCGCCTGGATGACACCATGTTGACCGAAAGCGCCGAAGGCTGGCGGACACTGCTCATCGCGATCAGCCTCGTCAACGTGCTGGCCTGGTCGGCGGCCGCGGCCGTGCTGCTGCTGCGCAAGGGCGCCAGCCCGTCGCCGCCGGAGATGCCCTCGCTGCGCCGCACGCTGCTGCTGCTGTCGGCCGGCTACGTGTTCGGCTGCGCCTACCGTTCTTTCTGGCCCGTCTACGACATCCCGCGCGTCGTGATGGTCGACACGTGGATGTCGAGCGTCCTGGTCGGCCGCAGCGTCGCCACCGTGGCCGAGCTGTGCTTCGTCATGCAATGCGCGCTGCTGCTGCGTGCCGCCGGCGCGGTGGCTGGCAATCGCTTCGCAGGCCTCGTGGCCCGCCTGCTGCTGCCGATGGCCCTCGTGGCCGAGACCTGTTCCTGGTACTCCGTGCTCAGCACGTCGAACCTCGGCCACGTCTTCGAGGAATCGCTCTGGGGCCTGGGGGCGGGCCTGTGGACCGCCGGCCTGCTGGCCCTGTGGCCGAGCAGCACGGCGCCGACGCGCCGGCTGCTGATGCTGTGCGCCGTCTTCGGCGTCGCGTACGTGAGCTACATGTTCGCCGTCGACGTGCCGATGTACTGGGCGCGCTGGCTGGCCGACGAGAGCGCGGGCCGTCCCTACCTCGACCTCGCGCAGGGCCTGGCCGACGTGTCCGGCCGCTGGACGGTCTCGACGAGCTGGCACCACTGGCGCGGCGAGGTGGCGTGGATGACGCTGTACTTCAGCGTTGCGGTGTGGCTGAGCATCGCGCTCGTGCACCTGCCGCTGCCGCGGCCGGCGCTCGCCCGGGCCGTGCCTGGGCGCCTCGCCCGCGCTCAGGCCGACGGCGCGCCGTAGCGACGCAGCCGCTCGAGGTCGAGCACGCGCAGCCCGCCATATTCGATGCGGATGACCTGCGCCGCCTGCAGCGCCTGCAACGCCTCGTTGACGCGCTGCCGCGAGAGCCCGACGAGGTAGCCCAGCTCCTGCTGCGTGATGCGCAGCAACTCGCCCACGCCGGGGTAGAGCACCGGGTTGAAGAGCGCCGCGAGGCTGCGCGCCACGCGCGCGTCGGGGTCGGTCAGGCGGTCGATCTCGCGCGCGGCGATGAACTGCCCCAGGCGCTCGTTCAGCTGCATCATGACGAAGCGGTTGAAGCCGATGCTGCGGTCGAGCAGCCAGTGGAAGGTGCCTGCGGTGATGCCGGCCACCACGCTCTTGCGCAGGGCCTGGATGTTGTAGCGGTAGGGTTCGTTCTTCAGCACCGTGCCCTCGCCGAACCAGCCGCCCGGCGGCACGCCGGTGAAGGTGATGGGCATGCCCAGTCCGCCCCGCGTGGCGGAGTCGTTGCTCATCTTGAGCAACCCGTCGATGACGCCGAACCAGTAGGTCACCGGCCGTCCGACGCGGCACACCAGCTCGCCCGGCGCGACGTTCACCACCCGCATGTCGGTGCGCACGCGCGCGCGTTCGGCGTCGTCGAGCCGGTCGAGCCAGGGGATGTTGGCGAGGTCGGCTTCCTGCACCGGGCGCGAGCGGGCCGGCACCACCGCGGTGGCGTGGGAAGCGGGCGGAAATCCAGCCTGGGCGGCGTGAGCCATCGGTGGAATGCCTGTCAGTGAGAACCCTTGGATTGTCGGCACACCGACAACATGACGTCAAAGCGCGATCTCACAATTCGCCTCCGGCCACCCAGCCTGTCGCCCGGGTGCGCCGGACCAGGGCATTTCGAGGAGATCCCGGTGCAATCGACTTTTCCGCGCCTGATGTTGGAGCATGCCGCCAAGCGACCCGGCGCGGCGGCCTTGCGCGAAAAAGTCTTCGGCATCTGGCAAACCACCACCTGGGCGCACCTGGCCGACGAAGTGCGCGCCATCGCCTGCGGCCTGGCCGAGGCGGGGCTGAAGCGCGATGACCACGTCGTCGTCGTCGGCGAGAACCGACCGCGGCTCTATGCCTCGATGCTGGCCATCCAGGCGCTCGGCGCGGTGCCGGTGCCGCTGTACCAGGACGCGGCGACCACGGAGTACGTCTTCCCGATGCGCAACGCCGAGGTGCGGCTGGCCATCGTCGAGGACCAGGAGCAAGTCGACAAGATGCTCGAGGTGCGTGCGCTGCTCGCCGAGAAGGGTGCCGCGAACGGCGACGCCGCGGTGCGGCTGGACCGCATCTGGTTCGACGACGCACGCGGCCTGCGCAACTATGCCGAGCCCGGCCTCGGCTCGCTCGACGCACTCATCGAAGCAGGCCGGGCCTGGGACAAGGCCCATCCCGCCTTCTTCGAGCGCGAGGTGGCCGCCGCCCAGCCGGGCGACGTGGCGGCGATGTTCTTCACCAGCGGCACCACCGGCAACCCGAAGGGCGTGGTGCACACGCACGCCACGCTGCTGGACCGCGCCGGCGCCGGGGCGCGCTTCGACCACCTCACCGAGCGCGAGGAAGTCCTCGCCTACCTGCCGCCGGCCTGGATCGGGCAGAACATCTTCAGCTATGCGCAGTGGCTGCACTGCGGCTACGTCGTGAATTGCCCGGAGAGCACGGCCACGGTCTCGATCGACCTGAAGGAGATCGGGCCTACCTACTACTTCGCGCCGCCGCGCGTCTTCGAGGGCCTGCTCACGAGCGTCACCATCCGCATGGAGGACGCCTCGAGCGCCAAGCGCTGGATGTACGAGCAGGCGATGGCCGTGGCGCGGCGCGTCGGCCCGGCGCTGATGGACGGCAAGACGGTCGGCTTCGCCGACAAGATCGCCTACGCGCTCGGCAACCTCTTCGTGTACGGCCCGCTGCGCAACACGCTGGGCTTGAACCGCGTGCGCCTGGCCTACACGGCCGGCGAGGCCATCGGCCCCGACCTCTTCACCTTCTACCGCAGCATCGGCGTCAACCTGAAGCAGCTCTACGGCAGCACCGAAACGGCGGTGTTCGTGTGCCTGCAGCCCGACCACGAGGTGCGCGCCGACACCGTGGGCGTGCCCATCGAGGGCGTCGAGATCAAGGTGGCCGAGAACGGCGAGATCCTCGTCAAGAGCGCCGGCCTGCTCAAGGAGTACTACAAGAACCCGGCCGCCACCGCCGAG
>JAEUPE010000095.1 GCA_016790435.1 Rubrivivax sp. | reverse complement strand
GCTCGTGTAGATCGAGAAGGCCTCGCGGAACATCAGGTAGAAGAGCGCGCCCAGCGCCGGCCCGAGGAAGCTGCGCATGCCGCCGATGACCACCATCGCCAGCATCTCGCCCGAGAAGGCCACCGTCACCGACTCGGCCGCGGCCAGCCGGTGCAGGAAGATCAGCAGCCCGCCGGCCAGCCCGGTGACGGTGGCCGAGAGCACGAAGGCCGCGAGCTTGTAGCGCTGCGTGTCGTAGCCCTGGAAGCCGGCGCGCTGCTCGTTCTCGCGGATGGCCACGAGCACGTGGCCGAAGGGCGAGCGCATCACGCGCCGAAGCAGCACGAGCACCGCGAAGGCGATGACGGCGACGACGATGTAGAAGTTCCAGTGGCTGTCGAGGTTGATCGGCCCCAGGCTGCGCCGCTCGATGCCACCGAGCCCACCCTCGCCGCCCGTCACCGCCGTCCAGCGGAAGGCAATGGCGAACGTGAGCGCCGACAGCGCCAGCGTCAGCAGGGAGAAGTACACGCCGCGCCGGCGCAGGATGATGAAGCCCACCAGCAGGCTCAGCACTGCCGTGAAGGCCACCGCGAAGAGCAGTGGCAGCACGAAGCTCTGCGGGAACCAGCGCAGGTGCGCGATCGCCGCCGCATAACCGCCGAGCCCGAACCAGGCGCTGTGACCGAACGACACCAGCCCCGTGGTGCCGACGAGCAGGTTCAGTCCCATCGTGGCCATGCACAGCAGCACGACGACGGTGGCGTTGTCCAGTGTCAGGCCCACGGCCTGCAGCACGATGGGCAGCAGGACGAGGCCGAGGCCACCGATCCAGAGCGGCTGGAACTTCTTGGCGAACATCACCTGCGTCCCGTGAAGGTGCGAAGGAGCCGTCGCGAGCGGCCCGAGGTCGCGTCGAGCACCGCAGCCGTACTCCCGTACGGCGAGGAGCACAGGCGTGAGATCGGGTCGCGCAGCAGGCTCATTCGTGCCTTCACTCGAAGCGCTCGATGCGCTCGCCCAGCAGCCCGCGCGGGCGGAACAGCAGCACCAGCACCATCAGCACATACATCGAGGCCTCGCCCGCCGCGGGCACGAAGTGGATGGTGATGCCGCGCACCACACCCACGAGCAGGGCGGCCAGCACCACGCCCCAGAAGCTGCCGAGGCCGCCGATGACGACGACGACGAAGGCGATGGTCATGATCTCGGTGCCCATGGCCGGATGCACGATGGTGATGGGGCCGAAGAGCGCGCCGCCGAGCGCCGCGCTCGCCACGCCCAGCACCACCACCGCCGTCATGTAGGGCTGCAGCTTGATGCCGAGCACCGCCACCATGTCGGGCCGCTGCACGCCGGCGCGCACGACGCGGCCGAAGGAGGTCTTGTTGAGCAGCAGCCACAACGCCGTCATGACCACGAACACCACCGCCAGCAGCAGCAGCCGGTAGCGCGAGAAGAGGAACTCGCCCACCGTGACGTTGCCCTTGAACTCGGGCGGCATCGTCGAGGGCAGCGGCGCCGCGCCCCAGATCACGCGGATGAGCTGCTCGGCCACCATCGCCAGGCCGAAGGTGACGAGCAGGCCGAGAATCGGGTCGGCGCTGTAGAAGCGCCGCAGCAGGAAGCGCTCGAAGGCAACGCCGAGCAACCCGACCACCACCGGCGAGATGAGCACGCCGGCGCCGAAACCGAAGCGGTTGCCGATGGTCAGCGAGACATAGGCGCCGATGGCATAGAACGCGCCGTGCGCCAGGTTGACGACCCCGCCGACGCTGAAGATGAGCGACAGGCCCAGCGCCAGCAGCAGGTAGTAGCCGCCGAGCACCAGGCCATTGACGACCTGCTCGAGCAGGAAGACGATTTGCATCAGGTCAGCGCACGGCAGCGCGGGGCATGGGCTCCGCGCCGCGCTCCATCACATCTTGCACACGCTCTCGGACTTGGGCGGCGCCAGGATGTCCAGTGGCTGGTTCGCCGCCGGCACCGCTTCACCGAACGCCAGGAAGTCCTGCTTGTCCTTGGCCTGCCCCTTGGGCTTGACGGTGAACGGGTAGGCCTCCTGCATCAGCTGGTGGTCCCAGCTGCGGAAGTAGCCCTTGCGCGCCTTCAGCAGGTCGAACTGCGCCTCGCTCTCGAAGTAGGCGATGAGCTTGTCGGTGTCGACGCCCTTCGTCTCGGCGATGGCCTGCGCCATGATCTTCATCGAGACGTATTCGATCCAGGCGTGGTTCTCGGGCCGCTTGTTGTACTTCTTCTGGAAGGCGGCGACGAAGGCCTGCGAGCCCGGCGTCTTCAGGTCGTGGTGCCACACGGTCGGCCAGATGCCGCCGAGGTTGCCCTCGCCCGCCGCCCAGGCGTCGGCGGTGTTGAGGTTGAAGCCGGCCACGGCGAAGGGCAGCCCGAACTCGCTGTACTGCTTGACGAAGTTCGTCACCTGGTTGCCCGCCAAGTTGGTGGCGATGAGGTCGGGCTTGGCCTGGCGGATCTTCAAGAGGTAGGGGCTGAAGTCGGTGACGTCGGTGGCCACCAACTCGTCGCCAATCTGCTCGCCGCCGTTGGCGGCGAAGAAGCGCTTGGCCTGGCGCGACAGGTCGTGCCCGAACAGGTAGTCGGCGGTCAGGCTGTAGATCTTCTTGCCCTTGACCAGACCTTCGCGCACGAGCGCCTGGCCGGCGGCGTTGACCATCACCGTCACCGGGATGTCGACGTGGAAGGTGTAGCGGTTGCAGTCCTTGCCGCGCAGCGCGTCGGAGCGCGCGCCGATGCTCAGGAACAGCTTCTTGTTGCGCGCCGCCACCTGCGAGATGGTGAGCGCCGAGGCCGAGTTGATCTCGCCCATCAGGAATGCGACGTTGTCGCGCTCGAGCATGCGCTGCGCCTTGCTCGCCGCCACCTGCGGGTTGACCGAGTCCTCGGTCATCAGGTCGATGGGGCGGCCCATCACGCCGCCGCCGGCGTTGATCTCCTCCACCGCCATCTTCAGGCCCATGACTGCGTACTCGCCGAGCGCGCCGAGGAAGCCCGTCATCGGCGTCAGGTGGCCGATGCGGATGGCGTTGGCCTGCGCATACAGCAGCCCGGGCGCGCCGAGCGCCGAGGCGCCAGCGAGTGCCGCACCGGCTTGCAGGACGCGGCGGCGGCTCGGGTGGCCTTGATCGTGGTGCATGGGGTGTCTCCTGTTTTCCGGCCGGGGCTTCATTCGGCCTGGATGCGCGCGGCCTGGATCACGCGTGTCCAGCGGTCGTTCTCCTGCGCGTTGCGGCGCAGGGCCTCATCGGGGCTGCCGCCGAGCGGCGTGACGCCGAGCGCCTCCCAGCGGGCGGCGAGTTCGGGCGATCGAATGACGGCGTGCAGGTCGGCGTTGAGCTTCTTCAACACCTCGGGCGGCAGGCCCTTGGGCGCCGACACCGTGTACCAGGGCTCGGCGGCGTAGCCGGGCACGCCGCTCTCGGCGATGGTCGGCACCTCGGGCAGGCCGGCGTTGCGCGCGCGGCTGGTGACGCCGAGCGCGCGCACCTTGCCGCTCTTAACGTGCGGCAGCCCGGTGGCGATGTTCTCGAACATCACCTGCACGCGGCCCCCCAGCAGGTCGGCCATCGCCGGGCCGCTGCCCTTGTAGGGCACGTGCACGAGCTCGGTGCCGGTCATGTGCTTGAACAACTCGGTGGCCATGTGGATGGCCGAGCCGTTGCCGGCCGAGGCGTAGTTGAGCCGGCCCGGCTGCGCTTTCACGAGCGTGATGAACTCCGCCACGGTCTTCGCCGGCACGTCGGGGTGCACGAGCAGCACGCCGGCGCTCTCGGCCACCAGCACCACGGGCTGCAGGTCGGTGGTGGGGTCGTACTTCAGGCCCTTGTACATGGCCGCCGCACCGTTGTGCGCGATGGTGGCCAGCACCAGCGTGTAGCCGTCGGCCGCCGACTTGGCGACGAGCTCACCGCCGACGTGGCCGCCGGCGCCGGGGCGGTTCTCGACGACCACCGTCTGCTTGACCAGCGGGCCCAGGCGGTCGGCGATGAGCCGACCCAGCAGGTCGGCGATGCCGCCGGGTGCGTAGGGCACGACCAGGCGGATGGGCTTGTTCGGGAACGGCTCGCCCTGGGCGGCTGCGGGACGCGTGGCGAGGCCAGCCAGCAGCGCGACGCTGCCGACGGCGAGGCCGGCTCGAAGGGTCTGGCGGCGCGTGCTCACGGGGTCGGTCCAGTCAGTCAGTTGGGTCGGTCGCGTCGGTCGGGTTCGTCGGTGAAGTCGATCCGCGCGGCCCGTCAGTCGAGCTGCAGCTTCGCCGCGTCGATGACGCGGTTCCACTTCACCGTCTCGCTGGCGAAGAAGGCCGCCGCCTCGGCGGGCGTGTTGACCACCGCCTGCACGCCGAGCGACTCGAACCTCGCGCCGGCCTGCGGCGTGGACGTGGCGCGCCGGATGTCCTGCTGGATGCGCTCGGCTAATGCGGCCGGCGTGTCGCGCGGCGCGGCGACCGTCCACCACGAGGTGGCTGCGTAACCTGGCACGCCGGCTTCGGCCACCGTGGGCACGTCGGGCAGCGTCGCCTCGCGCCGCGCGCCGGTGACGGCCAGCGCACGCAGCTTGCCGCTCTTGATGTGCACCATGCCCGAGCCGATGTTCTCGAACATCACCTGGATCTGGCCGCCGATCAGGTCCACGAGCGCCGGGCCGCTGCCCTTGTAGGGCACGTGCGTCATGCGCGTGCCGCTCATCAGCTCGAAGAGCGCCGTCACCATGTGGATCGACGAGCCCGGCCCGGCCGAGCCGTAGCTCAGCTTGCCCGGATGGGCCTTGGCGTCGGCGAGGAACTCGGCGAAGGACCGGTACGGCGAACTGGCTGGCACCAGCACGACATTGGCCGCCTCGGCCAGGATGGTGACCGGCCGCAGGTCCTCGGCCGGCTTGTAGGCGAGCTTGGTGTAGCTCTTGTAGGCGGCATGGATGCCGATGGTGCCCACCATCAGCGTGTGGCCGTCGGGAGCCGAGCGCGCCACGTCCAGCGCGCCGATGTGGCCGCTGGCGCCCGCCTTGTTCTCGACCACCACCGTCTGACCCCAGGCCTGGGAGAGCGGCTCGGCGATGAGGCGGCCGAGGATGTCGGCGATGCCGGCGGGCGCGAACGGCACCACCAGGCGCACCGGCTTGCCGGGGAAAGCCTGCGCGCGGCCGACGCGTGGCGCAAGGGTGGCGGCCAGGGCCGCGGGCACGGCGCCAATGAGGACACGTCGCTTCATGGTCAAAGCAGGCCCTTCTGCGCCGCGGCGTGGCTCGGCAGGTCCTTCGACGCGGGCGACTCGCGCTGCAGGTCCTTCAGGGTCGTCAGCTCACGCTGCTCGTAAGGCCGGTCCCACTGTCGCCAGTTGCCGCCGTGCACGATGGCCACCGGCAGCTCGATCTCGTGCGGCACTGCCTCGCCACGGCCATGGCGAATGGCGCACTCGGTGGCCAGGAAGCACATCTGCATGGCGTTGAAGTCGGCCGTGGCCAGCATGCGCCCGGCGCCCACGGCCTGCACGGCCTGCGGGATGGCGTTCACGCCCACCACCACGGCGCGGCGCCCGGCGGCATCCAGCGCGTCGAGCACGCCGATGGCCATGATGTCGTTGGCCGCGAGCACGGCGTCGATGTGCGGGTGCTCGCGCAGCACGGCGGCGAAGGCCTCGCGCGCCGGCTCGCGCAGGTAGGCGCCGACGCAGCGCGCGACGATGCGCACGCCCGCATGCCGGCGCGCCGTGGCCTCGAAGGCGGCGACGCGCTCGATGCTCGTCACCGAGTCGGTGGGCCCGGTGACGATGACCACGTCGCCGCGGCCGCTGAGATACCCGAAGAGGTGGGCCGCGATGTCCTCGGCCAGCCGCGCATCGGACGACCCGGCGTAGGACACGCACTGCCCCTCGGGCATGCGGTTGACGAAGCCGAAGATCGGCACGCCCGAACGCCGGATCGACGCCACCGCGTCGTCCACCCGCGTCGGGTGCACCGGCGTGAAGACGAAGGCGTCGGCGCCGTCAGCCAGCGCCTGGTGCACGAGCGCCGACTGCTGCGTCGGGTCATCCGGAATCGTGGGCACGTAGTGCCTCACCTCGGCGCCGAACATCGCCGCCGCACGCTCCGCCCCCATGCGCGCCGCCGCATAGGCGGGGTTGCTGAGGTTCTTGGTGAACACGGCGATCTTCATCGTGGTGGGAAGGCTGCCAGGGCATCCTACGGGCGCCCCCCGCGGGCGAAAACTACCGATTTCTTTGAGCCGCTATAAGTGCGACCGATGGGCGAGGCAACCCTTGCGGCCGCCGCTATAAGCCACCGCGATAGGCGCCGTCGGAAATCGGTAGTTCCACGGCGGGGCGGGCGTTCATAGACTCGTCCGACCGCATGCCAGGGCCCGTCGGGGCCGAACCGGGGACGCCATGAACGCGAAGTCCAAGAAGCCCAAGAAGCCGGCGAAGGTCGAAGCCTTCGTCCGCCACATGGCCGAGATCCCGTGGCAGCAGTACCCCGGCCACTTCGGTGGTGCCCTCTCGAAGGCGCTGGTGCGCCCGGAGACCTGCGGCTCGCGGCGGGTGGACTTCCGCATCTCCTGCTACCAGCCCATGGCCTACGTGCAGGAGCACGTGCACCAGGTGCAGGAGCAGGTCTACCACGTGCTTGAAGGCGAGGGCATGCTGACGCTGGACGACAAGAGCGTGCTCATGCGCCAGCACGACTACGTCTTCGTGCCGCCGGGCGTGCGCCACAGCTTCACGAACAACGGCACCGTGCCGCTCGTCTTCCTGGTGGTGACGACGCCCGTGGAGGACCAGGAGGACGGGGAGGGGCCGCTTTGAGCGCGGCGGTCGAGGCCCAGGCGAACGCCGTGTCCAGCCCGCCTTCGATGCCGCTGCCCGATGCCCGGCTGCTGATCGCCGGCCGCTGGGTCGAAGGCGAGCGCCGCCAGCAGGCGCTCGACAAGTTCCGCCTCACGCCCTGCACCACCCTGCACCTGCCCTCGCGCGCCCAGGTGGCCGAGGCGGTGGCCGAAGCGCACGCGGCTTACCGCGCCAGCCGGCTGACGCCGCACGAGCGCGGCGCCATCCTCGACCGCGCCGCAGTGCTGCTCGAACAGCGCGGCGACGAGCTCGTGCGCGCGCTGCAGCTGGAGGTGGGCTTCCCGGCCAGCGACGGCCTGGGTGAACTGCGCCGCTGCCTCACCACCTTTCGCCTCTCGGCCGAGGAGGCGCGCAACTTCCGCGGCGAGATGGTGCCCATCGAGGGCGCGGCCGGCCAGGCGGGGCGACTGGGCTTCACGCTGCGCGTGCCGCTGGGCGTGGTGTGCGCCATCACGCCGTTCAATGCGCCGCTCAACACCGTGGCGCACAAGGTGGCGCCGGCACTCGCCGCCGGCAACGCCGTGGTGCTCAAGCCCTCCACCAACACGCCGAGCGCCGCCTGCATCATGGCCGAGGCGCTGCTCGCAGCCGGCCTGCCGCCGGGGCTGCTGAGCGTCATCCACGGCGGCGCCGAGATCGCCGGCTGGCTGCTCGACGAGCCGCGCGTGCGCTTCTACGCCTTCACGGGCAGCACCGAGGTGGGCGAGAAGATCCAGCAGCGCGCGGGTCTCAGGCGCACGCAGATGGAGCTGGGCAGCATCGCCTACACGCTGGTGGCCGACGACGCCGACCTCGATCGCGCGCTGCCCAGGGTCGTGAATGCCGCCTACCGCAAGGCCGGGCAGGTGTGCACGTCGATCCAGATCCTGCTCGTGCAGCGCGGCGTGTTCGAAGTCGTGCGGCAGCGCCTGGCCACGATGGTGGCCGCCCTGCCCTGCGGCGACCCGACCGACGTGAAGACCGTCGTCGGCCCCGTCATCAGCGAGGCCGAGGCCCGCCGCATCGAGGCCTGGGTGGACGAGGCCGTGGCGCGCGGCGCCGAGCGCCTGGCCGGCGGTCCGCGCGTGGGCGCCGTCGTGCCGCCGACGCTGCTGGCACGCGTCGACGATGGCATGGCCGTGGGCTGCCAGGAGGTCTTCGGCCCCGTCATGTCGCTCGTGCCCTACGACACGCTGGACGAGGCCATCGCGCGCGTCAACGCCACGCCCTTCGGGCTGGCCACCGGCTTTTTCACCAACCGCATGGCCGACGCGTTGCGCGCCGCGCGCGAGCTGGAGGTGGGCGGCGTGCACATCAACGAGACCTCGAGCTCGCGCGTGGATGTCATGCCCTACGGCGGCAGCAAGGCCAGCGGCTTCGGCCGCGAGGGCCCGCACCACGCCGTGCGCGAGATGAGCGAAGAGCGCATGGTGACGCTGCTGGCGTGACGACCCCCCCGAAGCGCCTTCGGTGCCTCCCCCCAGGGGGCGCCGCCAGCGGCCCGGCAAAGCCGGATCCGCCGCGGCCGCTTGGCCAGGAACGAGAATGAACCGAGCTTCTTCCTCAGGATCGTCAGGAGACCCACCATGCCGATGATGAAAGGCGGCGAGCTGATCGCCGAGACCCTGGTGCAGGAGGGCGTGCCCTACATCTTCGGCATCTGCGGCCACGGCAACGTCGGCATCCTCGACGCGCTCTACCAGGTGCGCGACAAGATCCAGCTCATCTCGCCGCGCCACGAGCAGTGCGCCGGGCACATGGCCGACGCCTACTTCCGCGTCAAGCACCGGCCGGTGGCCACGCTCACGAGCACGGGCCCCGGCTCGGCCAACATGGTGATGAGCCTCGCCACGGCGCTCGCGGACAGCTCGGCCTTCATGGCCATCACCTCCAACGTGCCGACGAGCCAGCACAACCGCGCGCCGTTCCAGGAGCTCTACAAGCACAACCAGGCCGACTTCGCGCAGGTGCTGCGCCCGGTGGTCAAGCGTGCCTTCCAGCCCACGCGCGTGGACATGCTGCCGCTGGCACTGCGCCAGGGCTTCGACACCATGGTCACGGGCCGCCCCGGGCCGGTGAACCTCGACATCCCCTACAACGTCTACCAGGAGGAGGCCGAGGTCGAGTTGCCGGCGCGGTCCCACGTCGGCCGCATGCACCGGCCGGGCGCGAGCGAGGCCGATCTCTCGGCCACGCTCGACCTGCTGGCCGCGGCGCGCAAGCCGGTGTTCTTCATCGGGCATGGCGCCACGCTGTCGGAGGCCGGTGCCGAGATCACGGCGCTCGCCGAGCGGTTGCAGGTGCCCGTCATCACCTCGCCCAACGGCATGGGCTGCATCCGAGGCGACCACCCGCTGGCGCTCGGCTTCATCGGCCGCAACGGCGCCTACCCGGCCAACCAGGCCGGGCGCCACGCCGACCTCGTCATCACGCTCGGCACGCGCTTCGACGACCGCAGCGCCTCGAGCTGGCAGCCGGGCTACTCCTGGAACTTCCCCAAGACGAAGCTCGTGCACGTCGACATCGACCCGCAGGAGCTCGGCCGCAACTACCCGCCGACCGTCGGTGTCATCGCCGACGCCCAGGTGTTCGCCCGGCAGTTGCTGGCCGGCGTGGCCGCGCGGGCCGACATCACGCTCGCACGCTACGCGCCCTGGCTCGACGAAGTGCGCGGCTGGCAGGCCGAGTGGGAGGCCTTCGTTCGCCCGCACTTCGGCGACAGCACGAGCCCGCTGCGCCCGGAGTTCGTGGTCGGCACGCTGCAGAAGCTGCTGCCCGACGACGTGATCCTCTCGCTCGACTCGGGTGTGCACCACAACTGGTTCATGCAGTTCTGGCAAGCGCGCCGGCCGCAGAGCATGCTCAACAGCTGGGGCTATTCGAGCATGGGCTTCGGCGTCTGCGGTGCGCTCGGCGCGCAGCTCGCCGCGCCCGACCGGCCGGTGGTGGCCGTGGTCGGCGACGGCGGCTTCACGATGGCACCCTATGTGCTGTGCACGGCGGTGGAGTACGAGCTGCCGGTGGTGTGGATCGTCTGGAACAACTTTGCCTGGGCCGCCATCCGCGACATCCAGTACGGTCTCTTCGACGGCCGCGAGATCGGCACCGCCTTCTACAAGGGCCAAAGCGGCGAACGCTACAACCCCGACTTCGCCGCCTGGGCACGCGCCTGCGGCGCCGAGGGCCTGACGGTGACGCGGCCGCAGGAGCTGGCCGGTGCGGTGGAGCTGGCGTTGAAGAAGCGGCGGCCCTGCGTCATCGACGTGCACGTCGATGCCGAAGTGCGCCCGCCCTCCACCGGCACCTGGCAGCTGCCGCCGACGCCGTTCAAGGAGCCGGTGTTCGGCAAGCCCTACGTG